>LSLI01000098.1 GCA_001577345.1 Candidatus Gallionella acididurans
TTAAGCAATAGATTTCATTCCCCGAAAAACCTGTGACCTTGCGGTGTTCTTTGATGTTCATTTGAAGTCCCCTGTTGATGGCTTTGAATGGCAGCGTCCCCTTGTAGTCACTCCGGACATGTGGGGGTGGCAAAACCTTGGAAGATGCCGGTATTCCGGTCAGCTCTTTGAATGCAGCACCGACAGCGTCGAGGCGTGTTTGTGCCGCTTCCGGGGCTGATCCACTTTTCCTGAGTCTGTTAAGAATCGAAGTGTAAGCTGCCCGGATCTCGATAGCCGAGGCGCCGGAAGCGACACCGAGTACTTCATGCGGATTCTGAGGCTCCATCACTTTATCCCAAAATTATTGGTAGCTATCAGGATGTTTCCGTGGGAACCAAAGGTACGAAACCAAGGTACCACAGTCAAATTATTTTATAGGGGTTGCTCGCGCGTGATCATTTTCCGCTGACCCCGTTGCTCGTCTTGGTTGGCTGGGGCTGGAATACCCGGTCCAGGACCGACCGATACGGGAACGCGGCGCCGGGATCCACCTTGCGCCGCTGCGTTCTGTCGCAGGACAGTCGCGCGTGGTCGAGATCGGAGTGGCGCTTGATGCCATCGCGCGTGATGCCGCGGCGCTGCTTGATGTCGCGGAGCAACTTCACCAGCGACGTTAGCTGTGCTTTTGGAAACGGGTCGAGCCCGTCCCCGTCGTTGATCAGCTCGATGGCGATGGACTGGCCGCTGTAGTGAAAGACGTGGTTTGCCACCTGGTCTTCGGGCACGCTGGCGCGCACCGTCCCGTCCCGGTCTATCATGTAGTGGATGCCGAGTTTGGGATCGGCTTCTATGCGTTTCATGTTTTCTGCGAGGGTGCCGGCCTTTACCCAGACGGGCTTGCCAGTCACGGCATCACAGGTGGGGCCGCCCGTCGAATGGATCACGACCATGTCGATGGCTTGCGTTCGGGGGTGGCCGGTGCGGCGCGCCTCGGCATCATTGGCCGTGACGGCGAGCGCCGCCGCGACCAGCCCGATCACGGCGGATATCCTGCCGATGTTGCGGACTGCGCGCGATACTGTCGGATGGGTCATGGGCGCTTGTGCATTGCCGGAACGAATAATTCCGGATCAACCATTGCACCGTTCAGCATGACGCTCCAGTGCAGATGCGGGCCCGTGGCGCGCCCTGTCATTCCGGAAAGCCCGATGCGCTGGCCTTTGCGCACAGCTTCGCCGGCTTTCACGTCGATCCGGTCAAGGTGGCAATACATCGTGATCAGCCCGTTGCCGTGGTCGACAAAAACCGTCCTGCCGTTGAAAAAATAGTCATCGACCGCCAGCACTTGGCCATGCGCGCTCGCCTTGACCGGCGTGCCGCGCGCGACTGCCACATCAAGTCCGGCATGCGGCGCGCGGGGCTCCCCGTTGAAGAAACGGCGCAGGCCGAAATGGCTGGAAAGTTCCCCCCGGACAGGCATGATGAAAGCCAGGTCGGTATTTTGCGCGGGGCGCCAGTGGTGTTTCAGTTTCGTGATGACCGCGAGCTCGCGGTCGGCGCGGGCCTCGTCTGCGGCGGACAGCTCCACCTTGCCCTTGTCTGCAAGGGTGATGTGCTGCTCGGGATAATTTTTTGTGTTGACCACGAAGTCCCGCGCTTGCGTCACGCCGCCGATCTTGACGCGCAGCTGGTGCGGACCCGGCGTCGTGTCAAGCGGCAGGCCGACCACCGCGTACCATCGCCCGTGGTCTGATGTAACGAGAACAGGCTGGTCGCCCAACCAGGTTTGCGGTGTATCGGCACCGGTTATAACGCTGCCGAGCGGAATGACTGCAACACCGCCTGGCACATTGGAAGATAGCGGGAGACTTGCATGTGCAAGCAGGGGAAATGCCCAAATCAACAGGCCAAAGCGGAAGCAGATTCGGAACGAGATGGCAGTAAGCGTATGCATGGTTCCTTCACGGACCTCAATTCTTTTCATAAAATCACGGGCTCCGTCCCGGTAGTTACTCGGTAGTTACTGATTTCGTATGGGCAGGACGGAAGCTCAGAGCTTTGGAATCCGTATGCGACTGACCATAAGTGAGCCGGAAACCGCGAACATCAGTACTAGCGGATGAAGCGTGAAGCCGGCCAGCACGACCTTCCCGAACCAGAGAGACTCGCCCAATGCGCCCTGTGAGGCGGCCGCAAACATCAACGCGACCAGCAGCAAAGATGTCGGGATGGGAGTTCCCTCGAAGTATTTCACTTTATCTCCGCCCTCGGACATCTCCTCGGTCGTAATGTTATAGCGCGCCAGGCGCGATACTCCGCAAGCAACAAAATAGGCCAGGACAATACGGTCGTAAAAGCCCTGCATGCCGCAACCGTATGCAATCACGGCCGGGGCTATGCCGAAGGAAATGACATCGGCGAGTGAGTCAAGCTCACGACCCATTGCAGAAGTCTGCTGCCGCCACCGGGCAATCCGTCCATCCAGGACATCGAAGATCAAAGCGGCAACGACCAGCCCGCACGCAAAGTAGACGTGCATGACATCGGTCGTTTGCAGGTAGGTCAGCATGGAAAACAATGCTCCCGTGCCGCAGACCGCGTTCGCCAGTGTGAACCAGTCGGCAAGATGGAACTCGCGAATCATGGAAAAAGGCTTTTGCGGTTTATGTATCATCATGGCCTCCAGGTTTTATCTGGACACATTGTACTCATATCGCCGCTAATAGAACTGGCAATCGAGTGGCGGCTATTCAGTGTTAAAGAAGTGTTAAGGGGGCAGCATCGGAATTGCTTTTGGCTTTTTCATTTTGCGTTCACACTTGGATAATTATTTGAAGCTGCCTCCTTTTTTGTTGAGGTTTCCATATTTGATGACAGTGACACATCTTGCGGAATGCGGTAAGGGGAAATTAAAAACCGGCACGTCAATCCCGCGAATTCGGGGAATCCAGAGTGCCTCGTCCTTGCAACAAGGCTTCAGCCGCGAGCGAAGCGCGGCAGAGGCGAAGCCGACGCGGCAATCCAGATGGTTAAAAAAATGCATCTTGGTCTTGCTGGATTGCTTCACTTCGTTCGCAATGACGGCAAGGGTGTCGTGAATTATTATGGAAGTATCAATAGTTTGCTTTGGCTTGAAATTTGAAATGCAGGTAAATGACGGCACTCAGTATCGCGGCAAAGAAGCACCACACGGAAAAAACGGCGACGGTGTAGAACCAGTAAGCCGCGATAAAAAGCAGCAATGCCAGTACGCCAAAGATATTGATTAGCTTGTGACTCGAAAAGAGGGGAGCGGCACACGTTGCCGCCAGGTAGAACTCCAGAACCGGCTGCTCCCTGACATGGGGTAAAACATAAACGATGTGTTGATGAACTTCGGAAGTCAAAGGAAACCTGACGATAAAGTAAAGGAGGTACAGGCTGACCGCGATTCCGGTGGCCTGGAATACCGATAGCACTTTTTTGCGCCAGGCTATGTTTTCCATCAGGCCGATTGAAAATGGCACATACATCGGCCACAGCACGTGCGAGAACAACGTAAACAAGTACGTCATGGTCACATTGAGCAGCGGGGCATTAAACCGGAATGACAGCCATAGCATCCCCTCGACGATTTGCTGGATACCGAACAAAAGCGGGATCATCGCAAAAGGAATCTCCGCCTTCCGTTTCGCCTTTTTCACGGTTGCCACACCGAGTACCGACAATGAAACCCCGGCTATAAAACTTGCTGTTGCTGAAAAGCACATCGTGCCTGGACCCTTTCATGCCGGACGGGATCGATCAAGCGCGCTTTACCGGGGAGCACTCTGGAATCTGACAAGCAACGCGTACTGGGGACGATAGTGAACGGGCATCCGCAAGTCACTTTTCGCGTTTGTGAGGCTGGGCGTTGCGGTTTTTTCCGGCTTTGTTCAACGAGATCGCTACGGCCTGCTTGACCGCTTTTTGTTTCGTCGTGGGATGGCTGCTGCCTATCGATCCATCCTCTTCCCACTCATGCACCAGTGTCTTGATATTGCTGCTGACGACTACCTGGCTTGCCCCTTTTCTTAATGGCATGATATTTCTCCGATCGTAAAATACATTCAGAAAAGACGTGCCGTTTGCGCGGACGTGTCCCGCGAGTTGGCTAATCGAGAAAATGGCCGCGTGCAGCGGCCATTGTTGTTGCGCTAATGCATCAAGGATGCTTGCTGGAATCCTTGAGGACTTTTTTTGCATCGCCATAGGTTTTCTCGGCTTTCCCGGAAATTTGTTTGCCGAGGCCCTTGACCTGCTGCTCTTTGCTGCCGACCAACTGTCCAGTTTTTTCCTGCACCTTGCCGGCGATGTCTTTTAAAACTCCTTTGACTTGATCCTTGTTCATTTTCATATTCCTTCATTTAAGTTGACAGGCAATCCCTGCAGGAATTGAAGAGTGGACTACGTGTTGCCGCCAGTCTGTGTAGTAACGAACATAAAACAATCAAATCAACTTTGCCGTCCGGAATAATCGGTGCAACGTTGAGGGTCGCTGGAACAGTGTGTATTTGGCGTATGGTCCGTTGCGCCATATAGAGAGTTGACCGATCTCATCTTCTATTGATACTTCCATAATTCACGACACCCTTGTCGTCATTGCGAACGAAGTGAAGCAATCCAGCAAGACCAGGATGCATTTTTTTAAACCATCTGGATTGCCGCGACGGCTTCGCCTCCTCGCAATGACAGGTATTTGTGCCATCGTTCGCAGCTAAAGCCTTGTTGCAATGACAAGACATTCTGGATTCCCCGAATTTGCGGGAATGACGTGCCAGTTTTTTAATTTCCCCTGACCGCATTCCGAAATTCACGACACCCTTGCCGTCATTGCGAACGAAGTGAAGCAATCCAGCAAGACCAGGATGCATTTTTTTAAACCATCTGGATTGCCACGTCGGCTTCGCCTTCTCGCAATGACAGCATTACTGGATTGCCACGTCGGCTTCGCCTCCTCGCAATGACAGGTGTTTGTGCCATCGTTCGCAGCTAAAGCCTTGTTGCAATGACGAGGCATTCTGGATTCCCCGAATTCGCAGGAATGACGTGCCAGTTTTTTAATTTTCCCTGACTGCATTCAGAAAGATGTGTCACTGTCATCAAATATGAAAACCTCAATAAATAAATTCACCGTATGTGCGCCAGCATACAGAACGAATTTTGATTATTTCCTATTATTAAATTAGTAGGCGCGCTCAAAAACCAAGCGCAGCATTATTCGGAACAGGGCCAGGGAAATAAAAAACTGGCAGGTCATTATCGCGAAAGCGAGAATGAAGGCATGTATGTAGTGAATTATGGAAATCTCAATAATACCCATAAACACCCACGGAGCTTGCGAAATGAAGGATGATGAAGATGCCTGAAAAAGCAGAACTGCCGATTAAGGATTTCCCTATAGTGTGCGTTGGCGGTTCGGCGGGCGGCCTCGACGCGTATATTCGGTTATTGCAAAATCTTCCGGCTGATATGGGAGTGGCCATCGTCATCGTAAATCACATCACAAGTATGCCTACCCACCTCCATGAGGTTCTTCCCCGCTTCACAACCATGCCGGTTGATCTGATTACGGAAAGTTTGCTAATCGAACCCAATCATGTATTTATCATCCCCGAGAATCGGGATTTGCACGTCCTCAACGGAGAGTTCCTGCTCAAACCGATATCCAAGCCTCGCGGCTGGCCTGATGTAATCACGGTTTTTCTGCGTTCGCTGACCCGTTACTGGGACGGCAAGCTTATTGCAATTATTGTCTCAGGCTACGATGGCGACGGATCAGCAGCGTTGTGCGGCATCCAGGAAATAGGCGGCATTACAATCGCGCAGAAACTTAGTACCGCGAAACAGCCGGACATGCCTGAAAGCGCGATTAAAAGCGGGTGTATCGATTTCGTCCTGTCCCCGGAAGAAATTGCCAAAGAAATTGTACGGATTGCGCGCGTTGAAGTCTAAGTGACATACAAATGGTCGCACGCCAATTGTGTCAAGTGTTGCAATTTTGTACATTTATGTCAGCAAGTATTGGCGGCCTTTGTCATCAGGCGGAATTGGTGACCCTCGACTTTAGGGCATTGTAATTTGATGCAAGGCTATCCGCTTTCGATACATGGTCGACGGTCGGGATTGCAAAAAGAATAACTATTTTCAACCCACATATTTCGCCCGCTACGCGTCTTGCGACAGCTTGAATACCGACATCATTCCAGCAAAGCCGAACAATGTGAATGAATTGTGATTCAGGGAAACGAGTAACGCAGAAAAAGGTGGCTGCCGCCGCGCCTCAGGTCGACCAGGGTTCCCCATACAGGACTGCGCGGCGCGAACATTTGCCCCATGACGAGGCTGAGCTGTCGATCGTCAATTCGGCGGCCGGCAATCTGCGGCGCGAGGGTCAGGAATTGTTCATCGAGAACTCGCTCCTCGTAGAAATCGCCCAGCAGCTGCGGCCCGCCCTCGACGAGAATCAGCTTGCCGGCATTCACACGGCGTACCTGGTTGATGATGGAGCTTGCGCGCATGACGCCAACGGTGCGCACAGCGCGAATTTCGACCGCATCTGAAGCTTTATGTTTGCGCAATTGCCTGGCACCGGCGGTCGTCGTCACGATCAGCACCGGAACCTTGCCGGAAGCGAATACGGGCAAGTCGAGATTGACCTGCCCGTTGCCGCTGACAATCACGTTCAGCGGCGGCCCGTGTTTGCCCAGCGCCGTGCGCAATTGGCGATATTCATCCGCGAGGTCCGGAAAAATTTCTTCGGCTGTCCAGACGTGATGCCGGTCGGCTTCCAGCGTGCCTGTGCCGATGATCACCACGTCCGCAATGGCGCGCAACAGACCCATCACCATGCGATCCAGGACGCTGAACCCGCTGATGTCGCTGCCGCTCGCGTGTCCCTTCACATTGAGCGAAACGACACCGTCCAGTGTGGTCACAAAATTGCTGATGATGTGCGGATGCGCACCTGCGCGCGGCATGCGCAGACTTCCGTATAGGCGCGCCAGCCTGGCAGGCAGCGGCAGCACCCTGCCGCCTTTCAATTCGAAAAGCGTGGCCAGTGGTGTGAGCGGGGCTGCGCGAGGTGTGGAGTTGCGCCGGGACATTGCGTCATTCCTGTACGAAATTGGCGCTTATGCCAGCGTCCTGACGGATTTTTCCCGCTCCCACTGGCGCGTTTTTGCAGCAGCAATAAAGGCGTCTTTGTCGTCGGCATCCACGACACCCGCATCCTGTCCGACATTCGCACTATTCAAAAGCGTCTGGCCGCCCTGGTCGATGGCGATTGCCTTCAGATGACCGAAAGCATCGCGCACGAAATCGATCGCGGCGCTTTCCATCGACAGTGCCTTTGCGCCTTTTTCGGAAAGGATGACGGCGATCGCATCAAACAGTACAGAAGGTGTGCCGGCCAGTTGTCCGTCAGCCGCCAGCATCGAGCCATCGGCAAGCTTCGCGCCACCCACCCGGGGCGCGATGATTTTCACGCCGGCACCCGCATTAATCGCGGCCTTTTTGATTTTCTTGATGGTAGCGCCGTCCGATCCATCCGCGATCAGGATACCAACTGCGCGCCCCACGAGCGTGTCTTTCATCTTGCCGATGATCTGCAATGCGGGTGAAGGTTCCATCTTCTGCACGGGCGCTGCGGCCTTGGGCGCATCGGGCATTTTGTCGAACCCGAGGCCAGCAGCGACCCGTTGGGCAAGATCTTTTTCGATATGCCGCAGGTGACCGACCATCGCCTCGCGTATGTGCAGATGTTCGACTTTGGAAAGTTCGAACACCAACGCCGACGCGATATGCGCCTGCTCATAGGCGGACTGGCTGAGATAGAACTGCCGCGCCTGGCTATAGTGGTCGGCGAAACTTTCGGCACGGATGCGGCCCTTCTCGCCGGTTTCAGTTACTGTGGCGCTATGAAAGCCCTTGGGTGTTTCGCGCGGCGAGTTGCCAGACAGGGTGTTGGGCTCATACGCAACGCGGCCCGCCGGTTGGGCCATCTGCATGTGTCCGTCGCGTTGTTGGTTGGCGAACGGGCACTTGGGTGCATTGACCGGGATCTGGTGAAAATTGGCTGAACCCAGACGCGAAAGCTGCGTGTCGAGATAGGAAAACAAGCGGCCTTGCAGCAGCGGATCATTCGAGAAATCGATGCCCGGCACGACATGCGAGGGACAGAAGGCAACCTGTTCGGTCTCAGCAAAGAAATTGTCCGGCCACCGATCCAGTACCATCCGTCCGATCACTTTCAAGGGCACCAGTTCTTCCGGGATCAGCTTGGTCGAGTCCAGATGATCGAACGGAAAGCTGTCCGCCTGCTCCTGCGTGAAGAGCTGTACCGCGAATTCCCACTCGGGGAAATTGCCGGCTGCGATGGCCTCGAACATATCGCGGCGGTGGTAGTCCTGGTCGGCACCGGCAATCTTGACGGCCTCATCCCATACGGTGGACTGCAGACCGAGCTTCGGGCGCCAGTGGAATTTAACGAAGGTCGATTCCCCCGCCTTGTTGACCAGGCGGAAACTATGCACGCCAAAGCCTTCGATCATGCGCAGAGAACGCGGTATTGTGCGATCGGACATGATCCACATCACCGTATGCATGGATTCAGGCGTGAGCGAAATAAAATCCCAGAACGTGTCGTGCGCGGTTGCCGATTGCGGAAAGCCGCGGTCCGGTTCCATCTTCACGGCATGAATGAGATCCGGAAATTTGATCGCGTCCTGAATGAAGAATACCGGAATGTTGTTGCCGACCAGGTCCCAGTTGCCCTCCTTGGTGTAAAACTTGACGGCAAACCCGCGTACGTCGCGCGGGGTGTCGACCGAACCCGCGCCCCCTGCGACGGTCGATATGCGGGTAAACAAGGGCGTCTTTTCACCCACCTCGGTGAGTATCCTTGCGGTGGTGTATTTCTCCAAAGAGGCGGTCAGCTCGAAGTATCCGTGTGCGCCCGTCGCACGCGCGTGCACGATACGCTCGGGAATGCGCTCGTGATCGAAATGGGTGATTTTTTCGCGGAGGATAAAATCCTCAAGCAGCGTCGGGCCGCGCGGATTGGCTCTGAGCGAGTTTTGATTGTCGGAAAGTTCGAGACCCTGGTTCGTGGTGAGCGCGGGGTGCTCGCCACCGGCGATCTGGTGCAGCTCGCCGCCGCCAGCCGGATGTGATTTTCCGTTCGGGGACGAGCCTATTTTCAGTTTGCGTTTTCCAGAATTACTCGATGTCTTTACTTTGCTCATGATCGATCTCCTTGGTGGGTAAGGCTGAACTGCCGAATATTGTCCTGCGCTTGCAATTGGGTGAATATTTTTATTCTGAATAATATTTCTACACGACCGAGTCGAATGAGATGTCTGCGATCACTAGCAGTGATGGTGTCTTGTCCGCTTGTGACGCTGATAACGTATGTTTCATTTTCAATGTTTCCATTTAATTACGCCAAGAATGCCACGGTGTGATGTCCGAAACTGTATGCCAGCCAACATAGGGAAGTCGGTGGACTTTGATGGTTTCCATTTCGGCATCTAAAATGCCATCTTCTTTTCACCATTCGCAATTTGCTGACATGCTGTGGCTGCACCTTCAAACCTGGAATGCTCAAATTTCACGTCAGCTTTACGCCTATCAATCTCCGGCTTAATCGCAGCTTCACAGGCTCGCAAGCCTATCCATGCACTATTCTTATGAACGTCAAACCTTGTTTGTCTAACCGCTTTATAAACGCTTCTCCGCTGGTTTTTTCGGTCATGTTCATTACCTTTTAACAATCGTGTGCAGATAAGTTTTAGGGAACGTGCGATGCTCGACAATCATCTGGTAGCAAGTCCAGTGCCGTCCCCTGTTATGGTCGATTGCCCAATGGAGCAATGTAATCTGATCGGTCATATCCATATACCTTGCGTGTTTCAATCCTGCTTCCCTGGCAAATCGGTAAAAAGTTTTTTTCTGGAACTGCGCTATGCCGCAAGAAATTCCGTCATCCCCGCATACATCCGGCCTGCTTCCGGACTCGCATAGCACTATCTGGGCTACAAGAAGCGGATCTGCAGCATAGGCTGACTGGCAGAGCGCGAGGATGAGCAGGGCGTATCGCATGGCTGTCAGTGTCAATCATGCTTATTTCGGGGTGCGGTCATAGTGGATTTTGACGTGTTTGTAGTTCTTGAGTATTGCATCGATTTCCTCTTCACCGGATAGCCAGCTGGCCAGTGAGTCATCCCGCCCAGGGTGACGATTCTCATCCCGATAATAAGTCGCAACGGAGATCATTTCTTCACGGTCAATTCCAGCCAAAATATCGATCTTCGGTGATCTATGTAAGAACCCGAATATGGAATGCTTCCCTGCCACCCGGAATTTGCGTTACTTCAAAGGCAACCTTTTGGTCTTTTTTGAGTAGCTTGAAACCGCTCATATTGATTTCGGAGTGGTGCACGAACAAATCTTCGCGACCATTATCGGCAGTGACTAAGCCAAACCCCATGTCGTCGTTAAACCAGTTAACTGTGCCAGTTGTCATGTGATTGCTCCCTTAATAAATCTGCAAGGAAAACCCGAATCAAACTATCAGGATCGTTTGGCTCGAATTCTGTTGAGTGACCGTAAAAAGTTTTTGTTCACCATGAATCGCCACGGTATGCCGAACAGCCGTAGCGTTGCTGTGCGGTAACGCACATAAAAATAAATTCGGTACGAGAGGAGTATATCGGTGGCTAGATCACATACGAATGACGGGTCGATCTTGAGCTGATCGAGCGGTAGCCGTTTGAGGTATTAAGCGTGGCCCAAAGAAAGCGGTCAATTTCCCTTAAATCAGACAATGAATGACTTATCGAATTTTCCATAATTGAAGACAGCACGGCATCGTTCGTAACAGGGCACGGAAAATAAAAAACTGGCACGTCATTCCCGTCCTTCGATGGTCTCAGGATAAACTGTCCTTCGGACAAGCGGGAATCCAGAACACGTCGTCATTGCGATAACCAGCGACTTGCCAGCATGCTGGCTT
>LSLI01000099.1 GCA_001577345.1 Candidatus Gallionella acididurans
ACCAATCTTTGTTCCAATAGACCATTTCATTTTGCTATCCCCTTTTTCCTAAAAAACATGCGTATAACCCCAGTACGATCACATACCCACCAATCAAATTTTTGCCAATCATCATGGTGTGATCTCTATAGTTTCCTGGCAAATCCAAACCGGAATATTTCCTACTCCCCCACTAGTTCCTGCACAATGAGCTTCTCATCGGCCAGGAGTTTCCCGGCATCTAGGACAACCACGCGCTCCGCAGTCACACCCTGCAGGTAGTCCGCACGGATGCCGGTCAACGTAGGCAGGGAGGGCTGAATTTCGGCGCGCCGGATGCGGCGCACGCCGCTGATGGCATCAGCCACAATGCCAAATACCATGTCTTCGGACTTGAGCACGATCACCTTGTTTAGATCGGTCAGCCCTTTGTCCGGCAGATCGAAAAATTTCTTGATGTCGATAACGGAGAGAATCTCGCCGCGCACATTGACAATGCCGAGTACAAAGGACGGTGTACAGGGTAACGGCGTGATATCTTCCAGCGGATAGACCTCGCTAACGTACTCTGAAGCAACGGCATACTGCTCATGCGCGAGGGTAAACTCCACTACCTCGATACCTGCATCGGCGGCTTCTGTCGGCACGGCTTCCCGGGCGAGTGTCTGCGCCCTTTCCTTCAGTATCCGATTGGTCTCTTCGACGGTTGGCGCCCAGATATGCTCGATTGCAATGCGCGCCGCTTCCAGACGCTGTTTGACCTCGCTCCAATCGATTGCCTTGTTGTTTTTTTGTGGTGTGTTCATGGCTGCATCCTCTCAGGTGTTTGCCGCCGCAAGCTGCGGCAAACTTGCCAGCAGAGACGTGACTATCTCAGCCAGCCGTCCGGCAGTCAGCCCATCCGCTTCCGGCAGGATCTCGTCCTGCGGGTGCTTGCGCAATAACAGCAGCACATTCCCAAAATAGCGTTGCGCTTCGCGGTAGCGTCCCTGGGACTGATGCAGATTCCCCAGGCTAAAGTGAGCGAGCACGAAATCGGGATCGAGATAGAGTGCGCGCATCAATGACTGCATGGCGATATCGTGTCGTCCCTGCTCCTGCAAAATAGTGGCACTGAGATAATGGTGTGCAGAATTCATTTTGTCTGCCACGATTGCCCTTTCGCACCACTCTAGTGCCTCGCTAAGCCGGCCCTGATTAGCGCAGCTATGCGCCATGCGGGATGGTATCTCGCGCTCATCCGGTTGCGGGGCTGGTGACTTGTCGGCCTGTGCCACCTGAATTGCAACGGCCGCAACCACAGGCTCTGTCTGCTCAACTGGCAGCGACGAAGATGCGACTTTTATTTCCCGGAACGACTGCGGAACCTGATGTTCGCTAACACAGTACTTTAGATTCTGCATATGAGATTCTGCATTTGCCATCTTCCGGTACAGTACTGCCCCCGGAAACTCGACCGGTGTAAATGAGGAAAGCAAGGTGTTCGATCCCTCCGCTGGACTGACGATCAACCACCCGCCATCGACCAGCGCACGGTGAAAATTGCCGGTGACCTGCTTTGTCTGCTGCGCGGTGAAATACATCAGGACATTGCGGCAGAAAATCACGTCCATCGCGCTGGTGTTGTTCAATAGCGATGGATAAACATCATCGGCAAAATTGAGATAGGAAAATGTCACCATCTTCCTGATACGCGGAAGTATTTCGAAGCGTCCGTCTTTCTTTCTGGTGAAATATTGTTCGCGGAGCCAGACGGGCGCATCGCGAAATGACCATGCGCCATACATCCCCTGCGCTGCCTTGCGCAGGAATTTCGGGTTAAAGTCCGTCGCCAGAAGGGTGACGTTCCAGTCCTTGAGATCAGGAATGAGTCTATCGAGCAGTATCGCGATGGTATAGGCTTCTTCGCCCGTGCTGCAACCCGCACTCCAGATACGCAAACGCCGTTCATTCTGGCGGCGTCGTTGCAACAGCTCCGGGAGAATCTGCTCCCCAAAAACCCCTAAACCTGGCTTCTCCCGGAAAAAATAGGTTTCCCCCACACTCAGATGACTGGCAAGAGTCTCGTTCATGTGACGCGTCAGTGGAGCTGACAACAGCCAGCGTGCGCATGATTCACGGTCCGAAAAATTAAAATCCGGGGCCGCCGCCGCTATACCCCGCTCGAGATCGCCCCAGCGTTCTCGCGGGAAGTACAGACCCGTCTGGATGGCCACAAACTCGCTCAGCCGTAACAACAATGATGAGGGAAGTGTGGGGTGCATGTATTACCTCAGAAGGTTTCCTGCACCCGATTTTCCGGTGAGCGGCTTCCCAGTGCATGATCCAGATAACTTTCTTCTTCCAGCGAAAGAAATTTGTCCAGGTCATGGATGAAAATCAAGCCGTCGGCTAGTTTTACCACCCCTTCCACATACTCAACCCTAGGGAGGATATTTTCTGTTGGGATCATATCCTGCGCGGAGCAAGCGATGACATCCAGCACGGCATCAGCCACCAGAGCCACAGGCCGTCGCGACGTGTGCGCGACAACCAGTTGGTCGGACAGGGCAACCTCCCGTTCCGGCAAACAAAAACGCTGGCGCATATTGATAACCGGGATAACTCGCCCCTGGAAATTGACCACGCCAAGAACAATGTCCGGTGCCTTGGGCAAAGGAGTGACAGCGACCATGCGCACCACCCTGTCCACCACAGGCAACGGCAGGGCGTAGCGCTGACGATCCAGAACAAAAACGATAAGGTGATGTGGATTCTTCATCGCGGACATCGGAGCGATGTCCCGCGACGACCGAAAGTGAAAGGGGATTCGCTATTCCTCGTGCTACTCGTCGCATCACCTATCAGAAAAATATGAACCTCGTTGCCCTCTTGTTTGTAAAGGGTCGCGGCCAAACGCAGGGCGTTGTAGGTGCATTCGCTACCATACGGAGCATCGTCGAGAATGAGCAAGGTTTTCACAGTGATTTCACTTCCTCCACGCATAGAAAGAACAGTCTAATATTTACCGGATTAATAATCAACTAAAGTAGTCAACAATAGGCAAGGGCCGTTCTGATTTAGATTTTAAGCTTATTGCGATGGTGTCTATATCAGCAGAAATGCGATCAACTCCACTACCGATCTGACCGTTGCTCGAATGTATATAATGAGAATTGGATATAACCGCGTTCTCTCGATCCTGCTATAGACCACAAACGCTTCGCCTGTGCTGGACACTGTCCGGTGTGTCATTATTTATCACCCGAAAATCCGGTATTATGTAGCAGCCGCACAATGCGTGTAACCCAATAGCCGCCTACAATACACCTGTTTTTAATATTCTGAAAACAGCTGAATATCATGGCAAAATCTCACGTTGTTTCAGGTCTGGTTTCCAAGCGTTCAGAATTGGCTGGATGGTTTGACCATCACAAGCAAGAGTTACCCGCTTAGTGGGCGATCTCGTTCACCTCGATGCCACCCTCAAGTTGTTTTCGCCTCAGATAGACCTCGGCACGATCAAGAGGAAACAATACCGTCGCTACAGCCGCATCTTCAAGCAGGGGGAGTGTCACAGGTTGTCCCTGGATGCACTGCGTAACGCAGGCATCCGAATCAGCACGGCAGCGGTCGCAGAAGGGATTATGTTGCTCAAAGATATTCCGATTGAGCAGTATGAACAGTGTGCGATAGCGTGAATAATTCCCTGCGCTATGCTGAGAGCATTGGCAGAGTGCGACGGAACGGCACGAAAGGGGCCAGTATCGTGTGGGAGTTGATCTAGGCTACCAGCCGCTTGTTGCCCTGCCAGTAGCCGACATCGTGAAGCAATTCATCAAGCAGAAGCACATTGGATTGCTGATCGTCAACGATCAGTATGCTGGCATTAAGAATTTCCTGTTTGCTGATCATTTTATTAGTCCCGTCTCGTTTGCGTTGACCAATCTCGCTTCAGAAAACCGCTCCGTTTCAGAAACCTTCATAGCATCGTCCATAGCGGCCATGAACTCATTGATCTTGATCGGTTTGGTCAGATAGCGGAAAAATCCTGCCTCCAGTCCCTTTTCGATATCGCGCAGCATCGCATTGGCACTCAGGGCGATGATGGGGATATGTTTTGTTGCATTATCTTGGCGCAGGATATTCAAGGCTTCGATCCCGTTGATGCCGGGCAGATTGATGTCCATCAGGAACACATCGGGAAGATGGGCGCGCGCCAGCGCAACTCCGAGATTGCCATCGCGCGCGCTCAACATGCGTATATGCGGATGGCGTCAGTGATTTATCGACGACGAGCAGGTCACCATCGAAGATGCCGGCATCGACCATGCTGTTGCACTTGGCACGCACGAAAAAGGTGGCCTCCTTGTTTGAGATCAGGTGTTCGTCCAGGCTTAACCGGCCCTCGATGTAGTCATCGGCAGATGAAGGAAAGCCAGCAGCGACCTTATGGCTGAATAGTGGCTCACGGATGGGCGGTTTGCCCATCGCAGGCAGGAGGATGGCTTGCTGCTTCAGGGGAATCATGGGAATTAACGAGCAGGACGATTGATGTATCGTAAAGAACGTTCGTTCTGCTGTCAATCGAATCAGGATGGGTGCCTAATTGCTGCCGGTACACCCGGCGAAACTGGGATCACGTTTCCAGATTGCAGATACTCACGACATGCGGCTCCTGACACACTCCGGAAGTTCAACTTTCTCGAAAGGAGACACTCGTCAATCACCCGATGGTGATCAGCCCCGCTTCAGCAGCTCCTCAAACTGCGCTATCGGTACCGGCCTACCGAACAGATAACCTTGGAAGCGAGTGCAGCCGCGCAGTTCAAGAAACTCACGTTGCGCCTCGGTTTCAACCCCTTCCGCAACTACGTTCAATCCCAATGTCTCGGCCATTGCAATGATGGTCTGCACAATGGCGGCATCGTTGGGGTCGCTGGTGATGTCACGCACGAAGGACTGGTCGATCTTGATCTGGTCCAGTGGTAATCGTTTGAGATATTGCAAGGATGAATAGCCGGTGCCGAAGTCGTCCAGGGAAAACTGGATCCCGATCTCGCTCAATACGTTCATGGTTGCGATGGTGTCTTCGATGTTATCCAGCAACATGCTTTCAGTCAGTTCCAGCTTGAGCCGGTTTGGCTTGATGGCATGCCGTTGCACAACATCCTGCACTTGAGCCACGAAACCAGCCTGACGGAATTGTTTGGCACTCACGTTTACCGCCAAGGTCAGGTCACAGGTCAGTGCTGTCAGTGTTTCTTGCTGCCACGCCTTGAGTTGGGCGCAAGCCGTCTCCAGCACCCATTGCCCGATGGGCAATATCAATCCGGTTTCTTCTGCCAGAGGGATGAATTCCAGAGGAGGCACCATTCCGCGCAAAGGGTGTGTCCAGCGGATCAATGCCTCGGCACCCAAGGGATGACTCAATTCGTCCACCTGGATCTGGTAATACAGCTGGAATTCCTGATTTTCAATTGCTTTGCGTAATTCACTCTCCAGTGAGAAACGGCCAGTGATGCTTTCCTGCATTTTTTGATTGAAGAAGCGCACGGTGTTGCGCCCAGCTTGCTTTGCCTGGTACATGGCGATGTCGGCCTGTTTCATCAATTCATCTGTCGCCAGATGGTGGCCTTTAAACACAATGGCCCCAATGCTGGCGGTGCCTTGGTATTCTTTTCCGTCAAGCTGGTAAGGTTGGCGGAGGGACATGAGTATCTTCTCGCTGATGGTTTCCGTCTGCGTCGCTGCTTGCATGGGTTGCTCGCTCAGGTTTTCCAGCAGCACCACGAATTCGTCACCACCCAGACGGGCCACGGTATCGTCTTCGCGCACGCAAGACGCCAGACGTTGCGCAGTCTGCTGTAAGTACAGGTCACCGACATGATGACCGAGGTTGTCGTTAAGGGTCTTGAAATTGTCCATGTCAATGAATAGCAGCGCACCCGATCTGCCAATACGCGCACTGGACGCCAATGCCTGGTGGAGCCGATCCATAAGCAGCCGCCGGTTGGGCAGATGGGTGAGCTCGTCATAGAACCCCAGATACTGGATTTTTTCCTCTGCTGCCTTGCGTTCGGTGATGTCGATGTGTGACCCGACATAATGGGAGACAGCTCCGCCCTCTCCTTTGACGGCGGTAATGGAAAGCCACTTTGGGTAGATCTCACCATTCTTGCGTTGGTCCCAGATTTCTCCCCGCCATGTTCCGGTACGATCGATGGATTCCCACATCGCGCTATAGAATGCCGCATTTTGACGGCCGGACTTGAGCAGGCGCGGAGTTTGGCCCACGACTTCCTCGGCCGTATAGCCGGTGTCTTCGGTAAAAGCCCGGTTGACCCGCAGAATGACCTGATTGGCATCGGTAATCATCAGGCTTTCATGCGTCTCGAAGGCAGTGGCGGCGATACGCTGTTGAAATTCAGCAGACTTGCGCTCGGTAATGTCGCGCACAAAGGCATTGAAAAAATACTGCCCATTTCGCCGCACGGCAACAATGGCAAGTTCAACGGGAATTTCCGAACCGTCTGCGCGCATCCCGGTTATTTCAATGCGCTTGCCGATAATCGTGCTGCTTCCCGTTTGCACAAAATGCTGCATGCCTTGTTTGTGCGCTTGACAGTATGCCGGCGGAACGATGAGTTCGGAAAGATCCCTGCCCAAAGCATGACCCGCCGTATAACCGAATATCTGCTCCGCCTCACGGTTCCAACCGATGACCATACCCGCCTGATTGATGCTGATCACTGCATCCATCGCCATATCAAGAATCAACTGCGCACGCGCCTCGCTTTCCCGCAGTTCTTCTTTGACACGCTTGTACTCAGTGATGTCGCGTGTAGTGCTGATAATATGAGGAACGCCCTGAATTACGGTGATTCTGGCAGACACAATCCCGGTATGCTGGCTGCCATCTTTTTTCCAGAATTGCGCCTCAAAGTTTTCGCAGAACCCCTTGGCTTGAAGTTCATTGATAAATTTTTGGCGCTCATTGGGATTCACCCAGAGATTCAGGCCGACAGTTGTATTTCCAATCGCTTCTTCTTTTGTGTGTCCGCTGAGATAGGTAAATGCATTATTGACATCGGTGATATAGCCATCCGACAAACGACTGATCAGAACACCATCCGGACTGGTTTGAAAAATCAGCTCGGCGCGCTCTTTGGCTTCCTGGGTTGCTTGCGCTGCTTGCTTGCGATCCGTGATGTCAGAATAAATCCATATACTCCCATCCTGAGGGTGCGCGGTGTCAAGTACCCTGCTACTCAATGTGCCCCAGAACAGACTGCCATCCTTGTGGCGCAGTCTTAATTCTGTGGTATAGCTCTTGCCTTCGGCCGCTGTCTGGTAGGCGACTTTTCCGATGTAATCAAAAGCCTCCTTGGAATCATAGAGCCGCTCTGTAGATTCACCGATCAATTCTCCAGGTTCGTATTGAAATATTTCCTCCAGACGACGGTTGCATGAAACGATGCGCCGTTGCTTGAGGTAAACAATACCGACCAGCGCATTGTTCAGTATCGTTTCTTTTTCCGTCAGAAGCTGACGAGTTTGTTCCTCGCTTTCTCGCCGCATTAAAATTTCCCGCTGCAAGTCAGCAGTGCCCTCCTCGACCATTTTCTTCGCACGGCGATTCGCAGTGCGCAACTCGAGTTGCGCGATGACGGTGCGGCTCAAGGCGCGCAGTGCTGCTTTCTGCTCAGTGCTCAGTTCGCGCGGTACGCAGTCGATCACGCACAGTGTCCCCAACGCATGGCCATCAGGCGCGACCAACGGTGCGCCAGCATAGAAGCGGATGTGCGGGTCGTTGGTGACGAGAGGGTTGTCGGCGAAGCGCGGGTCGAGCTGCGCATCGCGCACTTCAAGCAGTTCGTCAGGATTCAGGATGCTGTGCGCGCAAAAGGCAACATCGCGAGGCGTTTCTTTAGCATCGAGACCGATTATTGATTTGAACCACTGCCGGTTTTCATCAATCAGCGAAACCACGGCGATGGGTACCTGGCAAATCTGCGCGGCAAGCAGTGTCAGGTCGTCGAAGGCCTGCTCAGGTGGCGTGTCGAGCACGTCATACCCGCGCAGGGTCTCGATGCGCCGGGTTTCGTTAGGCGGGAATGGGGCTTTCATGCGTAGTTTGACTTGGCGTGAAGCAATAGAAATAACCCGCTGTTACGGGCGGGTAGATTCTGTGTGGCGAGTGCCAGTAGGTAATATGCAATAATTCGCAGCGAGGTAACAATAAAGCCTTGCGAGATGGGATTCCGGCATTGTCTATGCCGGTTAGAACTGACACAGATGGCCAAACCGTTCATGTACCCCCACGGAGATTTGGTCTCCAGCTTTGACGGGGTCGGGGCCATTTTTTTATGAAACTTTTGAGCCAGTTCGACAGAGAATTGATTATCGTCCATTGTGGTTTTGCCGTTGTTGGGTAACGTCGAGGTCAAAGTGACATCTTCACAATCGCATCGTGCAGTGAATTAAATGAATTATCAAGTTGGAGTTCCGGTTCGGGCACGTAGCGGTAAGACGCACTTACCAACTTCTGGCCAGAAAGTCAGTCATGTGAAGACAAAGCCGAAGTATTACCATCAATGGAAAGAAACACATCCTCTCCGACTTCCTTGCTACTCAAAATACCTCTACGTAACGCACTTTCGACTCCAAAGAAAATTGTCATTTCATTTCCCAAATAGCGATTGTAGAGTTCGCGGGAAATACCATGATGAAACTCATGAATTTGGTCATTCAGTTCGAATACCTTGATTTCTTTGTTTTCCCAACGCTGAAATTCTTGTAGCAGTCCCTCCGATGCAATAGTTAGCTCGCGTTCATATGCAATCCCCGCCATCTGCCGAAGCTTCTGCTTTAGATTTTTTGATCGATCGTTAGGCATGTTGTTATGCTTTATCCGTCACGTCACGTCACGTCTACTGCTCACGTAAGAGCACGACCCAGATACCAATTGATCAATTTACACGTAACTGGCTATTAATGCCAAACCCCTCAAAAATGCCAAGCGTTCAGATTGGCATCATCCACAGTCGGCTCCACCTGAACTACCGGCCACTCAATTTTTCCTAGGCTGATGGGGACTCTCTGACCCGTTCCAGCCATCCGAATTCCAGATAACGGACGTTTTCAAAAGAGCCAATCACCTCCGAACCGGTAGCAGTTCTTGCCGCTGTATTTGGCCGTATACATTGCATCATCGGCGACTTTTACCAACTGTTCTGTCGTTCCTCCGTTGTCAGGATAGAGAGCGATGCCGATGCTGGCGCTTATCGAGCAAGTTTGTCCATTCAGGTCGAACTGGCTCGCGAGATTTGCGACGATCTTTTTTGCCACTCGTTCGACGCTGGTCGGTGTTCGCACGTTACAGATGAGCACCGTAAACTCGTCGCCGCCCATGCGGGCTACCGTGTCCGATTTGCGTATGCATGCCGTGATTCGTTTGGCCGCCTCGCGTAATAGCGCATCGCCGGCATCGTGGCCAAGGGTGTCATTGACGATCTTGAAGTCGTCGAGATCAATAAAAAGGACGGCGAACGACCCCTTGTCCCTGAGCCAAGCGGTTTACTAAGGAGTCAATAATGGTTTTGACGGCAAGTGCAACATCGGAAGCGGTGTACTGGGGATGCTTGTCTGCGAGTTTCGATATTAGTTCGGAGCGGATCATTTTGAGTGGTTGTGGTGTGGATATCTTGTTTCGTGATTGCGTGAAATTAGCGGGTAATAACAAGAGTGATGGATAGCAAGTTTCGATGCATGGCTGCCCCCCGAGCTATGCTATTACGTTGCCCGACAGCGGACGCTCACGAAGGGCAGTGATCGAAACAAAGGCGTCCTACTGCTAGCGACTCATGTTTACAAATTGAAACTTAATCTTTGGCACTTTCTTTAATTACATCTCTCAGTTTTTTAAAATTGCCATGTGCCAATGCCCACTCTAAAAGATATTGTTTGTTTGTTTCATCACCTGCGCCACATGCGCTTGTCAGCATATCCACTACTGCCGCAGTTGCACCTTTATTTGTTTGCAGTGTACCGCTATGGTTATAAGCATTTGAAATTGAATCGGACATTTTAAATATCCTTTTTTTAAGTTTGAATGATCTATCGGAAACCACTAACTTCTATCTGAATACATAAGCACAATAGTACAAAACAATGAAGATGTCTGCTTTTGGCGCGGCTTTACTTCTTCGCCACATTAACCGCCGTTTTGAGTACGGCACCCGCCTTGAACGCAGGTTGCCTGGAAGCTTTTATTTTCAACACCGCACCGGTGGCTGGATTGCGTCCAGTGCGGGCGGCCCGCTGGCGAACTTCAAACGTTCCAAAACCAACCAGTGCCAGCTTGTCACCCTTCTTGAGGGTCTCGGTGATGATTTCCAGCAGCGCGGTGATGTTGCGTTCAGCGTCTGCTTTGCTGCTGCCACTCCTGGTGGCCAGTGCATCAGTCAGTTCTTTGCGGTTCATATTGTTATTCCCTGTGGTTGTGGTTGAAAAGCTGACGCGGATTTGTTATGGATATTTGGCTGGCTGGCAAGTGTGTGGGCGGTGTGCAGACTGGATTAATCCAGGTCGAATAGTGCGCGATCTACCGGACGAGACAGAGCCTCTCCATCATCTGCCGAAAGTCGGCCTCATCCCACTCCCCGCGCTCCAGCCGCCGCATTACGGCAACCCCCACCAGAAGGATCTTTCTGTCTTTCTCTGCTTTGCTTTGCTTGTAATCACTACGGCGCGCTTTGGCGGATGCCTTCCTGGCCTCTTTTATTTCCTTGAGTTTCTGTTCGGTTACTTCCCAACGGCTCTTGAGTATCCGTCATTACAACAAACAACCCAAGACCGCTAAATGGAAATACTTCGATCCTTCACGCCGCATTACTCCCTAATCAATTGTTACAGTCCA
>LSLI01000100.1 GCA_001577345.1 Candidatus Gallionella acididurans
GCCGCGTTTACAGCACCGGTTTCACCGCGTACCAGCACAGTTACATATCCGCCACCAACGAACTGACGACCTACCAGGCGAACTTCTGCTGCCTTCGTCATTGCGTCTGCTGCTTCAATTGCCGGTACCAAACCACGGGTTTCAATCATGCCCAGTGCTATTCCGCTTACATTTGCCATTTCCGCTCTCCTCACTTACATTAAAAAAACCTGCTCATTTGCCGTCGTCGGCGTCCCACAAATCAATAATTCCGCATATCGTCAAATCTGTCAGCGTGTCCTTGTCACCTGTTGCAAGACGGGCTGCAGAGCCACCTGCTGTTATGACCAACTTGCCCGGTGGTGCACCGACCGGATCGCATGCCACACTGAGTTTTCCCTGCCCATCTTCAAGCACTCTCAAAGACGCATTCATCAGCCCCGGCACGCGGCGAGTCGTGACCAGATCGGACACTACGCGCATGATTTCCATATCAGGCTTCCATCCAGTGATCAATGATGCCGATGATGGTCAAATCACTTGGAAAGTCTTTACTCCCTGCCGCTTCACGCGCTGCAGAAGAGCCTACGCAAATCACCCAGTCCCCGGGTACACAGCCCACCGCATCCACCGCAACTTGCCGCGGCCCACCGGTTTTTTCCCTGACCACCAATAATGGGCGGTGTCCCAGATTCTTGATGCGGTTGGTCGAAACCAATGTTTTTTCCACCTGACAAATCTTCATTTTTCACTCCTAAATCGGTTATGCCGCCATTGCCTCAACCAGCTCTATCTGGCTTCCCGGACGCTTGTCCTGCACTGTCATGCTGCACACCAGCAAATTTTTTTCTGCCAGATCGGGATAACGCCCTTCAATTGCCGTTTTGATGCGCTGGCAGCGTTCCGCAGAGCGTTCCCTGCATCCCGGCACCCGACTGTCATAGCTATAGTGAATGGCAATCGGCACCGGCAAGCCATGCTTCACATTCAGCTTCGTAAAAATCTTGATCCCCACATCCATGTCAAGCGCACCTTCTTCAACAGTATGAAGATGGGCAAGATAGGCCAGATTACGCATCTGAAATTCTTCAAATCCTTCGCCTACATTGATGAATCGTTCTGCATGACCGATATCCGCATAACGACCACCCCAATTGCTGCATACATACTCAATCTGCGACAGATTGTTAATCAGCAGTGATGCAATAAGTCTGCGCATGCCTTCATGCGGCTCGCCGTTTCCCGCCCCCCAGCCTGCGATAGCACTTGCTTCCAGAATTGCTCGGTGCAATTTAAGTCTGGCACTGCTCGCATCATCATTGACGGTTGCGCGGTACACTTCAATGTTGTCCACAAATCTGTGCAAGCTCATTGCACCGTCGGCATCGGGTATATGTACTTTTATTGCATCCGTATCGGTATCAACACCTATAAGCAAGTTGTCTACCGATGCGCCGCAGCAAAAACTGTTTTCAATGGCCTGGCGAAACTCGTTCAGCCGCTTCAAACCGGCTTCTGCTGCAGCTGTCACATTGCTGCCATGTGCAGCACAACCTTCATGCGTCGGATTGGAACTGCTCCAGTGATAAACGGCCACTTTCAGATAACGCGTGCCCGCATCTGCAGTCACTGGGCGACCTTCGCGAAAGCGCATCAATTCTGTTTCTACCCAACGCTTGACGTTTGCATCCACATCAAACATGGCACCCGCATAGGCTTTGCGACTGCGCACAGCGCCATCGGGAAGACGCAATATGTAGCGCACCAACCCTTTCAGGCGGCCATCCGAGCACGGTGAAATATCCACCGCGTGATAGCCGCTATCCAAGAAAAATGCCATTGCTTCGTCTGTGTCCTGTTGCGGGTTCGTTTGCCTTGCCTGCTCTGCCAGCAAACGCAGCATTCGCATTACACATTCGCCATAGAGCGCACGCATGTCCAGATCAGTTACCCAGGCATCTGCCAGAATTTGTTCCGGCAATTCGAATCCCAATTGTTCACGTGAAATCTTCTGGGCACGTTCTTCGAAATCAGGCTCGTGCTGCAAACCGGCAATGCGTTTAAGCACCTGCACGATCGCATCGAAACTGTTTTTGATCTTGAGTTCATGCGCCAATAAACGCTGATTCTCCGATTCATTAGTAAGCGGGTGACGACACGGCCGCCCGGAATCTGTTGAACATGCCGGATTGGGCGCCACATCGGAATCAAGTGAAAATCCCTGCGATGAAAATATCGGCTGCCGAACGCGCGCCTGCAACAAACCCGCTGGCGTACCCAAACCATAAGGACGGCGACTAGCTGTATGTAGCGGGCTGATGCTTTTCCCTGGGCGGTTTCTCGTGTTCATCTCAGTTACTTATCCGTTTATTCGCTTGCGCAATCCTTGTCATTCCCTGTTAACCACGTGCCCCGCCAGAATATGTAATGGCAGAACCTTTCGTATCGTTGCCACTGCTGCCGGTTATTTTGCTTACCGGCAATTCGGGACGATCACGTTCTTTCAACTGCGCTGCACCGATCATCGGATTGCGCTGCTCACCACGTATCGTCTGGTTACGTTGTGAAAAAGCACCTTCAGTACCGGTTATGCTTTCATTACGCCTCCATGCCGCACCTGTAATTGCAAATCCGCCTTCACGACCGTCACCCGTCAAACGGTTGCGGGCAGAATCCATAGCTAACGGTTCAGGTTTAACTTGAGACATGATGGTTGCCGAGCCATCCTGGTAGCGGAACTCGGGCGTACCTGAAACCAGGCCTGTTGCCAGGTTGACCGGGCCGGTAATGCGACCAATCGCGCCGTATGCAGTACCGCTGATTTTGTTTGCATTGCTTGACTGGCCGGTGCGCGCAGGCGTAATGATGCTGAAAGCACCTTGCGCAACTGGCGACTGCTTTACTGGCGCTGCTTCACGCGGTGCATCTGCAGGTCCACGCGCCAATGGATGTGGATTTTTATTCGCTCCTCGCTGTGACACACGCTGACTTGTTGTTGAATAGGGCGTACCGCTTAACGTTATAGACTCGCCACGTTCCGCACCTGTTACCTTGTTGCCAACATCAATACTGGATCCGGTACCGGCATGTGCACCACGGCTGATAATCAGAGCGCGCGAGGCCGCCTGTTGAGCCGCATCGCAAAACGATTCGAACTGCTCCGAGCCGGTATACTCCGTACCTGAAATCGCCGAACAACTGCCGTGCTCATCACCCGTCACTTTCACACTGCGGCCCACTGCAGTTCCGCTCACATTTATTCCCGAGCGCGTAGCAGACAATCCAACTTTGTCCGGTGCCAGCCTGGAAGCTGCTTTCGCCTCCAGCTTGTCGGCGCTTAAATACTCGTTGCCGGTCACTGTTTTATTCGCAGCCAACTCCGTCCCGGTTACCTTATCTCCGCGACCAGTATCAACACCACTGACCCTCAGCCCCCTGCCTGTCATTCCTACACCCACCTTGGCTGGCGAAGGTAAAGGTGTAGACGAACACAATGCCCCATACTGCTCGGCACCAATGTACTCGGTACCCGTAATGGCACGGCATGTACCGGCTTCAACACCAGTGATTTTGCTGTTGCGATCCAGTTGCGAACCACTTACTGTGGCGCCGCTTAAGGTAGTGCCAAACTCTACTTTGTTCGCAGCCACTTCTGGACGCACGCGACCGGTCGGACGACAGGCTGGATCATTGCCGCGACCATTCGCGCACAAATCCACGCGGCGTGCACGGGCGGCAGCTCGGCCAGTCAACCCGGCTCCGGTTGCAGCTTTCATGCTCATTGCTTTTACAGCCTTTTTCCCCCGACTGGAAAGTGCGCGACGACGATCCTGGCAAAGTTTGCGAACCGCAGAAGCAACCTGACCAACGACTGCACCTGATTCATCAGCCACAATTGCGCAGATATCGTCAATTGCATTTTCACGCTCTGCCTCGGCTTTACTATCTGCGCCTGCGCTGCCACACGCCGGTTCTGTCATTGATGCAATAGCATTAACTGTAGGCATGCATATTGTTTCCACTGGCTTGCTCACGCTGCTTATCGCTGAACGCGAACCAGGCTCCGCATGTACGCTGGTCGCTGCTTTTATTTGCCCAAGCGCTGATTTACCGCCGCGTGACATCGCTTCACGTCTTGCCCTTGAAAGAGCCTTGCCTGATGCGCTGTCCAATGTAGAACCAGCAGTATTTGACTTTTTGTTTTCCGTTAAGTCTGTCATGCTCTCATCCTTCCGTATTCATTCGTTACTTGCGCCAGACTCTCTGCTCCAGCGCAAGAAGCATGTACTGGATATCCCTTACTTTGCCACTTTGCTGCTTTTAACCTTGCCGCGAAATTTGCTCACGGATACATTTTCATTTCGGCAATGCAACCGAATCCGCCACCAACGGCGGGCAGCCTCGCTGTTTACCGCCCGCGGAACACCACGAAGGAAGTCCCCTGACTTTGCGAGTAGTTGTCATAACCGATCAGGCGGACGTGGTTTCCCGGGTGCGCGCGGTGGCACGCCTCCAGCTCGGCAAGCACCACATCTACCGATTGCTCGCCAAACATCGGCAGCTTCCACATGTACCAGAAATAAGCATCCGCACGAGCCGGCTCTACGTGCTCGATTCCCGGATTCCAACCCTGCTTGATCAGGTAAGTAATTTGACGGCGGATTTTTTCCGGCGTCATTGCTGGTAAATACGAAAACGTTTCGTATTTAGGTGTAGAGACATAGTCATGTATTTCAGCCATTTCATATTCCTTTCTTGTGAGCGGTTGCAGCCTGTTGGCCGCACACCGCAATGGTTTTATAAGCTTTTGTCGACGTGTGTTTAACGGTTAACCACGTCCAGCTTGTCTACCGTATCAAATTCGAACTTGATTTCTTTCCATGTTTCCATCGCAATTTTCAACTCAGGGCTGGATTTCGCTGCATTGGTCAGAATTTCCTTACCCTGGCGTTCGACATCCATGCCTTCATTGCGCGCTTCCACACAGGCCTCAAGTGCTACACGGTTAGCTGCCGCACCTGCCGCGTTACCCCATGGGTGACCCAACGTACCGCCACCGAACTGCAAGACTGAGTCATCGCCAAATATGCTGACCAACGCAGGCATATGCCAAACGTGGATACCACCGGAAGCAACCGGCATGACGCCCGGCATTGAGCCCCAGTCCTGATCAAACATGATGCCGCGTGATCGGTCTTCCGGTATGAAGGATTCACGCATCAGATCTATCCAACCCAGCGTTGCAGCGCGATCGCCTTCCAGCTTGCCCACCACCGTGCCGGAGTGCAGGTGGTCACCACCGGACAGACGCAGAATCTTGGTCAGCACGCGGAAGTGAATACCGTGATGCGGGTTACGGTCGAGCACGGCGTGCATCGCGCGATGGATATGCAGCAGCACACCGTTTTTGCGGCACCAGTTGGCCAGACTCGTATTCGCGGTAAAGCCACCTGTTATATAGTCATGCATGATGATCGGCGCGCCGATTTCCTTGGCAAACTCTGCGCGCTCCAACATCATTTCACAGGTCGGCGCAGTAACGTTCAGGTAGTGACCTTTGCGCTCGCCCGTTTCAGACTGCGCTGTCAGCGTGGCATCCTGCACAAACAGGAAGCGATCACGCCAGCGCATAAACGGTTGACTGTTTATGTTTTCGTCATCCTTGGTGAAGTCCAGGCCGCCACGCAAGCACTCATACACAGCGCGACCGTAATTCTTCGCAGACAGACCCAGTTTGGGCTTGATGGTGCAACCCAGCATAGGACGGCCATACTTGTTCATTTTGTCGCGTTCAACCTGAATACCGTGCGGAGGGCCGCCACAGGTTTTCACATAGTGCAGAGGGAAACGCACGTCTTCCAGGCGCAAGGCACGAATCGCCTTGAAACCAAACACGTTACCCACCAACGACGTAAACACGTTAACCACAGAACCCTCTTCGAACAAATCGATTGGGTAGGCGACAAAAGCATAGAAGCAAGTGTCATCGCCCGGCACGTCTTCAATGCGATATGCACGCCCCTTGTAATAGTCCATATCAGTCAACAGATCGGTCCACACCGTGGTCCAAGTACCAGTCGAAGATTCAGCAGCAACAGCCGCCGCAGCCTCTTCGCGGTCGACACCCGCCTGCGGAGTGATCTTGAAGCATGCCAAGATGTCCGAATCCAAAGGTGTGTATTCCGGCATCCAGTACGTTTGCCGATATTCCTTAACACCTGCCTCATACTTTTTTGCGGCCATGTTTGCTCTCCTAGTGCTTTAGTTAAAAAATTTTGTTGGGACCGTCATATTTGGGTTCAGCCGGTTGCATGAATTGTGCGAGAGACGTTAAATTAATAAAAGTTAATTAATTTAATTGTAATGGTTAATTTTCATTAACTTTTGTTTGAGGAATACAAATCGATTCATAACGAAGCCTTACTCAAATAGCCGGAACTGGCATGAAGTCTCGACGGGCAAGAGGATTATTAAAGAGTTGCTTGATTAATAATAGTTAAATGTATTTATCGTAACGATTTGCTATAACTTAACATCGGGAATCCCCCGCTACCGCTAAATTGCGGTTCAGGACAGATTAATCAGCCCCCTAAAAATGTAGCCACACGAAATATTCGTTTTGGCAACACTTTCCCAAAGAAAGGGGTTTTGACATGAAGAAGAAGTGATTTGCAGTGGGGCAGATGATTGCGGTTTTGAAGGAACCCGAAACAGGCATGCCGGTGGCAGAATTAATCCGTCGGATTGGCATAGCCACCACGACCATTTGGTTCCAATTGCTCAGGAGATTTTTGGGAAACAGGTTGTGATCTTATGAAGTCGAAGTTTGATCACTGCTAACGCGATAAGCCGCTAAAATTTAAGACGGCTATTGATGAGATTGACAAGACCATCGAACATCTGCAAAAGACCAAGGAAGCCCTGCTCGGTTCAGAAAATAATCTCCGTCTTGCCAATAACAAGGCCGACGACTTGACCGTCCAGAAGCTGACCAAGGGTAACCCCACAACGGCCGCAAATTCCGCTGAGCTCAAAAATTCTGATCCTTCTGATGCAGGATGAGTCATGTCAGAGAGCCAATCTTCGGTAACGAGTGTCTCCAAGGTCCGCAGCCTAATTGCGGCCATCCAACCTGAGGCTCCCGAGCGGCAGCATTGGCCGAACAAAAGACCCTGATATCAATTCTTCCAGTCGGCCGCTGAAGTCGATGGTAATACTTGGTAATTTGCTGGTATTTGAAGACGAAATCACAACGGACGGTTGATTCAGGTGCAGTAATTCCAACTGTTACAGACTATATTTTTCTTTGCTATCTTCGGATAATACTTTCAAGCTACTTGTTACAGACTGTATGATTTTTTTACGGCGTAAGAACCCTGTAGCTATGCAGGACATCTGTTACAGACTTTATTTTCTCCACCAGGAAAAGAGGTTGGATGCTGATTAACCTATGGCCACATTTCTGGCGTTGGGCGCAGATGTTGCCCACTTGTCAATAATGCATCTGGTCGGACGATTAAAAATGAAACAGGCTCGCTAGAAATCATGCTTGCCGCGGGCGCTGCGGCTGAACACAATTTACGCGACCCATCAAATCAGGTGAAGCCAGCCGGTAAGCCGGGTTCTGTCGTGGACAGTCATTCCTCTAGGCGTTTCGTTACCTGACGCTCAAGCAACCTACCCGCAAGCGACGCGAGCAACGTCATGGCCTGCTTATTTGGTCTTGCTCCGAATGGAGTTTACCGTGCCGTCCGTGTTACCACGTCCGCGGTGGGCTCTTACCCCGCCGTTTCACCCTCGCCGTTACCTGCGTTATGACCGCCGCCTTGCGGCGAGTGTCATTCGGCGCCCCCCTTGCGGGGGCTTGCGGTACTTGGGCAGTTTATTTTCTGTGGCACTGTTCATCACCTCACGGTGTCCGGTCGTTAACCGGCATTCTGCTCTATGGAGCCCGGACTTTCCTCCCCGCACTTGCGTGCGCGGCGACTGTCTGGCCAGCTTCGGCGCGGAGTTTAACACGATGACGAATTGCCAGACGGCTATTGACCGGCTCCATCCATATGCGCCCAGGCTTAACCCGGATAATCCATTAGGAGAAGTCGGGTGTAAAAGACCGTTCGTGGTGAGGTATCGAACCACTTGAGCAAGCCCTTCGATACGCTCTGCGTACCCTGTGCTGAGCGCGTCGAAGCATCAGGGCGAACGGATTTTGGGCTAATGAACTATCTGGGTTTAAGCCAGTCACGGCGAATGGGTTAAACTTGCACGATTGTCTGCTATGTGGCGTACCCGGTATTACGCATGATAGAGCTGTCCCACACCGAATCCCGCGCGCGGCTGCGCACCTGGCTGGCCGTCGGCTACATGCTGTTCATCGTGTACGGAAGCCTGTCGCCATTCTCCGGATGGCGGGGACAGGGACTGGATTTTTCCGAGGTGCTGCGCGCGCCTTTTCAGCTAACCTATACCGGCTTCGATGCCGTCATCAACCTGCTGGCCTACCTGCCATTCGGATTTCTGGTTGCCTTGGCACTGCGTGCGCGCTTCGGCGCGCTGCCCAGTGTGATTCTCGGCTTGTGCATCGGCATATTGCTGTCGGCAAGCATGGAATATCTGCAAATGTATTTGCCCTCGCGAACCAGTTCCAACCTGGATTTGCTGAATAACAGTGCGGGCGCATTGATAGGCTCGTTGCTGGCGGTCAGCATGACTTCCTGGACCTGGTTTTTTTCCCGCCTGACACGCTGGCGCAGCCAGTTGTTCCGGCATGGCCATGCAATGGATTTTGGCCTGGCATTGATCGCGTTGTGGATGTTCGGCCAGGTTAACCCGTCCTTGCCGATGCTGGGAAATGTGTTCATCACCGAAGTGGCGCACCACCCTTTTCTGCCGCCGCCTTCCGCGCGGTTTGATGCGCTGGAAAGCGGTGCCGTCATGCTGAATTTGTTGATGCTGGGGATACTGATGCTGACCTTGCTGCGCGAGCCGCGCAAGATTGTGGCAACGATGCTGGCAGTGCTGATGCTGGAAGCGCTGGCGAAATTCATTGCCGCTGCGCTGCTGCTGAAATCCTGGGCTTTATTGTTGTGGCTCAACAGTACAGCAGTGCTGGGAATGCTGTTGGGGGTGATGCTGCTGCTGACGATACTATGGTTGCCCCGCGCGGTGGCGATAGCCCTGGGCGCACTTGTTTCAATTTCCTATTTTGTGATTGTAAATTTTTTGCTCGACAGCAGCGCCCCCTCGGCCGCGATGTCCATTTACCATTGGCATTACGGGCATCTGCTCAATTTTAACGGCTTGGCGCAGACCATCACGCTTGTCTTCCCTTTGCTGCTGCTGTTTCACCTGTGGCGCATCCGGAAAGTTTAATTCCGCAACTTTTTAAATTACAGGCCCGCTTCTCGCCAAAAACGGTCAGTCGAGAAAACTCCAGATAGCGGACGCCCATTCGGGCACAAAATCTTCCCGATTGCCCTTTTTAATTATCCTTACTATAATAAATTATGTAAGGATTAAAGGAGTTTGAGATGACAACCGATGCCACACTTACCAGCAAGGGCCAAACGACCATTCCCAAGGAAATTCGGGATAGTCTTCGCATGAAGGCCGGAGACCGAATGACATTCACGTTGATGCCGGATGACACCGTCGTCATGCGCGTGAAAAGCAAGAACATTACTGAACTGGCGGGCACACTGCACAAGAAGGGGCGAAAGCCTGTTTCTGTTGAGCAACTGTCACGCTGATGCTCGGAATCGACACCAACGTTCTCGTTCGTTTTCTGGTTCGGGACGACGAAACCCAGTTTGAAAAGGCACGCAAACTGATCAAGCGTGAAGTTGCAGCAGGCCGCCGCATTTTCGTAAACCAGTTGGTTCTCATGGAATCGGAATGGGTGCTGCGCAGCCGATACGCCGTACCCAAGAATCAGATCATCGCAGCCATTTCCGGCTTACTTGATGCGATCGATATCCAATTTGAAGATGAGCCGTCCATTGAGGAAGCTCTTTTTATGTGGCAGGATACTGCTGCCGATTTTGCTGATTGCCTGATCGGCGCTAAAAATCGACGGCTGGGATGTAGGGCGACGGCGTCCTTTGATGTCAAGGCATCCAAATTGCCTGGTTTCATGGCTGCCTAATAGCCCGGCGATTCTCAAAAATGTTGCCGCGAATAAAAATTACCCCCGCCATCAATCTGCCCCCTCGCAAGCTCTCCCCCGCGAGGAAAGGGAAGTCCCCCCCCTTCTCCCACAGGTGGGGGAGTTGGTATGGGGGAAATAAACCGTCGCCAACTATGGAAGCATCAATAGATGTCCATTTATCATTGGCATTACGGGCATCCGCCCAGCTTTAGCGGCTTGGCGCAGACCATCTTGATGGTCTTCCCTTTGCTGCCGCTGTTTCACCTGTGGCGCATCCGGAAAGTATAATTCCTCATCTTTTTAATTATTCGGTGTATCCCGTGAGCTTTTACGACAAGCATGTTTTCTTCTGCACCAACCAGCGCGAGGACGGCAGCGCTTGCTGCAACGACCACCGCGCCCAACAGGCGCGCGATTATGTGAAGAACAAGGTCAAGCAACTGGGCATCTCCAACACCCGGAATAAAATCCGCATCAACTCTGCGGGCTGCCTGGATAGATGCTCCGAAGGGCCGGTCATCGTGGTCTATCCCGAGGGCACCTGGTATACCTATGTGGACGAGAGTGATCTCGATGAAATCATCGCAGAGCATTTGCAGAAAGGTCGTGTCGTTGAGCGGCTGAAAATTTAAGCCAGCGGAAATCTTT
>LSLI01000101.1 GCA_001577345.1 Candidatus Gallionella acididurans
GATCGCTGGTCGCGAACGGGCTTGAACGATGCTTGCCTAATGATTCTTGCCATTGTTGTTTCCCTGGCCGTCCCGGACCGAGAAACTCTGCGGCGATTCGGGAACATCACCCGGCTGCAAAGGACGTTCGGTGACCTTGATTTCGGTATCGAAGGTTTTGCCATCACGAAAGACTTTCAACCGAACCCGGGAATTGATCTGGATCAAATCCAGCGCGCGCTGCATGCTGTCGCCGTCCTTAAGCGGGATATCGTTGATTGCGACGATGACATCTCCGCCCAGGATCATTGCCCGCAGCCCGATCTTTACAGGCAAGCTGCCGCCTGTGATGCCTGCGATTGCCGCCGGACTATTCTGTTCAACCGCCTCGACGAGGAAGCCATCGGTAAGAGGCAGGGCAAATATCTTTCTCAGGCTCGAGTCAATCAGGCTTCCGTCAACGCCAAACCAGGGCCTTATCACCCTGCCCTTGGTAACGAGTTGGGATACAACAGAGCTCGCCAGATTGGACGGGATCGCAAAGCCGATATTCTGTGCATGGCCGAGTATTTCGCTCGCGATACCTATCACCTCGCCGCAACCATTGAGTATGGGGCCTCCCGAATTGCCGGGATTGATCGGTGTATCCGTTTGTATCATGGGCAGGGAGAGCATTCGTGGCCGCTCCGGCAGGATTCGGTTGATGGCGCTGACTATGCCGCTGGTGATGGTCAGGTTCATGCCCATTGGATTTCCGATGGCAACGACTTTGTCACCCGGGCGTATCGCATCCGAGTCACCAAACGACAGCGCCGGCAACTTGCCGGTCTTGGGGGCGGGAATTTGCAGAATCGCGAGATCAAAAATCGGATCGGCGCCCAGCAGCTTCGCCGACAAAGTCGTTCCATCATTGAACGTTACGTTCAGCGCCTGGGCCCCGAACACGACGTGCGAGTTGGTCATGATCAATCCCTGGTCATCGAAGATGAATCCCGAACCGGTTGTCAGTTGAATGCGGTCATCCATGCGATAGGGATTGATGTTCAGCGCGGTAATGAGCACCACAGCCGGCGCCTTGCTGACGTAAAGATCCGAGTTGGACTGCTTGCATTCCTTTGCGGCAAGCGCCGGTGCGGCGGGGATCAGGGTAAGGGCAGCGAGGAACGCCCCCATCTGCAGGGACCGCTTCCGCGACATCCGCAATTGATTGCTTAAAAGGGATGTCAGGCTCGCCAATGCGCCCGGGATGTTTGTCGCCTTGCCGAATTTTTTCAGTGTTTTCATTTTATTGTCCTCGTGCATGAAACAGGGTACACATAACTTTATGTCATCTGTATGTTAGTCGGTTCGATAATTGCCATGTGAACCTTGCGTTCACGTTTTTCATGGCACCCGTTAGCCTGTGCCGGTGGTAAACACCCCCGGCACGTTGCGTGCCGGAGGGTGAACGGTACTTCAGAATTTGTAACTCAGTCCCAGGGTATAGACCGGAATCCTGCCATAAGCAGATTGGCCGGTATCATAGGAATCCGCGTCAGCCCGGATCGCCCAGTTCTGGTCGACGTCGTATCTGGCACCCAAGCCGAACGTCAGTCCATTTTTTGAGTAATTGGGAGATGTCGAAAAAATTGTCGGGATTGTGGCCGATCCGTTGGCACTGGATCTGACCTGGGCAACGCCGAACTTGGCCAGGAATGAAAATCCATTATTGCCGAAGTTGTCCGGGACATTCCATGTTCGCACCGCAGTCAAGCTGGTCGCACTCGATTTAGTCGACATGTTCGCAGTTCCTGTTGCCCCGCCAACGGTGATATTGCCGGAATAGCTTGTCGTTCCGATATCGACATAACCCCCTTCGATCGCCCACTTTGCATTGAATTGGTATCCGAGGAAAAGCGAAAAGGCATCCTGGTTGTCATTGGTAATAGTGGCTTTCAGGGATTGGCCTGCTGCGCCAAAGATGTATACGCCGCTATCCTGCCCTGCCGTGGCCGCGGCAGTGAATCCTAAGCTACACAACACCAATATCCCTAAAAACAGCTTGACCATGTTTCGCCTCTCACCGGTTGATTGCAGACGCACTTATTCTACATCCTAACGGCGATCTGCACTCAAGGTAGGCTGCTTGTAGGAGCGGGCCATGCCCGCGAACAGTCTGATCGCGGGCATGGCCCGCTCCTACATCTCAAGTTCCTCAAAATAAATCGGAATGAAGCGGAGCCGACCACGCGTCTATGCCGGCTCGTCGGCCACTATCGTGACACCCCTGCTGACATTCTCCCCGTCCGTGGCGCGCAATGTCCAGAACGACAGTGACGAGATAAAGGTCAGGCCGCCGAGGGTCAAAAATGCGTAGTGCAATGCCGTAGTGACCGCTGCCTGATCGGTCTGCGGCAGATCGCCGAGAAACCAGGCGGTTATCAGCGATCCGCAGGCCAGGCCGAAGCTCATCGACATCTGCTGCATCGAACTGGCGAGGGTGCTGGCCATGCTCGAGTCGGATTCGCCTATGTCTGCATAGGCCATCGCATTCATGCTCGAGAATTGCAGGGAATTGAAAAATCCCTGGGTCAGGCCGAGAAAAACAATCGCCATGATCGGCGTTGCGCTACCCACCAGCGCGAACAGGCTGATCGTCACACCCATCAACAGTGTATTGACGATCAGTATCCTGCGGAATCCGAAACGCCGCAGTATGCCGATAGAAAATACTTTCATTCCCATGGCTGCGGCAGCGGCGGGCATCATCAGCAATCCCGATTGCCATGCCGGGAAGCCGAGGCCCACCTGGTAAAGCAGGGGCAGCAGGAACGGCAGACCGCCCAGGCCCAGCCGGGTGATGAACCCGCCGGCCACCGAGACGCGGAAGGTGCGCACGCGAAATAGCGCGAGACGCAACAGCGGGTAGCGTGTCCGGCGGGCATGCCATACATACGCAGCCAACAGAACCATCGATATCAAAAATGTCACCGTTGCAGGGGCAGCGCCGATATCGTGTTCGCCAAACACTTCCAGCAGCCAGGAAAGCAGTGCCGTGCCGGCACCAAACAACACCAGGCCGATCACGTCGAGCGGCCGCCGCCCGTCTCCGTGATAGTCCGGCATGTACCGATGGATAAGCAACAGTGCCGCGAGTCCTACCGGAATATTGATAAAGAAAATGATCCGCCATGGCAACCAGTGCACGATCAGCCCGCCTATGGTCGGGCCCAGCAGCGGCCCGATCAGTGCCGGGAGGATCACGAAATTCATCGCCCTGAGCAATTCGGTCTTGGGAAAGGTGCGGATGATGGTCAATCGTCCCACCGGCATCATCATCGCGGCGCCCATGCCCTGCAAAATGCGGGCGGCAACCAGCATCGGCACATTCAGCGACAGACCGCACAGCAAAGAAGAAAGCGTGAAAACCACCACTGCGCTGCCGAACACGCGTCGCGTGCCGAAACGGTCAGCCATCCAGCCGCTGACGGGGATGCATACGGCCAGACTCAGTATGTAACTGGCGACAACGACCTTCAGGCTCAACGGCGCCACATGAAAGCTTGCCGCCATGGCCGGCACGGCCGTGTTGACGATGGTCGAGTCCAGCTGCTCCATGAACAGTGCAGCCGCCACCACCCAGGGAAGATATCGTTTGACTGTCAGGCTGTCCATCTGGGTACCAGTGAGATGCAAACCGGGGATGATTCCACGAAAACCGCATAAATGATAGCCGCGCGCAGGCGGCCGATCCCGATCGGGAGATCTTGTGAAACTGTTTCCGCAGTGCGCTTAAAACGGCCATGGTTTTTCAGGCGAGGGGACGACAGGAAGCGTCCGGCATCGTGTTATCCATCAAGCTGACAAACCGGTCACCAAGCTGTACGATTGGTCCGGTGCAATACCGCCCTTCGGGTTCACGGCTGACGGAGGGGTGAAACATGAATAGCCGCGACAAAGTGTACGGGACGCCGGCCCAGTCTTGCCACGCTGTCCCGCATCCATGACAACAATGGGAGGAGATATCGTGATTACACGCCGCACGTTTCTGGCAGCCTCAACCGCGGTTGGTGCCGGAGTTGCCTTGGGCATCACCGCACCGGCCAGCGCCAAACAGGAGACACACCCCATGAAGTATTCCGGGCCGCACGAGATGCCCAAGGGCCTTACCTTGCTGTCTATCGCCAATCCTGACGGTACCGAGACGCTCGGCATCAAGACCGCGCACGGCGTTATCGATGTGCGCAAGGCATCCCGTCTGCTCGGCATTCCTGCGCCGTTGACGATGGAAGAACTGCTGCGCGAGGGAAATGCCGCCGGCCTGACCAGGATCGCTGCCGCCGCCGGCAGCGCCAAGGCCAAACCGGCCCTGCTCGACGAGGGCAGTGTGCGCTACGGCCGGCTGTTCACCAATCCCGGCAAGATTGTGTGCGTCGGCCTCAACTACAAGCGCCACGCACAGGAAATCGGCATGAAGGAGCCGCGCGTGCCGCCGCTGTTCAACAAGTACAACAATGCACTGGCCGCGCACCAATGCATTATAGATTTGCCCCCCAAAGACGTGGCCTACAAGTTCGACTACGAAACGGAGATGCTGATCGTGATGGGCAAGGCGGCGCGCAATGTTGCGGAAGCCGACGCGCTGAATTATGTCGCGGGATATTGCACCGCAAATGATTTTTCCGCGCGCGACCTTCAGCTGGAAACGCCGAGCAGCCAATGGATGATAGGCAAGACGCTGGACAAGTTTGCGCCGATAGGGCCGTATTTCGTTTCTGCCGACCTGGTCGGCGACCCGAATAACCTGAAGATCAAAACGCTGGTCAACGGCGAGGTGCGCCAGGACTGGAGCACCAATGATTTCATCTTCAATACCCAGCAGATGATCGCCTACATCTCCAAACACTGGACGCTGGAGCCCGGCGACATCATTTATACCGGAACGCCGCAGGGAGTCATCCTGGGGTATCCCAAGGACAAGCAGGTCTGGCTCAAGCCCGGTGACGAGATCGTCAGTTCGATCGAGAAGCTCGGCGAGCTGAAATTCCGGCTTGCGTGACGCGGGCAATGAAATTATGAATCATACGATGGTCACTGCTGGCTGTTGTTTTTTGGTTATCCCGTTATTTTTTTCTTATCGAGGGGAAATTGCATGGCAACAGCAACAGTGACGGTTGAGCAGATCAGCAGTACCGCATCCAGGGGTAATGCCCGCGGGCATCAGTTGGTCATGGACCGCCCCGAGACCAAGGGCGGCACCAACGTCGGCATGATGGGCGGGGAAGCGGTGCTGAACGGGCTGGGTGGTTGCTTCATGAGCAACTTGCTGGCCGCCGCCAAGGCCCGCAACATCGAATTGAAAAATGCCCGGGCGGATATCGAGGCCGACATGGCCGATGCGCCGTCGCGTTTCACCGCGATCCGTATGTCCGTATCCGCGCAGTGCAATCCCCCGGAAGAGCTGGGTAAGCTGGTCGCGGTCGCAGAGCACGGTTGCATCACAGTCAACACGCTGCGTGCAGCAGTCGAGCTCAGCATCAAGGTGGTCTGAGCGTGCAGGCATTTCGCGCATGCAGTATTTAAATTGCTATCGCGGTTTCGTAGATCAATCGCAGTTTTCAGGTTCACAAAAAGTCAATGCACAGCAAACTCCCGGCTCAACCGCTTCCTTCCTTCGCCCTGTTCAATCTCGGCTTTCGTCCGTTTTTCCTGCTTGCGGGCCTGTACGCGCTGATCCCGGTATTTGTCTGGGTTGGTGTTTATGCCTATGGCTGGCCCGCGCCGCGCCTGCCGTTCTCGGTGATGCACTGGCATGCGCATGAAATGATCTTCGGTTATGGCATGGCCGTTGCCGCCGGGTTCCTGTTGACTGCGGTGCGCAACTGGACCCAGATCGGCACGCCCAAGGGATTGCAGCTGGCAGGCCTGGCAACGCTGTGGCTTGCGGCACGGGCGGCGGGGTGGATCTTTCCCGGGCAGGTTATGCCGATGATGGCGCTGGACCTGATGTTCGATCTCTGGCTTGTCATTGTGATCTTCCGGCCGCTGTTGCGCGCAAAACAGCATAACCAGCTTGGCCTCGCGTCCAAGCTGATTTTGCTGACGATGGCCAACCTGTGCTTTTATCTTGGCGTGTCGGGTGTGCTGGAGCACGGAACCATGTGGGGCTTGTATTGCGGATTGTATGTTCTGCTTGCGCTGGTCTACAGCATGGCGCGGCGAGTGTTGCCGATGTTCATCGAACGGGGTGTCGGCTATCCGGTGAAATTGAGGAATTGGGTGTGGATAGACCGCTCCGTAATCTATGTGTTCGTGCTGTTCCTGATTGCCGATGTGTTCTGGCAAAATGTGCCGGTCACCGCCGCACTCGCCGGCTTGCTGTTCGCGGCGCACGCGATGCGGCTGGCGGGGTGGCACACGAGGGGCATCTGGAACAAGCCGCTGCTGTGGGTGTTATACGCCGGCTATGGCGGTGCCACGTTCGGGTTCCTGCTCAAGGCGCTTGCGCCGTTCACGTCCCTGCCGCCTTCGCTGGCGCTGCATGCGTTTGCATTGGGCGGCATCGGCATGATCACAGCGGGAATGATGGCGCGCATCTCGCTCGGGCACACCGGCCGCAATATCCAGCACCACTCGCGCCTGCTTGCACCAGCTTTCATGGCATTGTGCGCGGCCTACGTTGCGCGGGTCCTGTTGCCGATCATTGCGCCTGAGCATTACCTGTTGTGGCTGGGCATTGCGCAGGCGGCATGGATTATTGCCTTTGCATTGCTCGTCCGGGTGTACGCCCCGATCCTGGTCAAGCCGCGCGCTGACGGGATGCCGGGTTAACTCCGGCCAGGGCGAGCTTCCATATAGGGTAAAATGCCGAACTTAGTGCCATTTGTCCTGTCCATGCGTGGGCCTTTGAAAATCGAATGCGCTCTGTGCCGAACCCAACTTAACCAGAAATGCAAATGAAGACTAAACTATTGCGGATATTGCTGGCGCTTGCGCTGGCCACACTCAACACGGCCCAGGCCACCCCCCAGCTTGTTCCGCTGGAGCAACAGTCCGAGGCTGCCTTTCTGTCAACCAAGGTGCTGAGCCACTACAGCTACAAGCATGTGGCGCTCGACGATAACTTGTCCGGGCAGATTTTCGACAGCTATATGAAGGCGCTGGACGCAGACAAGGTATTCTTCCTGCAGGCAGACATTGATCATTTCGCCAAGGAGCGAACCAAGCTTGATGATGCCATCATAGGCAAGGACTTGAGCGTTCCTTTCGCGATATTCAATCTCTACCAGCAGCGCATCACCGAACGTTTTGTCTATGCCCGCTCCCTGCTGAAAAAGGGTTTTGATTTCAAGAAGAATGAGAGCTACCAGTTCAGCCGCAAGGATGCCGCATGGCCAAAATCCGAAAGCGAGTTGAATGATTTGTGGCGCAAGCGCGTCAAGAACGACTGGCTGCGCCTCAAACTGGCCGGCAAGGATGACAAGAGCATCGTCGAGACACTGGGCAAACGCTATGACAATAACCTGAGCAGTCTTTCCAAGGTCAAGAGCGAGGATGTGTTCCAGGACTTCATGAATGCCTATGCGATGTCCATAGACCCGCATACCAATTATTTCGGGGTGCGCGCTTCCGAGGAGTTCGATATTTCGATGAAGCTGTCCCTGGTCGGCATAGGCGCATCGCTGTACGGCAAGGACGAATATACGACGATCAAGGAGTTGCTGGCAGGCGGCCCGGCACTGCTGTCCGGCAAGTTGCAACCCGGCGACCGTATCGTCGGTGTCGGGCAGGGCGAAAATGGCCCGATAGTCGACATCATGGGCTGGCGCATCGATGACGCGGTGGACCTGATACGCGGCACCGAGGATACGGTGGTACGCCTTGACGTGCTGCCCGCGGGAGCCGGCCCCGACGGCAAACACAAGCTCATTTCACTGGTGCGCAAAAAAATCACGCTGGAGAACCAGGCCGCCAAAAAATCCATCATCGAGGTGAAAGACGGGGGCGTGACACGCCGCATCGGCGTGATTTCGCTGCCCGAGTTTTACCAGGATTTTGCGGCCCACCAGAGGGGCGACAAGGATTACAAGAGCGCCACCAGGGATGTCTCGCGCCTGCTCGTCGAACTGAAAAAAGACAAGGTGGACGGCGTGCTGGTGGATCTGCGCAACAACGGCGGCGGGTCGCTGGATGAAGCCATCCAGATGACCGGCCTGTTCGTGGGCAAGGGCCCGGTGCTGCAGCAACGCGACTCCAAAGGCAAAATAACTGTTGATAGCGATACCGATACCGGTGTCGTCTGGACAGGCCCGATGGGAGTGCTGATCAATCGCGGCTCGGCCTCGGCCTCGGAAATCTTCGCGGCGGCGATACAGGATTACGGACGCGGGGTCATAATCGGCGCAACCAGTTTTGGCAAGGGCACGGTGCAGACCGTGGCGGATCTTGACCAAATCGCGAAAAACGACAAACCCGAATTCGGCGAGGTCAAATTGACCATTGCCCAGTTTTTCCGCATCAATGGCGGCACCACCCAGTTGCGCGGCGTGACCCCGGATATCAGCCTTCCGTCCATGACTGACACGGAGGAGTTCGGCGAGTCCAGTTACGGCAATGCCCTGCCCTGGACGCAGATCAAGGCGGCCGACTACACGCCGGAAGCCAATCTGGCGGGCATCGTGCCAGTACTGACGGCGAGCCACGACAAACGCGTGAGCCACGACAAGGACTTCAAGTATATGCAGGAAGATATTGCCGAGTTCAACAAGCTGCGCCAGAAAAACCTGATCTCGCTCAACGAGGCCGATCGCCGCAAGGAGCGCGAAGCGCAGGAGGCGCGAGAGAAGTCCCGCGAGCAGAATAGCGGCGACAAAAAATCGTCCAAGGCGGCCGCCGCCGCCGGCGCCTTGCAGGACGACGGCATGTTGTCCAGCGAACGCAACCTCAGCGCCGACCTGGCCATCGAGAATGCGAACAAGAACGCCAAGGATATATTGCTGAACGAAGCGGCGCATATCGTCAGCGATGAGGCCGGGCTGCTGAAAGCCGATCCCAGGCTTGCAGCCGTCATAGCGCCGTAACCGCGCATTGCCTGGTCGGGCAGTTTCTTCAATCGGAACTGCCGGCTTGAAATTGACAGGGGCGGCTCATGCCGCCCCTTTTAATTTTCGGCCCGCATTAAATCAAGGGCGTGTTTTTGCAGGTGCGTGGTCGGGTTTCACACCTGCCCGAGTAATGCGAAGCTGTCCCGCGATTTGCTTCGGGGCGGAGGTGCCGATGCGGGACTTGACGCCTGTTCTCACCGTCCCCGTTCGATTCCTGCCGTGATATAACTTTTCCCCCCGTTCATTTGGGTTATGCTGTCATTCATATATCCGGAATACGCTGATGAATAGCACACAATGGTTCATGCTCGTCGGCGGGCTGCTGCTCGCGATGGGCCTCACCGCTTCCATCCTCAAGCGCTCGCCGATCACCTCCGCGATCATCTATCTGGCGGTGGGGGTGCTGGTCGGGCCTACCGTGCTCGACCTGTTTCATTTCAATCCGCTCCAGCAATCGGCGCTGCTGGAATCGCTGACTGAAGTGGCGGTGCTTATCTCGCTGTTTTCCGCCGGCGTGAAAATGCCGGTACCGTTCAGTTTCGCCCGCTGGCGCTTGCCCATCCTGCTTGCGACGGTATCGATGGCCATCACCGTCGCGCTGGTCGCTGCATTTGCGTTCTATGTGCTGGGCATGCCATTGGGTGTCGGCGTGCTGCTGGGCGCGATCGTTGCGCCCACCGATCCGGTGCTGGCGACCGACGTGCAGATCCGCCATCCCGGAGACCACGACCAGCTGCGCTTCACGCTGACCTGCGAGGCGGGCATGAACGACGGCAGCGCCTTTCCATTCGTGATGCTGGGCATGGGCTTGCTGGGCCTGCATGATCTCGGCAATTTCGGCATAAACTGGCTATTGAAGGATGTGCTGTGGGCCACGCTGTCCGGCGTCACGATCGGCGTGGTCTCTGGTGTTGCGCTGGCTAGTGTGGGGTGGAAGCTGCGCAGCAAGCCGCACAAGCACGAATTGATGGACGATTTCCTCGGCCTCGGCCTGATCGGGGTCGTGTACGGTATGACGGTGATGGTCGGCGGCTGGGGTTTCCTGGCGGTGTTCTTTGCCGCGGTCGCGCTGCGCCAGACCGAGCTCAAGCTGGCCAAGGCTGCCCAGGCTGCTTTTGACGGAAGCATAACCCAGCGGTCCGCGCGCGCAAAAGGGGATACACCCGCCGAACTGGAGCCGCCGCAAACGGTCAGCGAGGGATCGCTGGTATTCAAGGAGCACCTGGAGCGGCTTTCGGAAGTGGTGATGGTGCTGCTGATCGGCGGGACGCTGTACCTGAACTCGTGGACCTGGTCGGCGGTGGCCCTGGCGCTGTTCCTGTTTGTGATCGTGCGCCCGGTCAGCGTCGTCATCGGCATGCTGGGCACGCACACCACGTGGCGGATACGCGGCATGACAGGCTGGTTCGGCGTGCGCGGAATCGGCTCACTCTACTACCTGATGTATGCCATAGAAAACGGCTTGCCGGAGGCGCTGTCTCTACAACTGATACAGATGACACTGATCGTGGTCACGCTCTCGATCCTGCTCCACGGCAC
>LSLI01000102.1 GCA_001577345.1 Candidatus Gallionella acididurans
ATGGAAGAGGGCTGCGATCGCCACAATGCCAGTCTGAGCAATTGCTTGCAGAATCTTCCGGCAGCCAGCGTCATTGCCGCTATCCGGCGCTTGTCGGGCGAAGAGCCGGGCCTTGAGCAATCTCCGCTGGTGCCCGCAAACAAACGCCGTGCTGCGCTGCCGCTTGGTTGATCCACAATCCGATGGCGTAATTTAAGCAAAGGATCATCACAGCATGTTTTCAATACTAATCCCCACCTGGAACAACCTTGAGCTGCTCAAGCTTTGCGTGCGCAGCATCCGCGAAAACTCCGGTTATAGCCACCAGATCATCGTCCACGTCAACGATGGCAGCGACGGGACGCTGGACTGGGTGCGGACGCAGCAGCTGGACCACACCCATACTCCGCAGAACGTCGGCATCTGCCTTGCGGTCAATGAGTCAGCGATGCTCGCCAAACACGACTATATCCTTTACCTGAATGACGACATGTACTGCTGCCCCGGATGGGATACCGCACTGGTCAACAAGTTGAAAGGTCTTGATACGGATTTGTTCATGCTGTCCGGCACGATGATAGAACCGGTACACACCAACAACCCCTGTGTCATTGTGAGGGATTATGGCCGCAGTCCGGACCAGTTTGCCGAGCAGGAGTTGCTGGCGAATCTGCCGGGGCTGCGCAGACCCGAATGGTACGGCGCCACTTGGCCACCCACGCTGGTGCACGCCAAGTGGTGGTTCAGGGTCGGCGGCTACAGCAGTGAATTCTCGCCCGGCATGAGCAGCGACAATGATTTCTCGATGAAACTGTGGCGTGCCGGTTGCCGTATTTTTCTGGGCGTGGGTGATGCGCTGGTCTACCACTTCCAGGCCAAATCAACCGGACGGATCCAGAAGAACAATGGCGGGAAACAGTTTTTGCACAAATGGGGAATGCGGCAGTCGGTGTTCGATCATTATTATCTGCGCCGTGGGAATTTGGCAGTGGGTGTGGCACTTCCCGAACCCGAAGATACGCTGGACTTTCATTGGCAGTTATTGCGCAGCTCTCTGAAACGGCGTTTGAGCTGAGGATATTTAAAAGAGAGAACCCTTGACCGACTTACAAATATGCAATCCAAATGGCGACTTTATTCAGAATATCCTGTAGACATAGATGATTTACTCGCTATTGCAATTCTTTTTGTTGTTGAGTTACACGCATTTCCGCAGTGAACCGACGGTGGATTTGTTGGCATAGATTTCTGCTTCAGCAGTAGCATTATCTTTGGCAGTCTGGACAAAATATTACTGCAGTTAGCTAATTCAATTTGAAAAACTGTCCGAAAAGATACCAAAATGCACATCACATTACTCGACGAGCTAAATTCAACGCTCACAAATTTATTAGGCTTTAATGCTGATTGCTCGGCTTAAATCATACCTGCCTGCAATACGAAACTTGAGCAGCCTCGTTGATCAGGTGCTGGTTTCTGGCGGTAATTTTCTGTCAATCGCAATCTGCGCGCACATATTGCCTCTTTCAGAGCAGGGAAAATTTACCTATATCTTTGCCAGCTACATGGCCTTATTGTTACTAAATATGGCGGGAATATTTCAGGGCGCAGCGGTTCGCGCACCTGCGCAGGAACCTGATCCATATAAAATTTCTTTGGCCAGATTTCAATTGCTACAGGCATTATTGCTGTCAATGCTGGTCTGTGCTTTCTGGTTTGGGGTTGGAAATGTTTTTGGTTGGCAAGCAACAGCCGCCGAAGCCGGGTTGCTGTTTGCATTTTTGGTCATTCAACAACTGGCTGATTTTGACCGTCGCTCTGCCTATATATTTTCGGTAACAAGACGAGCTATTTATTCCAGTGCCACGCTTTATCCCATCCGGATCATTGGTCTGCTAATCATTAGGCCTGACACGGTAAGCCAAGTACTCATGGTGTTGATAGTTAGTGCATTTATTCCTGCGGTGTTAACTCTTCTTACCATCGGAAAAAGCAGAGATGGAAGCGCTCAATCCTGGATACTGGCCATAAAGGAACACCTCACATACAGCCGTTTGTTTATCGCAGGTGCCCCATTGAGTTGGTTGTGGTCGTACATCCCGACCTTCATGCTTGGGGTTATGCATGGCAAAGAACCGGTAGCCCTGTTGTCCAGTATTCGCGGCATATGCGGCATGGCGAATGTGTTGATAGAGCAAATTGAAATCAAAGCGGTGGCGGATTGGGCGCGCGTTCATCATGGAGAAGGTGCGCATATCATGGGGGTAGCAGTTTCTCGTTTATTCAAAATCGGCATGGCTTTTTGGTTATTAACCATGACTGCGATTGTTGTGTTCGGCCAAGAAATTGTCGCCTTGGTATTGGGAAATCTTTATGCGCCATATTGGCATTTGCTGGTGATTGCATGGGTTGGATATGGCGTGTATTTCATTGCCCGGATATTTGCTATTAAGCATCGAATTCTGGGCGCTAACCATATAGAGTTCATTGGCAATATGAGCGGCGTAATCGCCGCATTAACGGCAGGCTACGTGATGATTCCCGCGCTAAAGGCGACAGGGGCTGCTTGGGTGTATGTGTTAATTGCAGCAGCCATGCTGATCAGCCAGATGTTGGTGTTGAAAAGTGGAAAGATATTCGCAAAATGAATAGTCAAGAAACAAATAAATGCACCCTGCGAAAGATTAGATGATGAATGGCATTACAGCGAACGCCCGGGAGTATTGGGGAGAGGTGCATCTACTTCCCACGGGTGTCTGGCTATTGTTGATTACTTACAGCTTGGTTGCCTTTGGTTCGCCCATGCCACCCAAAATCACTTGGCTGGAAATAGTGATGGGATGTGGCTTGTTGCTGGCAGGTATTGCCCTGGCAGGTTCGGTGATTCGGGAGGCTCGACAGCAAAGATCGGCGGAATGGTGTTTGGGGCTGTCTGCATTGTTGTGTTTTCTTCCGCTGTGCGTGGGGTTGCTACGTGGCAATGAGCTGACCGACATGGCACGCGACATCTTTCCTTTAATGTTCCTGCTGGCAGTTCCGATTTTATTGATTAATTCTGCGTCCGCTGCTAACTGTGCGACCCTGCGTACATTGATTGCGGCAGCTTTGATGTTTGTCGGTATCTATTCTGCTGTTACATTTTTTGTTGGGGCGCATCAACTATTCGGTTCTGCGAATCAAATGGTAGCAACGATGCGTGGTGGTTTTGCACAAGTCGTAGCAGATCGAGTAGTGTCGCATGCAGGACGAATTTTGTTGGAGTTCAATAACCCTGGGAGACTGCTTTCTCTGAAATTGTATGACCCGGCCACGCTGTTTGCCTCGATCTTCTTAAGTGGATGGGGTGTAATCCTGATGGCGAGGTCATGGCCGGGATGGTTGCCTGGCATGGTTTTGGCGGGGATGGGCGCATTGATTGGGTATGAATTCATGATATTGGGGTTGCGGGCTTATGCCGCTTTCTTTGTATTGGCGATCTTGACGATATGCTTGACCCAGATACGAGAACGGGGGTTTTTCATCAGGCTCTTGCCAATTCTTTTTGTCACCTGCGTTCTGCTTTGGCCGCAAATTGAGGCAGTTTTACAGCTTCTCTGAGCTAAACAGCAGGTCGTAGGTTTGAATGGGAAGAAGGATGAGTGGTTGGATGTTGTCTCCACGGTCTTTTTCTCACTGCAAACTACACTGTTTGGAATCGGCTGGGGTGGGGTATTGGTAAACTCTATTTACTCGAATGAACCCACACGTTTTACGCACTCCATCTTGTCTTTCTATTTGTTAAAAACAGGCGTGGTAGGCCTTGGTATATTGCTGACAATTATGGGGTTGTGGTTTGCCCGTCTCCAAAAAACTGGCAATAGTAAGTCCTTTGATATTTCACGTCTGATTTTGTTGATTTCTTGTATTCCGCCACTACTAATTGGGATGTTGTTTGAGCCAACTTACAAAATGCTGAGTTACAGCGTGACCTTGGCATTGTTTACTTTGGCTTTGCCCATATTCGAGAAGAAAACTCGGTAAGTTCTACTGCTTGAGCCATGCAACACGAGCTGAGATACTAACCAGTGCTCTAGTGTAAATCATTGGGCTTTACGAAACGACAACGTTCGAAGCAAAGTTAAATGTCGCCGTGCTGTTTGAAAATGGCAAACTCATCGCTCAGCAAAATGAACCATAGGTAGCCTGAAATTTATCAATTGGAAATCGAAACAGAGGAAAGCGCATTATGAGTTTCACGTCGCAACAAACTTGGCAGGCAGATATTGGTTTTGGGTTAATCATTGTTTCTTACCTGCTGCTGGTATTTGGTTCACCTATGCCGATTAAGATCGGTGCGATAGAAATCGTTATGGGGGTTGGTTTAATTATAGGTTCCTTGCTTTTAGGATACTCACTCATTGCGCGGAAGGACGAAAATCTAATATTACCGGCCTTGTGCATTGCGTACTTTTTGCTGATACCGCTCATGGTCGGTGTTGCACGCGGGAACAATTTTTCTGATATTGCCAGGGACATTGCACCGCTTATGTTTATGGTTGTTCTTCCATTTTTATTCAGGTTTCTTCCTCAAGATAGAAGTGCACCTAAGCTTCGTGCGCTATTGGTTGCCGTACTCATCGTTGGGCTGGTGAGCGCCTTACAGTTTCACCTTGGAATTGTGAAATTATTTGGCTCAATGGACACTTACATATCTAAATATGACCTAGCTCCAGCATCACCGGAAAAGGGGGTAAGTAATAATATAACTTTTACGTTAAACCTGTTTGGGTTAGGTGATGCGGACTATCAGACGTTTTTGTTGAAATGCCAAGATCCCGCAATTTTATTTTCTGCTATATATCTCCTGTGCACTGGAATTGCCTTTATCTTGGTTAAGCCAAGAAGATTTTTTCTAGGATTACTCGCATTGGGGGGGGGTAGCTTTTGTTTCTATGAATTTTCTGCACTTGGAATGCGGGCATTCAGCGGATTAACGGTGCTGGCAATAATTATTTATGCGTTATATTTGGTTAGGTCAAAAAAGGTGCCAGTAGGAAACTTGATCGTTGGAGGTATATTTGGTTTGTTGCTTACGTACACTCAAATAATAAATTTTGCAGTACAAATGTGGGAAAAAAATCAGGCTAATGGGTTAAGCGGCAGGCCAGCAGAGCTGTATGCAGCATTTGATGCTATTTCAGAAAATGTTATCACATTATTATTTGGGGTCGGCTGGGGTGGATTATTAACCAATCCAATATACCACGGTGCAATCACACGCTATACGCACTCTCTATTTTCGTTCTGGCTGTTCAAAACTGGTGTAGTTGGTTTCGCGATGTTGGTGTTGTTCGTGATACTGCTGTTTAGGCGTGTCAATTTAAAAGGTGTCTGGTCTTCCAGCCATCGTTTGGCTGTTTTTCTTGCCGCATCTGCGGTGATCATCATAGGTTTGTTTTTCGAACCAACCTACAAAATGCTAGGTTTCGGTCTGATTGTGGGTTTGTTGTTGGCAGAACTCTCTTTGCCAACTGTGCCGGGCCAGGAAATGAATACCGGAAAAAAGCCAGTTTGAGAAGAAGGAATTGCATGGAAACTCCTTGTTTAGTATGTCATGGATTGCTTTGCCGAGTGATTGAGGGTGTAACTGATACACGTTTCGGCATTAACACTCCATTCATTATTTCAAAATGCAAACACTGCAACCTTGAGCAAACCACTCCCCTGCCTACCCAAGAGGAGATGAATTCACTGTATGAGCAGTTCTACAATTTCAACGGCGAGAGGAATACTCGCTATACCCAGCTGAGAGCAAAATTCATCAACTCATTTTTGTATCGTATCTGGCTGATGCTTGATGGTGACATATCTTTTCATCGGATGAGTGGATCGGGAAAATTGCTTGATGTGGGATGCAATGAAGGGCGCGGCTTGGGTTTCTACCAAGGCCACGGCTTTTCCGCCGATGGCTTGGAACTCAACAGCAAGGCAGCAGAAGTTGCACGCAGCAAGGGTTTTACCGTGTATGGTAGTACGCTGGAGGGCTTTTCAACGGAAAACAAATACGATGTCATTGTTCTGTCCAATGTGCTGGAGCATTCGTTAAGCCCCGGCATCATGCTTCAACATATACACCGGTTGCTCAAACCAAATGGGCACGTATGGATCAGTTGTCCCAACAGCCAAAGCTGGCTGCGTACTGTATTCGGTCGCTATTGGATCAATTGGCACGTTCCATTTCATGTGGTGCATTTTTCTCCGGATACACTGTTAAAAATGTTGAATAAGTCACAATTCGAAATAGTCAGCATGCGACAAGAGACTCCGGCATTGTGGGTTGCACATTCAATTATTGCCGGAATATTTGTCAGGCCCGGTCAGCCGACCAGACAGCTCCGGTCAGCGCCACTGGTAGCCTCGCTGATTCTGCTGATTCGCGGTTTGTTCTTTCCCTTGTTGTGGCTGGGTAATCTGAGTAAACGGGGTGACTGTCTGGTTGTAGTCGCGCGCAAAATTTAGCATGCGCATTCTGATCGTTGGCATTAATTACGCACCAGAACTTACCGGCATCGGAAAATATACAGGGGAGATGGCCGAATGGCTCGCCAAACGCGGGCATGAGGTGAGGGTGGTTACGGCGCCACCTTACTATCCGCAATGGCGGGTTACGGATCGGTATGCGAATAGATGGAGCCGGGAAGAGATGCGAGTGGCAAGTGGCAATATACAAGGTAAGGCGAGCTTGCTTGAACCTTGTGCCTTGAACCTTGAGTCTGTGGTTATTTATCGCTGTCCGTTGTGGGTACCCGCCAAACCGTCCGGACTGAAGCGTCTTATCCATCTTGCCAGCTTTGCGCTGAGCAGTTTCCCTGTGGTGTTAGGGCAGATACTTTGGAAACCCGACGTGGTGATCGCCATAGAACCTCCGCTGATGTGTGCACCCGTGTCTTTACTTGTTTCTCGCCTTAGCGGCGCGAAAGCATGGTTGCACATCCAGGATTTTGAGGTGGATGCCGCCTTCGGTCTGGGAATTTTGAAATCCAAATGGTTGCGTAATGCGATTCTGCACGTGGAGCGGCGATTGATTCGCGGTTTTGACAAAGTATCTACGATATCAAACAAGATGCTGGAGAAGCTTATTGAAAAAGGAGTGGAGCCGGACAAAACAGTTTCCTTTCCTAACTGGGCTGACCTGGCGGCAATTTTTCCACTAGCGCAAGGTAGCCTGTTGCGCAAGGAGTTGGGTATTCCTGCCGACAAAATCGTTGCGCTATATTCCGGAAATATGGGCGAGAAGCAGGGACTGGAAATCGTTCTGGAGGCTGCAAATCGGCTTGTCAGCCATCCAGAGATCCAATTCGTTCTGTCAGGGGAAGGTGCGGCAAAGTCATGGTTGTTCGAGTCCTACGGCCATTTGCCCAATGTAGCGTGGCTGCCTTTGCAACCGGTGGAACGGCTGAATGACTTGCTTAATATGGCTGACATTCATTTGCTGCCCCAGCGTGCCGATGTTGCCGACCTTGTCATGCCCTCAAAACTAACTGGGATGCTGGCCAGTGGCAGGCCGGTGCTGGCAACGGCGCATGCCGGTACACAGGTTGCCCAGATTGTGGCCAGCTGCGGCAAGGTGGTTGAACCGGGAGATGCTCAGGGGTTTGTGCAAGGATTGTTGGAGTTACTGCACTCCCCGCAGAAACGTACAATGCTTGGAGCGGCGGCGCGCCAGGCAGCACATCAATGGGATAAAGCTGTCGTGTTGCATCGCTTTGAGGAGCAGTTATATGGCTTGCACAACAAGTAACAACGCGATGTTTCTGACTCCCTGTATCATGAGAGTCATATCTCACAATTGCCGATTGCGCTTAACGATCAGTGCGATTATGGAAGCGGACATCAAAGATCGTGGCATTTATTTTTGGAAAGACAGTTACTTTGTCTAACGGCTTTATTCGCTCCCATACTCCGAAAATATCAGTGCTGCAACGACTGATGGATGCGCTTCTGATAATCGGGGCGTTTCGCCTTATCGGGTGGTTCTATGAAGTACCACCCGAAAATTACCAGCTTGGATTTGCTGTTATTACCGCACTTTGTTTTTATGCGGTCGGTCAAGCGCGCGGTATTTATGGCTCCTGGCGCATCAGCACAATCAAAAGCGAATTCTGGGAAATCATTCTGGTCTGGATTGTGTCGTTTTCTTTGATATTGGTCTTGGCATACGTTACCAAGACATCGGCTAATTTTTCGCGTCGAGTTGTGTTGACTTGGCTGGTGTTGTCTCCTTCTTTGCTGGTTGTCGCGCGGCTTTTGGTGCGCATGCTGCTCCACGAATTGCGGCGCCGCGGAAGAAATACCCGCACCGTGGCAATTGTGGGAACAAGTCGTGTGGCCCGCCAAATGGTGGAGAAGATCAATACAATGTCATGGACGGGGATGGTATTCAATGGGTATTACGACGACTTGACCGCTGATCGATTGCCGACTGAACAAACCTCGGCGCTGTCAGGTGACTTGTCAGAATTGTTGGTGCTGGCACGTGATGGAAAAATCGATGTTGTTTATATTGCGCTCCCGATGCGTGACGAACAGCGCATTATCGATCTGGTGAACAGGTTTTCGGATACCACGGTCTCGTTGTATTTGCTGCCGGACTCTTTCATATTTGAATTGATGAATGCGCGCTGGATTAGTTTGGACGGGCTGCCCATCATCAGCATTTATGAAACACCGTTTTATGGCGTGGACGGGTGGGTCAAGCGCATAGAAGACATCATTTTGAGTTCTGCCATATTAGTTATTATTGCACTGCCCATGCTGCTCATTGCTTTTGCCGTGAAGCTGACTTCGCCCGGGCCGGTATTTTTCAAGCAGCGGCGCTATGGCCTTAAAGGCGAAGTGGTTCATGTATGGAAGTTCCGCTCGATGACTGTTTGCGAGGACGGGGTAAACATTCCGCAGGCGAAGCAGGGCGATGCGCGCATCACTCCATTGGGTGCTTTTTTGCGCAAGACTTCGCTTGATGAGCTGCCGCAATTCATCAATGTGCTGCAAGGAAGCATGTCCGTGGTGGGGCCGCGCCCCCATGCCGTTGCGCACAACGAGGAATACCGCCGCCTGATCCAGGGTTATATGTTGCGCCACAAGGTCAAGCCGGGCATCACCGGTTGGGCGCAGGTCAACGGTTGGCGGGGTGAGACCGATACTTTGGACAAGATGCAGAAGCGCGTTGAATGTGACTTGTACTACATTCAAAACTGGTCGCTCTGGCTGGATCTCAAAATTGTCTGGCTGACGATATGGCGGGGGTTTGGCGGGCGCAATGCGTATTGATGGGATGTTCTTCCCCGGGGTTTCAATCAGCGACGAAAAAATTCGTTATAGGCCTTAAGCTAAAGCCGACAATGCGGCTTCAGGCAAAATTACAACAAACCAAGCCGCTACGCCTGTTTCTTCGAGGCACCGGTTAGCTTGTCGTGGGTGGCGATCGCCAGCAAGACTGCCACTGTCAAGCTGTAAAAGGCGGCGGTCATTTTCAGGTCGAAGGTCTCGACGGTCAGCCCGAATACGAAGAAACCCAAGGTCACGCACATGCCCATCATCGCCGCAACATTTTGTTGATGAATTTTTGACCGTGCCGCCCGCAGAAAAATAACAAATGGCACAAAATAGACTGCCAGTATGGAAGCCAATCCGAAAATGCCAAAGCGAACCGTGTGCGCCAGAATCTCGTTGTGTACTTCACCCTTGCCAAATCCTGCGGCCAACGGCGTAATAAACCCGGACGCACTCAGTCCGTCCATTGCCCCCCTGAATCCGTCCGCGCCTACGCCAAAGACGGGGTTCTGTGCAATCAGATGAAAAGCCGCTTCCCACAACTGCAAACGTATTCCAATTGAAGTGTCTGCATTGCCGCCTGAAAATAAAGCGAGGTCCGAATAGATCATCCACAAGCGATGGCGTATCGGCTCGATGAGAAAGTATCCGAGCAGTCCAACTGCACCGACTAACAACATGACCAGCAGAATCTTGTTAATCATCCTGCCGTTTGTATGAAAATAAATATACAAGAACATGAAAACCGGAATAGCTATCCACCCCCCGCGCGCACTTG
>LSLI01000103.1 GCA_001577345.1 Candidatus Gallionella acididurans
ATGTCGCTCAGTATTGCCATTACCGGGCTGACGTTTTCTTCGATGCCACGCTCGATCGCCCTGAGCTGATAAGAAACATGCATCCGGTGTACGTGCCCCACAAACTGCCGGTGGTATTGAGCCGCGACGAAGTGGCGCGCTTGGTGGCGGGCTGTGTATCGAAGTGTGCCATGATCCGCATTTCTACCCGACACCCAAACCAACATCGGCTAGCGCCGATGCGGGAAGCCATTGTCCAGCGCTATAAAATTACCGTTTCTGGTCCCATGCCTCAACGAGAAACCGCAGGCATCCGCTTCGATACAAATCTTCTGGGCCATGCCATCGCCAGGAAGAGCGGTCTGGTCTACATCACAACCGGCCAAGCGATAACTCAAATCCCCATAGACCGTCGCCTGTTTTAAAGCGCACCGGTAACATCACGCGGTTTCGTCCCTTGAGGCTTTCCGACACCTGCCCGGCAAGTGCTACGGTATCCTGTTGGCCTGCGGTTGAGGGCAGCTATCGGACAACCCTTAACAGGGGACGAATACAAACGAGTAAACCGTTGCGTGAAGCCGAAAGTGCTGGCATGGCAAGTTTGTCCCGCCCATGCCAGCTTTCGCCTCTCACACCATTCCCAGCCGTCCCATCCGGGGTTTCGATCTTGCGAATGAATCAAGGTGTCATCAAAACCGGACTTTGACGAACGCCGACGGTCCGTGGAGTTTAAGCTGCAAATTTACGTCAATGGCGTCACTGCGGGTCAGGTCAAACTGACTCATGCTGTAGTCAAAAACAACGCCTACGTTTTTGATCGGGAACCATTCAAGCCCCGCTGCTGCGTTGTAAATCTCGCCGTTCAAACGACCCTGCGAGTGCTTCACGCCAGAGGCATCGGCGAAAAGGCGCAGATCCGGGCTGATGGCGTGGCGCACGCCGATCTCCAGAAGGGGCGCTACCGCGTCGTTGCTGTATTCGGTGTTTATGCCGGCGGTCGCGTTGTTGATGGACGCGGTGGCATTCGCGTTCAGACTGACCATGTAGTAAGCAGCGCCTGCGCCCAGACCAATAACGGTGTTGCCGGTGCCAAACCACCACTTGTAATCCAGCTTCGCAAAGTCGAGCTTGATATTGAGGCTGGCATTGCCAACCGTCGTCAACGCTGTGCCGTTGACGTTCGTGTTGTTGGTCATGGCACCCGTGTAGCCGCGTTTGTACTGGTAATAGTCGAAGGACAGGCCCTGGCTGTCGAAGATCATGATGTCGGCTTTGACACGAGGCATCGTTTTCATGCCTAGCCCGATATCACCCGACTGGAGATTGCCGTACGGGGTATTCAGGGAGGCATTGAACTTTGGGTCAGCGCGGTAGACGCCGACGGAGAAGCTGGCACGGTCCAGCGCAGGCGACAGCTCTGCCGAAGCGGGCATCGATATCATCAAACTTGATCCCGAAGCGGCCATGAGCGCGAGGATGCGGGCACTTCGAAGTGGGAGGGTATCCTCTTTGGCATCACCTGCTGATGCCTGAACTGCGCCGACGTTTTTCTGGATGTTGCCTTTCACTTCAAGGTCCTTGTTACCCACGACCTTACCAACGAGCTCCTTTACCTTGCCTTTAGCTTCTTCCAATCGCCCTTTGACCTGATCCTTGTTGATGCTCATGATTCGCTCCTGAAAAAGTAAGCCAGCCTAATTTCGACGCGCGGCGACTGCCACGCATGCATACCGTAGTTCATCGCCTGCGTCAGGTCTGTGCGCTGGCGCACACATTCGGAATAGTCTGGATTTTCTGGATCGAGAAGCAGGTCCGGCACTGCGTTCACCATCATCACTAAGAGCGGCATGCAGGAATTTAAGAGTAGAGTGCCGCATTGAAGCGCGATGCCAAGGGCTTGCGTGTGTTAGTGAGCAGTGGGCCCAGACCGTGCCGCAGGCCAACCACGCCCAGTCCTAAGCGACATTCACCTTCAAATCCGTCAGCTGATCTCTAGGCTTGAAATGAATGACCGCTATCACCAACCGTGGCTGTCCGCAAAGGGTCAGCAAGAGTCATGTAAGCCTGCCAATTTTCTTCAAATTGAACGGCAGTTATATGGCGTGAAGCAGTCGCTCTGAAATTCCACCCTAAAGGTCGGTTGTTGTGTCGTTAGCAGTCAAGCTCATCGGCCCGCGCAGGGCGTAATAACCAACGAGCATGCTGCTCATGTGCCCGTCTCCATGCGAGGCATGGTGCCTCCTTGCGCCGGACTACACCGCCTGAAGCACTCCATCCACCAGTTGCAGGCTGCGCTGCATACGGCTCGCCAAGCCCATGTCGTGCGTCACCACGATGAAACTGGTGTTGAGTTTTTCGTTGAGTTGCTGCATCAGATCGAATAGTGCCTGGGCGCTGTTGCGGTCGAGATTGCCGGTCGGTTCGTCCGCCAATACGCAAGCCGGTTCCGTCACCAGGGCGCGCGCCACCGCGGTGCGCTGGCGTTCCCCGCCGGACAGCTCGGAGGGGTGATGTTCCAGGCGTTGCGCCAGCCCGACCTGTTCCAGCATTGCGGCGGCGCGCGGCGCCGCCTCGGCACGCTTCATGCCGCGTATCAGCAGCGGCATCGCGACGTTTTCCAGCGCGGTGAATTCCGGCAGCAGGTGATGGAACTGGTACACAAAGCCGAGCGAGCGGTTGCGCATCTCGCCGCGCCGGGTTTCGTCCAGGTCCTGCATGTCCCGCCCCAGTATCTGCACGCTGCCGCTGCTGGCGTTGTCCAGCCCGCCGAGCAGGTGCAACAGCGTACTCTTGCCCGAACCCGACGCCCCGACGATCGCGATGCGCTCGCCGCGCCGCACGTCGAGATTGATGCCTTTGAGCACCTGCACATCCACCGTGCCGATCGTAAACGTCTTGCTCAAATCGCGGCAGGAGATGATAGTCATATGGCGCCCTCATAAATCGTAGCGAGCGGTTTGAGAGCAAGGCGCACGGAACGCAGCGCACGAGACATACCAGATCGGTAGGCGTGGAGCGAGTACCGCGCAACGCAGCTATCGAATCGCGCAGTAGATTTATTCATAACGCAACGCCTCCGCCGGTTGCGTTTGCGACGCCCGGTAACTCGGGTAAATCGTTGCCAGCAGGCTGATCACAAAGGATATGCCGGAAACCATCGCGACCTCGTGGTAGCGCAGGTCGGAAGGCAGTTCGCTGATGTAATACACATCCTTGGCCAGGAACTGCACCCCGAACAGGTGCTCGATGAACGGCACGACCACATCCAGATTCAGCGCAAGCACGATGCCGCTGACGCTGCCCAACAGCGTGCCGATCACGCCGATCACGACGCCCTGCACGATGAAGATCTTCATGATGTTGCGAGGCGACGCGCCCAGCGTGCGCAGAATCGCGATGTCGGCCTGCTTGTCGGTGACGGCCATCACCAGCGTTGAGACGATATTGAACGCGGCCACCGCGACGATCAGTGACAGGATGATGAACATCATTTTCTTTTCCATCTGCACCGCGCGGAAATAGTTGCTGTTCTGGTGCGTCCAGTCGTTGGCGTACAGGTCATCGGGCAGCCGGCCTTGAATCTCGCGTGACACCTGCGGAGCAAGATCGACATCGCGCAGCTTGGCGCTGATGCCGGTCACGGAATCGCCGAGCTGAAACAGCTTTTGCGCGTCGGTTATGTTGATCAGCGCGAGGTTGTTGTCGTAGGGCGCCATGCCGATCTCGAAGATGCCCACCACGCGGAATTGCTTGAGACGCGGCACCATGCCTGCGGGGGTGATCTGCCCCTGCGGGGCGATCAGCATGACCTTTTCCCCGACCCGCACGCCGAGCGCACGGGCCAGGTCAACGCCCAGCACGACGCCGAATTCGCCGCTGCGCAAATCGTTCAGGGAGCCGGTCTTGACCTTGTTGGCCAGTTCGGTGATGGCAGTCTCTCTGACCGGGTCGATGCCGCGCACCATCACGCCCTGGACATTCTGGCCGAATGACAACATGCCCTGTCCGCCCACATAGGGTGCCGCCGCCAGGACTTGCGGATTCTGCATAACCTTGTCCAGAATAGACGGCCAGTTTTCCATCCGGCCGCCATCGGCGACCACCTCCAGATGCGGCGTCGCGCCCAGCATGCGCGCGCGGATTTCTTTCTGGAATCCGTTCATCACCGACAGCACCACGATCAGTGCCATCACGCCCAGCGCCATGCCCAGCATGGAGATCAGCGAGATGAACGAGATGAAATGATTGCGGCGCTTGGCACGGGTATAGCGCAGGCCGATGAATAATTCGTAGGGTTGCAAGGACACCTCTATAAATCTACTGCGCAGCCTGATTCACCCGCGAGAAGTAGGCCGGTGTGTGCCCGGCTGCTATGCAGCCACCCTCCCGCTCGCTGTGTCGCGTGCTCGTTCAATCCTCGCCTATCCATTCGATATGTCTCGTCATTCACTGCGCGGCTCCTCGCACTCTGGCTTGCTCGCGACGATTTCTAGAGCCGCCCAGAATTTTTGTAGGGCGCTAGTTTGCCACAAAGCAGATGGGCTATGGCAGTAAAACCTGTAGCAGCCTCCAATGGGCCGCTAAATTCAGGTCAGTTGCCCTTGTAAAAATGGTCGGGCAGCCACACGGCGATCTCCGGGAACAGGCACAGAATGAGAATACCCAGCAGCATCAGGCCGATGAAGGGCAGTGTGCCCCAGATGATGGTCTTCAGTTTGATGTCCGGCGCGATACTGTTGATCACGAACAGGTTGAGCCCGACCGGCGGATGGATCAGACCCATTTCCATCAGTATCGTCATGATGATGCCGAACCAGACCAGGTCGATGCCCATGGCCTTGAGGGACGGCAGGACGATGGGTGTCACCATCAGGATGATGGCCACCGGCGGCAGGAAGAAGCCGAGCACGACGATGAATATGTCCACACCGATGAAGAAGGCCCATTTGGAAAGTCCCAATCCGACCAGCCACGTTGCTGTCTGCTGGGTCACGCCCAGGTAGCTCATCACGAAGGTGAACAGCCCGGAAGTGGCGATGATCATCATGATCATCGTGCTTTCGCGGACCGAACCGGAAAGGATCGCCTTGATATCCGCTATCCTCCAGCACTTGTAGAGAGTCACCACCAGGATCAATGCGCCTGCAGCACCGATGCCGGCTACTTCAGAGGGAGTGGCCAGGCCGCCGTACAGGGCGACCATGATCAGGGCAATCAGGAGCAGGAAGGGCAGCAATCGCGGCAGGGATTCCAGGCGGTCGCGCCAGCTGAAGTGGTCGTCTTCCGTGATCGCGTGCCTGGCGGAGCCGACTGCCGCGAGGGCGGATTTGCGTTCCAGGCTGTACTTGAACATGACCCAGCAGGAGAACAGGAAGACCAGCAGCACGCCGGGTCCGATGCCGGCCATGAACAGTCGCCCGATGGACTGTTCGGAGGCGAGGCTGTAGAGAATCAGCGTGATGGAAGGCGGAATCAGGATGCCCAGGGTGCCGCCGGCGGCGATAAGACCCGCGGCCAGACCCTCCGAATAGCCGCGCTTGACCAGTTGCGGAATTCCCGATGAGCCGATCGCGGAACAGGTCGCCGGGCTGGAACCGCACATCGCGGCGAATACCGTGCAGGCAAATACATTGGCCAGTCCGAGTCCGCCGGGTATCCTGTGCGTCCAGGAATGGAGGGAGTTGTATACATCCGAACCGGCACGGGTCTTGCCTATCGCCGCGCCCATCAGCACGAACAGCGGAATGGTCAGCAGCGTGAAATTATCCAGCTCGGAATAGATGGTTTCAGCCACGGAATGGATCATCGGTGCCGGCATGAACACCGCGATGAAGCCCAGGGCGGAAAGACCCAGCGCGAAAGCGATGGGCATCCCAGAAAAAAGCAGCAGCAGGGTTATGCCTCCGTAGAGAAGGCCGATCGTGCTCGTGTCCATTATTATTCTTTCCACTCGGGTCCGGTTATATGTGGCTTCCCTTTCCAGCCGACCACGGTATCCACGATCTGGACCAGAAGTTGCAGGGCCAGCGCCGTCGTTCCGATCACCATGAAACTGTACCGAATCCACAGCTTGGGACCCCATGTGCTGTTGGTGACCCGGCCGTCCGTGTAAGCTTCCCGGAAGAACTCCCAGGAGTTCCAGGCCAGGAACGCGCAAAACACCAGCGACAGGGCATCGCCGACAAGGTAGCGCCACTTGTTGGCGCGCGGGGAGAGCAGGTGCGCAAGCACCTCGATGGTGACGTGACCGCGCTGCAACTGGGTATAGGCGGCGCTCATGAAGGTAGCGATGATGAGCAGGAAGATGGACAGCTCCAGCCCCCAGTCTGTCGGTGATGAAAAGAAATAACGCATCACCACGCCATAGCAGACGACGACACTCGTGACCACGATGGTGATGCCGGACAGATAGCCGGTCAGGACATTGAAGCCCTTTACTGCCTGCGCAAAACGCCGCCAGACGGATCGGTCGCCCACCTGCGCCGGCCCCATTCCGGAGTTTGGGCCGGAACCTGGGTGGGAAGTCGCACTCATGTCACTTGACCGGCCATATCATTTGACAGACAGGGCCATGTCCAGCAGCTGCTTGCCGTTGGCCACATTGTCGGTGAAGTTCTTGAAAGAGGTTTGTCTGGCGATGGCCTTCCACTTGTCGAAAGAGGCCTGGTTCATGTCGACCACCTTGCTGCCCGCTTTCGCGTAGATCTCGGCGAGCAGTCTGTCATCCCTCTTTGCGCCTTCCATTGCGAAAGGTTCGAGTGATGCGCCCACCTCCATCACGACCTTCTGCTGCTGGGGAGTCAGGGTGTCCCAGGAGGCTTTGGAGATCAGCAGCGGCTCGAACATGAACCAGAAGGATTTGTCCCGTGCCGTTGTCACCGACTTGGAAACTTCATACAGCCGGTAGCTGATCAATGAAGTGCTGGAGGTGACGGCGGCATCCAGCACGCCGGTGGACATCGCATTGTAGATTTCACTGGAGGGCAGGTTGGTGTCTGATCCGCCTGCGCCCTTGAGCATCAGGTCTATGGTCTTGTCGCCGCCGCGGATCTTGAGCCCCTTCACGTCGTCCGGATTGACGATGGGCTTGCCGCGGCTGACGGTGCCGCCGGCCTGCCATACCCAGGTCACGATCTTGATACCCTTGGCTTCGAGGATTTTCTCCAGTTCCACGCCTATCGGTGCGGTCTTCCAGTGCAGCCCCTGCTCATAGCTCTGGACCAGAGTCGGCATCAGCGTCAGGCCGACTTCAGGGACCTCGCCGCTGCCGTAGGCCAGCGGCAGCACGGACATGTCCAGGGTGCCTTTGCGCAGCGCGCTGAACTGGCTCATGGTTTTGATCATCGAGCTGCTCGGATAGATTTCGATCTTGAGCGACCCGCCGGTCTTTTCCTCGACCTCCTTGGCGAACTTGCGCGCCAGGCGATCGCGGAAATCGCCATCATCGCCATTTGAGGCGGGGAACTGGTGGGAAAGCTTGAGGACTTTAACTTCTTGTGCGTGACTGGTTGCGGACAGGCCCAGGGCCAGGATTCCTGCAAATGCGGACAATACCAAACTCCGTGCGTAGGACTTCATCGATTTCTCCTCTGATTATTATGGTGTTGGGCGACAGTAATAGGGTTCAGGAACAGCTGGCTGTTGGGTTTCACATTTATTTTAATTGTCTTGCAACCTGCAACCAACATACATAGCAAAATAACTGCTGTCAACATTTAACAAACAATCGCATGTTGTCGGATATGCACAATCTGAATTCGGTCAAATAGCCGGAAGGTCCGGGATCGGAGTTCACCGGCAAGCCGGAAAACACTACGAAGAAGGTGCGGCGGGAACAGCTTTGCCGGGCCACGGGTTCAGATCACGCGCTCCTCGCGCAGCGCCGCAATTTGCTTCGCATCGTAGCCCAGTTGTGCCAGCACTTCATCGGTGTGTTCGCCCAACAACGGCGAGCGTGTGACTTCGGTCGGGCTGTCGGACAGTTTGATCGGATTGCCGACCGTCAGATATTTTCCGCGCTTGGGATGATAGACCTCGACGACGGTTCCGCTCGCGCGCAATGAGGGTTCTTCGGCGATCTCTTTCATCGACAGGATAGGCCCGCACGGAATGTCGTACTTGTTCAAGATGTCCACCGCCTCGAACTTGGTCTTGGTCTTGGTCCATTCCTCGACGCGCGCGAAGATCTGCTTCAGGTGCGTCAAGCGCGCCGGCGGGGTGGCGTAAGCCTCGTCGCTGACCCAGCCTTCCTCTCCAATGACCTTGCAGATGGCGGGCCAGACAGCTCCCTGGGCAATGAAATAGACGTAGGCGTTCGGATCGGTTTCCCAGCCCTTGCACTTAAGGATCGACCCCGGCTGGCCGCCACCGGAGGCATTGCCGGCACGCGGTACAGATTCGCCAAACGGTTGGTCCGGATACTGCGGGTATTCTTTCAGCAGGCCCGTGCGCTCCATGCGCTGCTGGTCGCGCAGCTTGACCCGGCACAGGTTCAACACGGCGTCCTGCATCGCGGCCAGGACCCTTTGTCCGCGCCCGGTACTGTTGCGCTGGTACAAGGCGGCGACAATGCCCAGTGCCAGGTTCAATCCGGTGCCGCTGTCGCCGATCTGGGCACCGGTGACCATCGGTGGGCCGTCAACGAAACCGGTGGTTGAGGCCGCGCCGCCCGTGCATTGCGCCACATTTTCGTAAACCTTGCAGTCTTCGTAGGGGCCGGGGCCGAAGCCCTTGACCGATGCGACGATCATGCGCGGATTGAGTTCCTGGATGCGCAACCAGGTAAATCCCATCCGGTCCAGCGCACCGGGGGCAAAGTTCTCGACCAGCACATCGCACTGCCTGATCAACTTCTCAAGCACCTCTTTGCCTTTCGGGGTCTTGGTGTCCAGCGTGATCGAGCGCTTGTTGTGGTTCAGCATCGTGAAGTACAGGCTGTCCACGTCGGGGATGTCGCGCAACTGCCCGCGCGTGGCATCACCTTCGCCGGCACGTTCCACCTTGATCACGTCGGCACCGAACCAGGCCAGCAATTGGGTGCAGGTTGGTCCGGACTGCACATGGGTAAAATCAAGAATGCGGACACCGTCAAGTGCTTTGCTCATTGTGGTACCTCCCCTTTTTTTAATATTGTATACCCCGTGTCGAGCAATTCCTAAATAACTTAATCCGAACCGGATATCCCGTTAATCTACTGGATGAACTGGGCACCGGATGCTGGTCAGTGTATTGGTGTTGCAGGCAGGGCGGCAATACGCGGGTCAGATTTTCCCCTGATGTTTCAGCCGGCTGAGGGTTTCCGGGGAGAGGTTGAGGTAGGACGCGAGTTCTTTTTTCGGGATATGGTCGAACAGATCGGGATGCTTGCGCAGGAAGCGGTGCACGCGCCCCGGCGCATCGAGCAGGTGCAGCGTGATGGTATGGCCCATGATCTCGCTCATCAGATTCATGACCTCATATTCGAAGCGCTGCTTGATTTCGCCATGGGCTTCAATGAACGCCACCCATTGCTGCATCGGCAGCTTGGCCACGCGCGCCTTGGTCACGCACACGATGCTGTAAGGCGTGGGCGTCTTCAGGCGCCAGGCCGCATAACTGGTTTCGATATCGCGCTCGACGGCAAAGCGCAGTATCATTTCATGCGCCTGCTGGCTGGTGACCACGCGCTTCAGGATGCCGTCGAGTATGAAGTACTGCTCCATTTCATGCACGCCCTGGTGCAGCAAAAAATCCCCCTTGTTGCACTCGGCGATCGTCAGATGCGGTTCGAGAGCCGCCATCTCGCTGTCACGCATTTCCTTGAGCACGATGTTTTGTTTCAGTTGCACGCGAATTATTTTTTTTTCCGGATGGTGGTCGACAAAAGACATGGCAGGGTAAAAGTTGAGTTAA
>LSLI01000104.1 GCA_001577345.1 Candidatus Gallionella acididurans
GGCTTTCTATAATTCCCGTAGTGCTGATTGCAAGGTGATCATCAATTACCTCTACATGAATATATTCATCTAACTGCTCGCTGAGATCATCTGCCACCTTCTCAATTTCGATTTCTACATTTCTGTAGCATTGCTTACAAATCCCAACCCGTCCAGACCAAAACCGAATTATCCCAGCCTCAATCAATGGATATAGCTCTCTGAGAATGAGCATCTGATTTAGAAGCCATCTAATCTGTTTCGTGGTTGGCTTCTTTGATTCAGCCAACAAATAAGATAATGGATCGGCAATAGTAATCACATCAGCATATAAGCCAAGCGTTCTTGCGATTTCTTTTGCCGATTTTATTCGGCATTTTGGTTCTGAGCACATATCACGACCTGAGAATGGATCCAAACCGCCACCCGCAGTTATAACGAGTGAATGATCTTTTGGCTTCCGCTCCTCGAAATATTCAAAGTTCTCGTATCCGTACTCCGCCTGTGCCGCAATCTCAGGAGAAATTCTTTTGTATTTTTTTGCGAAGTCAGAGAACGAATTCAGGCTGCCCCAGTCCTCATCCATTAGAACGCGCATTACGGGTGGAATATTTGCTTCGCTCATTGCGTCTCCTTACGAACAAATCTCTTCATTGCGGCCCTACAGCTATTAGGCGAACCTACCGGTCTACACTATAAAAAATACATAATAGTAATAACGGTGGCGAGTTTCTCCATTTGGCACAAAACGGACATGCGCTTACTGACCATTATCAATATTTCCGCCACATCTCTTCCGTCCAACCAAGCTATGGGAGGCCATGACAAATCGCAAACGGCCGCAGGTTATCCGGGCTGCATGCTGTTTTGCTTCAACTGGTGTATGCAATCCATCGCGGCGATCTTGTAGCACTCGGCGAGGGTCGGGTAGTTGAACACATTGCTTACCAGGTCGCGCACGGTGCCGTGAAAGTTCATCACCAGTTGCCCGATGTGGATCAGCTCGCTGGCCTGCTCGCCGACGATATGCACACCCAGCAATTTCTCGTTGCGCGCATCGACGATCAGCTTGAGCAGGCCCTGCGCGTCGCCGATGATCTGCCCGCGCGCGCTGTCCTTGAAAAAGGCGCGCCCGACCTGATAAGGAATATTTTCCTGCTGTACTTCTTTTTCGGTTTTGCCGACATAGGAAATTTCCGGAATGGTGTAGACCGCCATCGGCAGATTTTCCGCGGTGACCTGCTGCTCGCCATCGAAGGCATACAACACCGCCGCGCGACCCTGCTCCATACCGGTCGAGGCAAGCGCGGGACGTCCGATCAGGTCGCCCACCGCGAAGATGTGCGGCACGCTGGTCTGGTAATGTTCGTTGACTGCTATCCATCCGCCTTCTGCAACGATGCCGGCGTGCTCGACATGCAGCTTTTCACTGTTGGGTTGCCTGCCCTGCGCGTAGAGCACCGCGTCGCTGCGTATCTGTTTGCCGCTTTCCAGCACCGTGAGTGTGCCACCCTGTTCACGGCGTATATGGGCGACGCGTTCCTGCATGTGGAAGCTGACGCCCATGCCCAGAAAACTGTCAGCCAGCACGCCCACCACATCTTCGCTCAGATATTCCAGCAATTGCGCGTGGCTGTCCACCACGCAGACCTTGACGCCCAGTGCCGCGAATATCGAGACGAATTCGCACGCGATCACGCCGCCGCCCACCACCGTCAGGCTGTCCGGCAGGTGGCGCAGATTCAGGATGGAGGTGGAATCCAGCACGGTCTTCTTGTCGAACGGAACATCAGCCGGGCGGCGCGGACGGGAGCCGCTGGCCAGCACGATGACGGGGGCGGATATTTTGCGCATGTTGCCTGCCGCGTCGGTGACCTGCATCGTATGCGCATCGGCAAACGCTGCCTCGCCCGGAATCAGCGCGACGCCGGAACGCAGCAGGCGCTGCAGGATCACCGACTCCTGCTGCGCGATTACCACTTCCTTGCGCCGCACCGCATCGGCCAGCAAGGCGTGGCGGTTTACACTATCGGGCGCGAGAGCCTGGCGCATGCCACCGTAGCCCGAGCGCGACAGCAGGTAAGCCACTTCGCGCATCGCCTTGCTGGGTATCGTGCCGGTTTGCAGACCCGCTCCGCCGAGCTTGGGTTTGCGCTCGATGATCGCCGCGCGCTTGCCCATGCGCGCCGCCTGCCACGCGGCCTGTTGGCCGGCGGGGCCGGAACCGATGATGAGTACGTCGTAATCCATGCGCAATCCGGAGACCTATTTTGATGTGCGTCCGGATGGTATATCGGGCATGCGGCGTAAGTCCAGCGTGTAGGGGAAATCGCGCCTAAGGGTTTCCGGCTGCACGCTCATAGCCCCCGGTGTGTGTCCATGATCCCGGAAACGTGCGGCTCGCTTCTGCCCCATTGCAATTACCCGGGAAGGCATCTGCACCCCACTCCCGGTATTCCCACAATCACGTGTTGGGAAAGCATGCAAAATCGCGTATATTGGCAGGCTGGCCTCACTCAAGACGGTTCGCATGGAACAGATACGGATACGCGGTGCTCGCACCCATAATTTAAAGAACATAAGCCTTGATCTGCCACGCCATAAACTGGTGGTGATCACCGGCCTGTCTGGTTCGGGTAAGTCCTCACTCGCGTTTGACACCCTGTATGCAGAGGGACAGCGCCGCTATGTTGAGTCGCTGTCGGCGTACGCGCGACAGTTTTTGCAGTTGATGGAAAAGCCTGATGTGGACTTGATCGAGGGCTTGTCGCCGGCCATCGCCATTGAACAGAAAGCCACTTCGCATAACCCGCGCTCCACGGTCGGCACAGTCACCGAAATCCACGATTACCTGCGCCTGCTGTTCGCGCGCGCGGGCGATCCGTATTGTCCGCAGCATGACCTGGTGCTGCAGGCACAGAGCGTCGGACAGATGGTGGATCATGTGCTGCAGCTGCCTGAAGGCACGCGCATCATGATTCTTTCCCCCCTGGTCGTCGAGCGCAAGGGTGAGCAGCTGGATCTGTTCGACGAACTGCGCGCGCAGGGCTTTACGCGGCTGCGCATCAACGGCAAGGTGTACGAGATGGACACGCTGCCGACCCTGCAGAAGACCAAAAAACACACGGTGGAAATTGTCGTGGACAGGCTGAAGGTGAACGCGGAATCCAAGCAGCGGCTGGCCGAATCTTTCGAGACCGCGTTGCGGCACGCCGACGGCCGCGCTGTTGCGGTCGAGATGGATACGGACAAGGAGCATTCATTCTCGGCAAAATTCGCCTGTCCGGTCTGCAACTATTCATTACCGGAACTGGAACCGCGCCTGTTTTCGTTCAATAACCCGATGGGTGCCTGCCCCAAGTGCGACGGTCTCGGCAACATCAGTTTTTTCGACCCCAAACGCATCGTTGCTTTCCCGACTCTCAGCCTGAGCTCCGGTGCGATCAAGGGCTGGGACAGGCGCAACCAGTTCTACCACCAACTGCTCGCCGGTCTCGCCAAACACTACAGCTTCGATATAGAACAATCCTTCGAGAGCCTGCCGGAAAAGATCCAGCAAGTGATTCTGTACGGCAGCGGCAAAACCGAGATCGCGTTCCAATACCTGAACGAGCGCGGCAAGCCTACTCTGCGCGAACACGCCTTTGAAGGCGTCGTGCACAATCTGGAGCGCCGCTACAAGGAGACCGATTCGCCCACCGTGCGCGAGGAGCTGGCGAAATACCTGAACAGCTGCACCTGCCCGGAATGCAAGGGCACGCGCCTGCGCCTGGAAGCGCGCCATGTGCGCGTCGCGGATAAAAACTTATACGAGATCAGCGCACTGCCGCTGAAGCAGGCACTGGCTTTCTTCCAGGGCTTGAAACTGCAGGGTCAAAAACAGATTATTGCGGATAAAATCGTGCTGGAAATTGCCAACCGTTTATCGTTCCTGAACAACGTCGGGCTGGATTATCTGTCCCTGGAACGTTCCGCCGAAACCCTGTCCGGCGGGGAGGCGCAGCGCATACGGCTCGCCTCGCAGATCGGCTCCGGGCTGACCGGTGTGATGTATGTGCTGGACGAGCCCTCGATCGGCCTGCATCAGCGCGACAATGACCGTCTGTTGACCACATTGAAGAAACTGCGTGATATGGGCAACAGCGTGATCGTGGTGGAACACGATGAAGAGGCGATCCGCGCCGCAGATTATGTAGTGGACATGGGGCCGGGCGCGGGTGAGCACGGCGGACTGATAGTTGCGCAAGGCACGCCGGACGATATCTGCCGGAACAAGGATTCGCTGACCGGCGATTACATGACCGGCCGCCGCAGCATCGCGATGCCGGCAAAATCCCGCAAGCCTGATCCGGAACGCATGCTGCAAATTGTCAGCGCCAGCGGCAACAACCTCAAGGATGTGACGCTGAACCTGCCCGTCGGCCTGATGGTTTGTGTGACCGGAGTATCCGGTTCAGGGAAATCAACGCTGATCAACGACACCTTGTATCCCGCCGTGGCCCGTCATCTGTACGGCAGCAACACCGAGCCGGCTCCCTACGCCGAGATCAGCGGGCTGGAATTTTTTGACAAGGTGATCAACGTAGACCAGAGCCCTATCGGCCGAACACCGCGCTCCAATCCGGCAACTTATACCGGCCTGTTCACACCTATCCGCGAACTTTTCGCCGGAGTACCGTCAGCGCGCGAGCGTGGCTACGGGCCAGGACGCTTCTCGTTCAACGTCAAGGGCGGGCGCTGTGAATCCTGCCAGGGTGACGGTGTTATCAAGGTTGAAATGCACTTCCTGCCGGATGTGTATGTGCCCTGCGACGTGTGTCACGGTCATCGCTACAACCGCGAAACCCTGGAGATCAATTACAAGGGCAGGAACGTGCACCAGATACTGCTGATGACCGTCGAACAGGCGCACGAATTTTTCAAGCCGGTGCCCATCATCGCGCGCAAACTGCAAACGCTGCTCGATGTCGGACTGGGATACATCACGCTGGGGCAATCAGCCACCACGCTGTCCGGAGGGGAAGCGCAACGCGTGAAGCTTTCGCTCGAACTGTCCAAACGCGACACAGGCAGGACACTCTATATCCTCGATGAGCCAACCACCGGCCTGCACTTCCACGACATCGCGATGCTGCTCAAGGTGATCCACAAACTTCGCGACCAGGGCAACACCGTGGTGGTAATCGAGCACAACCTCGACGTGATCAAGACCGCCGACTGGGTGATCGATCTCGGCCCGGAAGGCGGTGAAGGCGGCGGCCGCATCATTGCCGAAGGCTCGCCCAAGGAACTTGCGCAGAACAAGCTCAGTGCCACAGGAATGTATTTGAAACAGGCACTCGACAGATAATCTCCCCGGGCACGACCATGCTGCAGGTATCCAAGAATATCGCCATTCCGGATAACGAGATCGAATTGCATGCCATACGCGCGCAGGGCGCGGGCGGCCAGAATGTCAATAAAGTTTCGACCGCCATCCACCTGCGCTTCGATATCAGCGCATCTTCGCTGCCCGATACGTGCAAAGAGAAGCTCGTACAACTCAAGGACAGGAGAATTTCCGGCGATGCGGTGATCATCATCAAGGCGCAGCGTTATCGCAGCCAAGAAAAGAACCGCGATGATGCCCTGGCAAGGCTGGCTGAATTGATCAATAGCGCAACCGTTACACAGAAAAAACGAACTCCTACCAGGCCGACGCGCAACTCGGTCAAGAAGCGCATCGAGGGCAAGACCCAGCGCGGGAAACTGAAAGCACTGCGCAGTAAATTCGGGGAATCCGGCTAGGTGCGGATATACAAATGCAAAAAGCCGGACGAATCCGGCTTTTTGTTTGCTGCTGCATTCCTATTTATTCAACATCAACCGCGGTAGCGTCAACCGGGCGATCCATCAGTTCGACCAGCGCCATCGGTGCATTGTCTCCCTTGCGGAAGCCAAATTTGAGAATACGCGAGTATCCGCCGTTGCGTGCCGCGTAGCGCGGTCCGAGTTCGTCGAACAGTTTGGTGACCATCTCGCGATCGCGCAAACGGGCAAACGCCAAACGGCGATTGGCCAGGCTCGGTGTTTTTCCCAATGTCAAAATTGGTTCGGCAACACGGCGCAACTCCTTCGCCTTGGGCAGGGTGGTCTTGATGAGTTCGTGGCGCAACAGTGACACGGTCATGTTGCGGAACATTGCCAGACGGTGGCTGCTGGTACGGTTGAGTTTTCTTAAACCTAAACGGTGACGCATGATTGCCTCTCTTGATTCTGTTTTTTTGGCTACTGGATTTCTTGATCTGGTGTATTGAACCGCCGCTTCAAGCGGTTGTGGCCGGCCAGTTTTCCAGCTTCATGCCCAGCGATAAATTGTGCTCGGCAAGAACCTGTTTGATTTCGTTCAGCGACTTGCGGCCCAGGTTCGGGGTGCGCAGCAGATCATTTTCGGTGTACTGGATCAAATCGCCGATGTAGTGGATGCTCTGGGCCTTGAGACAGTTTGATGAACGCGGAGTCAGTTCCAGATCATCTACCGGACGCAACAGGATAGGATCGACCTTGGGAGTCTGCACCTTCTCAACAATAGGCTCGGTACCTTCCAGCGCGGCGAACACCGAGAACTGATCCACCAGAATGCGCGCGGCATTGCGAATGGCTTCCTCCGGGTCTACCGCACCGTTGGTTTCAATGTGCATCACCAGCTTGTCCAGATCAGTACGTTGCTCAACACGCGCGCTTTCGACGGCATAGCTCACGCGATTGACCGGGCTGAACGAAGCGTCCAGGGCGATATGTCCGACTGCGCGTGTTTCATTCGGCGCCAGCCTGGAAATCGCGGACACATAACCGCGGCCCTGTTCAACCTTGATCTGCATGTCCAGCTTGCCGCCCGCAGTAAGATGGGCAATCACGTGGTCAGGGTTGATCACCTCGACATCGGCATTGCCGCTGATGTCGGCTGCCGTCACTACTCCCTGGCCTTCCTTTTTAAGGGTCAACACGACTTCAGGAGTGTTGTGCAAACGCAACACCACACCCTTGAGGTTCAGCAGGATGTCGACGACATCTTCCTGCACTCCGTCTATGGTCGCGTATTCGTGCAACACTCCGGCCATTTTTACTTCGGTCGGAGCCGCGCCCTGCATCGACGACAACAGTATGCGGCGCAATGCGTTGCCCAGTGTGTGGCCATAGCCACGTTCAAAAGGTTCCATCACCACCTTGGCCTGGGTGTCGGAAATCTTTTGCACTTCAATGATGCGTGGCTTCAAAAAATCATTCTTAGACATATGCTACTCCGCGTGGATTACTTGGAATACAACTCAACCACGAGATGCTCGTTGATGGTTGCAGGCAGTTCGGCACGTTGTGGTTTGGCTTTAAAAATTCCTTTGAATGCCTTGGTGTCCATTTCGATCCATTCCGGAAAACCGCGCTGCTCGGCCGCAGCGATTGCAGCCTTGATACGCAATTGTGTCCGGGTCTTTTCGACTACTTCAACCACGTCGCCGGGGCGCACCTGGTAAGAAGGGATATTCACGCGCTTGCCGTTAACCAGCAGGCCGTTGTGACGCACAACCTGACGCGCTTCAGAACGCGATGCGCCGAAACCCATGCGGTACGAAACATTGTCCAGCCGGGACTCCAGAATCTGCAGCAGGCTTTCACCGGTAATGCCGCGCTGGCTTTCCGCCTGTTTGTATGTCAGGCGGAACTGCCCTTCAAGCACGCCGTAGATACGACGGACCTTCTGCTTTTCGCGCAACTGGCCGCCGTACTCGGACAGACGGGTGTTTTTCTTTTGTCCGTGCTGGCCGGGCGGATAGGCCCTGCGCTCAACCGCACATTTGTCGGTAAAACATTTTTCGCCCTTCAGAAACAGCTTTTCGCCTTCGCGGCGGCACTGACGGCATTTTGCATCAAGATTTCTAGCCAAGATCGACTCCCAAAAGATTAAATACGGCGCTTTTTAGGCGGACGGCAACCATTGTGCGGCACCGGCGTAATATCGGAAATGCTGGTGATCTTAAAACCAGCAGCGTTCAAAGCGCGCACGGCGGATTCACGGCCTGGACCGGGTCCCTTGATGCGCACTTCCAGATTTTTTACACCGCACTCCACAGCCGACTTGCCCACGGTCTCAGCCGCAACCTGTGCGGCAAACGGGGTGCTTTTACGCGAGCCCTTGAAGCCGTTCGCTCCGCTGGTGGACCATGCCAAGGTATTCCCCTGACGATCAGTGATCGTGACGATGGTGTTGTTAAAAGATGCGTGCACGTGGGCGATGCCTTCCGCCACGTTCTTCTTGACTTTCTTGCGCACTTTCGTGCTTGGCTTAACCATTATTTAATCCTTTAAGCGTTATAGCGATCTACTTTTTGGCGCCTGCAATCGCCTTGCGCGGGCCCTTGCGGGTGCGTGCGTTTGTGCGGGTGCGTTGACCGCGGCAAGGCAGGCCGCGACGGTGCCGCACTCCGCGGTAGCAGCCCAAATCCATCAGGCGCTTGATGTTCATTGTCGTTTCACGACGCAGATCACCCTCCACCGTGATTTTTGCGACCTGTTCGCGCAGCTTTTCAACTTCAGCGTCGGTCAGGTCCTTTATCTTGGCGGCAGCATTCACGCCAGCTGCCGCACATATCGCTTGCGAACGCGTGCGTCCGATACCGTAGATTGCTGTCAAAGCAATCACGGCGTGTTGATGGTTGGGGATATTGACCCCTGCTATACGTGCCATGCAGCTACCCTATCTTTTGAAAGTCGAAGATTATAACACCCAAAGCCGTCCATGCTCAAATAAGCCTGGTCAATCAACCTTGGCGTTGCTTGTGGCGCGGCTCAGTACATATCACCCTCACCACGCGTTTACGAATAACAATTTTGCAATTGCGGCAGATCTTTTTAACTGATGCCTGAACTCTCATTTTTCTCTCCTCACTCGCTCAACTACTTGGCGCGGAAAACAATGCGCGCCTTGCTCAAATCA
>LSLI01000105.1 GCA_001577345.1 Candidatus Gallionella acididurans
TACACTAGATCACATACGAATGACGGGTCGATCTTGAACTGATCGAACGGTAGCCGTTTGAGGTATTAAGTGTGGCCCAAAGAAGACGGTCAATTTCCGTTAAATCAGACAACGAATGACTTAACCAGCGCGAATCAGCGCGTCCGGGTTGAATGGCTTGTCAGATGGCATATCGACGCTGCACTAACGCCACTGTACCAAGTCGTGGTGGTGGTAACACTCCTGCGCTCTGGTCGTTGACCCAAGAAACCCCCACTACAACGCGTTTACGCGCTTAGTGGCGGGAGACTTCATCGCCGCCAATTCCTTGGTCGAATGCCCAATGGTAAACACGGCTTGCGGATATTCTAAAGGCTTTTTTTGTCACGTTACGTTTCTCGTTTTCGCGAGCACATGCATGCGGCGGGAGAATACCGTACATAGAATCCCGGTTGTACAAGGGGTTCATTCCGTGCGGCTCACTCAACTTCCGGTCGAGCGGCGAGGCGTTCCTTTTCCTCGGCACGCAGCCTCTCATGCTGCAGGCTGCCGAACCGCCGCGCGTAATGTCGTGTGAACTCGGCTCCCAGAAAGAAAATCTGTGCCGAGTAGTACACCCACAGCAGCAACGCGATCAGCGATCCGGCGGCACCAAAACTCGATGTCACACCGCTGTTACCCAGATACAAACCGATCACATATTTTCCCAGGCTGAACAGCCCCGCCGTGAAGGCGGCACCGATCCAGACATCGCGCCACGTCAGCGGTGCGTCTGGCAGGGTCTTGTAGATGATTGCAAACATACAGGCGATGACGCCGAACGAAATGAGGGAGGCGGTTGTCGCGAGAACTGCGGCGGAACTGCCCAAGACCCCGCCCGCATAGCGTTCAAGCACGGTCAGTGCAGCGCTGACAACGAGGGAGACGAGCAGCAGGAAAGCCAGAACAAGCACCATCCCAAAGGACAAAAGCCGGGTTCTCAAGATCACGCTGAAGGCCGACTCACGAGATTTTTCGATACCCCACAGTTCATTCAGGCTGTCCTTCAACTCAGCGAAGACGCTGGTGGCACCCAGCAACAGCAGGACGCTCGCTACAAGTGTCGCCAACCTCCCGGAGGCGGGATCTCGCGCGGCTGCCAGCAATGCCTGGATCGCCTTCGCGCCATTCGGCCCTACCAGCCCTTGCACTTGACCAACGATCTCACCCTGGGCAGCCTCGGCGCCGAAGAAGTAGCCTGCGACCACGATGGCCAGCATCAGGATGGGCGTCATCGAGAACAAGGTATAGAAAGCCAGGGCTGCGCCTTTACTGTCTCCCCGGTGATCAATCCAGGATTTCAGGGACGCTATCAGAACGATCTTCAGACCCTTTATCCAGTGGGGCGTGACGTGGGACATGCGATCGACGAACCCGCTGTTCATAAACTCCCCTGATTATGTCGAAAACATCTTTTCATGTTCGATCTTTCGCGTCAGTCTGCATTCGGTAGGGATTTTCCAGCCAATGTTTATTTTCATTGGCGTTCTGATCCCACACCTTACTGCCAAGTGCACGAAAATCTGCTGCGCTTTTATATGCACGAAGGAAGCCCACCATCTCCCCGATGGCGGTCTTGAATGCAAGCCTCTTGGTGGCAATGGCCGGAAATCCTTCCGCCAAATCAAAACGCATCATTGCGCCTGGGATGGGGATTGTCCGAACGCCGGTGCGATTTTCTTGAATCGTTCCTGTGTCGAGAACGTTTCTAATTAAATCAAGATACTGTTTCATTGTGTGCTTAATTTTAGGGCAAAAGCGGCGCGAATTATAATCGACTGAGGCACACTGAATGCTGTAAGTTTAGTTTGTGATTAGATCACCCGAAACTGGACGGTCGTGAACTTCAGTATGCAGTCAGGATTTTCTGTCGTTGCACACTACGCAAACCGCCCACTTTGCAAAAATGCATAACATCGAGCGCACTTGCCGCGACGGTTCCAGATGCCATGATCTTCAAGAACGGCGGCAGTTTGGTGCCTGGCTCGGCCTTACACCCCGACAACACAGCTCCGTCGGAAGAACAAAACTGGGACGGATCAGCCTGCGCGGCGACGTCTATGTGCGAAACCTGCTGATCCAGGGAGCACGAAGTACACTGCAGTCAGCCTTCAGGGCAGACCCATTAAAAAAACAACCGCCTGCAGCAATGGATCATTAAACTTTATGGTCGCAAGGGCTACCATAAAACGTTGATCGCTATCGCCAACAAACATGCACGCATCCTCTGGGCCATGCTTGCAAAATGAGATCACTACGATGAGTCGGCTGGGCAACGCCACCCTATGAACCAGGATTCACCAATTGGAAACCAATAACCTAAACAATCCATGAATTGCTGCTCAACGCGATAGCAAGACGAGGTCAGACCAAACGAGAGAAGAACCCGGCTATTCTGTTGGCGAGCATTCCACCGCATACGGTTGATCACCGTCGCGGCGCTTCGCCGGTTTTCGATTGGCGTTCTCTCGTTCGGCTTATATCGTGGCCCGCGCATACTAATCCTGCGCAACAAGGCCGTTTGCAGAGACGCAGTCCATTCCTTGAATTGACTCGCAGCCGCAGCAATAAACAGAGAAACGCTATGCAACAACAAACAGAACCAGCCGACCTTAATCCATTTGGACATCCTGCGCTTCCCCGCCCGCATATTCTGTGCGTTGCCGCACAGAGGCGATTTGCACATACCCGTACCTTGCGCAATCCATACCCATGGAACACCTTCTTGTGACTTATTACTGATTCTGCAATCTGATCCGTAATATCTATTTCATCGAAGATTGATTATGTTAATTCATATGATTGTCGGCTTTTCCCCAAGGAGAACGATTATGACAAACACGTCTGCTATCCCAAGCAAACCGAACAAGAAAATCCAACCTGCCACACTGAAGAATGAAATTGGTGATGGACTTGACCGCGAAGAAAAGATCTCTGTTGCGGCTTATTACCATGCCGAACATCGCGGCTTTAGTGGCGGTGATCGACTGGCCGACTGGCTGGCCGCCGAAGCGGAGATCGATGCAATGCACAAGGACCACAAAGACATCAAAATCAAGGATCACACCAACTGAAGTCCGGGTGTCATAAATTACACGCGGTAGTCCCCTGATCTTTAAGCAAGGAGCCGATCACATGACAACTGGCACAGTTAAATGGTTTAACGATGATATGGGGTTTGGTTTGGTCACTTCCGATAATGGCCGTGAAGATTTGTTCGCGCACCACTCCGAAATCAATATGAGTGGTTTCAAGTTGCTCAAAAAAGGCCAAAAGGTTGATTTTGAAGTGACGCAAATTCCAGGCGGCAAGGAAGCATCACATATTCGGGTTTTTACCTAGCAACTCGCAAGGCTGCAGAATACTTTGCGCTTTACCCGTTGATGAATCTTTCCAGATTTATTTGCGACTACTGAATGTTGGCTTCTCAGCGTCCCTAAGGGCTGCAGTGCCAATTCCGGATGTTCGAGAATAATGTTCTCACAAGATGAAGAAGGAACCGTATGCAAATCTTTAAGCTGGAGCACAGCAAGGCCGCGTACCGTGCGGACCTGGCGCTATATTGCATCATGGTGGTGGTGTTGGCCGCTTTCCTGCTGATGGATGGTCCGCGCGAGCAGCGGGTTGAAATTGTGGCCTTTGCGCTGGCCGGGCTGGTGAGCTGGCCTGCCATCGAATACGCATTGCACCGCTTCATTTTGCATGATTTGCAGCCGTTCAAAAGCTGGCATGAGGCGCACCATCGGCGGCCCAAAGCGATTATCTTCACCCCGACGATCCTCAGCGCGGCGCTGATTGCCGTACTGGTGTTCCTTCCTGCGCTGCTGGCGACTGATCTGTGGCGCGCCTGCGCGTTGTCGCTCGGTGTGCTGGCCGGATACCTGTCGTACACGGTCACCCACCACGCCGTCCACCATAGCCACGCCGACAACACCTGGCTGAAGAAGCGCAAACGCTGGCATGCGCTGCATCACCGCCGCATCGAACACCCGGGTTACTACGGCGTGACCAGCGCTTTTCTGGATCAGCTGTTCGGTAGCATCCGCCGTGAGGATACGCTAAAGACTGCTGACAGGGACCCCAATGTTTATTGAATACCGTCTTGAGAAATTGTTCAAACGCATTCCCCCCGGCGTGACCCTTCCGCTACGGATCGTGTTATGGAACGGGCGCGAGTTCAACTTCTCTGCCGAACCCACCGTCACGGTCCACATCCCGACGCTGTCGGCACTGCGCTATTTCATGCCGCCCGACCTCAATAAGCTGGCCGTGGCATTTGTGGATGGCCGCATCCGCGTCGAGGGATCGATACACGAGATCTTCCGCATCGCGGAAAAACTGGTCAGCAGCGTCGCCCCCAACAAACCCGCCCGGTATCATTTCTTCACTCGCCACAGCCACAAACGGGATCGCGAGGCCATCGAATACCACTACGATGTCTCGAACGAGTTCTATTCCATGTTCCTGGACCGGAACATGGTTTATTCATGCGCCTATTACCGGCACGAGGACGATACCCTGGAGGCCGCGCAGGAACAGAAGCTGGACCACATCCTGAACAAGCTGATGCTCAAGCCCGGCGAACGCTTTCTCGATATCGGTTGCGGATGGGGGGCACTGATCCTGCGCGCGGCAAAAAAATACGGCGCCGTTGCCAAGGGCATCACACTATCGAAGAACCAGTTCGAGCATGCCCAAAAACTTATCCAGGCCGAAGGGCTGCAGGAGCGTTGCTCTGTCGAGTTGTGCGATTACCGCGACCTGCCCGGCGCCGGTGTGTACGACAAGATCGCCAGTGTCGGCATGTTTGAGCACGTGGGACTGAAGAACCTCCCCAGGTATTTTGGCAAGATAGGCTTGCTGCTGGCGGACGACGGTCTGGTGTTGAACCATGGCATCACCACCAGCGATGTGGAAAGCGGCGAGATAGGCGCCGGCGCCGGGGAATTTATCGCCAAATATGTGTTTCCGGAAGGCGAGTTGCCGCACCTCAGCCTGGCGTTAAAGGAAATGTCGGCAGCCGGACTGGAGGTGAGCGATGTCGAATCGCTCCGCCGTCATTACGCGCGCACCTGCCACGAATGGGCCGACCGCCTCGAATCGAACCGCGACCGAGCAATTGCCATCACTGATGAGCGGCGGGTTCGTATCTGGGAAGCCTATCTGGCCGGGAGCTCCCACGCGTTTTCCCATGGGTGGATAAACGTCTATCAAGTTCTCGCGTGCAAGGCTAAGAATACTGCAAGCATCCCATTGCCCCTCACTCGAGAATACATGTACCGCAGTTAGTCGCAAGGTGCGAGTGCTACAGCGCGGTACAGATGAATTTAGACCACGCTTGCGCCAAACCAGACATACGAGATACAAAAGCAGTTCAGGTCAGACATAAAAGCCAACATGACAAAAAAACAAATAATCTTCGTCCCGGGAAAGAACCCCAATCCTGAGGAAGCACTGCATAGCAAATTACTCTGGCGCACCCTTGTCGAAGGGGTTCGTCGCGCCGATAGCGCTATTGCTGACACTCTGCAGGACAGCTATGCGAATTCTATCTTCTTAACTGGAATGACCTTTATTATCACTCGCATAAGGATGTAGCCACGGATATTCCATGGCTGATAAGGACGCTTTGACCAGACAAAATACCGCAGATGAACGCGATCCTCAACCAGTACGGAAGTCTGGTCGCCTCGCCCTATGCGATCGTTACGTGCTCGCTGATGCTGGAAACGAGGCATGGGATGTGGGCCGCACAACCGCAGATCAAGCCCAGGGGAATTTTCAGTGTTAAAGCTATTTTCACTTGATGACTTGGCGTTTAATTACGGCCCGGACTCCTGATCGGCATGGGTATGAGTGCGTTCGAATCGCTGTTGCTCGGTCTGGGCCTGTTTTTCGTCGGCTTGCAATGGTCCGGCGAGAACCTGAACAAGCTTGCAGCCGGTCGTCTGCGCTTGCAGGTGAGCAGCACCCACGTATCACCCTGGCACAGTGCCCTGTGGGGTATGGGCTTCGGCGCGTTGATGCAAAGTGCCACTGCGGTGACCTTCTCGATGGTCAATCTGGTCGCCAGTGCGGTACTCGCCCCGATCACCGCACTGCCGGTCATCGTCTGGGCCAATGTTGGCCTGACAGTAATGGCCTTTGCCGTCACCCTCAACATTCATCCCTGGGTAGCCGTCACTGTGGGTATCGCGGGCGTGCTCTCCGGGTTGTTGCGCGCTCCTGTCTGGCGCGCCGCAGCTGCGGCACTGTTCGGTGTTGCGCTCATGCTTTACGGGCTGGAGACGATGGGTGCAAACGCTGCACTGCTACAGGCACTACCGTGGTTCCAGACGCTCTCCGCTGTGACCACCAATTTACCTTTGCTTGCATTTGCCGCCGGCATCGTGGTTGCTATGCTGCTGCAGTCCAACACCGGCGCGGCGCTTCTGATCATCACGCTCGCCGGCAATGGCGCGCTTGATGTTCACCAGGCCATGATGATGATTTATGGCACCAATCTGGGCGCGATCCCGCTACGAGCGGTTCTGGCGGCGGGCATGCAGGGCACATCTGCGCGACTGGTACGGCTGGAAGACTTATTCTGTATCGTCAGTGGCCTATTGATGGTGTCGTTATTCTATGTCGAATCCAGTACTGGATGGCCCCTGGTGGGAACTGCTGCCATCGCGATGACACACAGCATCAAGACGCAACTGGCGACGGTGTTCCTGATCTCGAACGCATTGCCGGCACTGTTGATTACGCCGCTATTGCCGCAATGCTGGACATTTCTGCAGCGCCTGTGGCCCGATACTGCCACCGAATACGCATCACAACCAAAATACATCAATGATTCCTCACTGGCCGATCCGTCCACAGCGTTCGACCTCGCCATGCTGGAGTTGGCGCGGCTGACCAACCACGCACGAACATATCTGCATGACCGACAAACCGCAGCCGACGCGGGAGCGGCGTTCGCCACCCTGTCAGACGAACTCGGGCGCTTTCTCACTCGATTGTCTGGTCAGGCAAACGATGCAGCAATGCTCAAGAGGCAGCATCTCCTGCGCGAGGCTTTCACGCTGATCCGCTACATCGAGCAAAGCGTACTGGAGTTCTGTGCGACGGCGGCAGCGTTGCCAGAGTCGTCGTCAATGCGCCGTTCTGCCATGCACTTGGCCGCAGTGATCGATCTGCTTCTCGGCCAGGCCGGACGAGCACTTCATGGGCGGGCAGGGGCGGACATTGATGCCTTGCAAAACGTTTCGCGCGCACATGCGCCAGCACTCGCCAAGGCGCGAATGCTATGCCGCGACGCTGCCACCACCGAGCAGGTGGTGGAATTGCGCATCATGGCACAAACGCTTGTCGATGATGCGGAGCGCATTGCCTGGATGGTACACCGGCTTGCCAGGTTGCTGCATAGTATGGCATCACCCCCGGCGCAAGCCAGCGTCTGAGTTGCACGCCGCCAGGACTGTATTTTTTGACCTTTGACATCATCGCACATGAAGTGACCGATTGAGATCAATGGCCATACAAGCGCGTGACGAAATCCTGATCGGACAGCGCACGCAACGGTGAATATTACATTTGCGAATTATTTTCAGGAAAGCTAGCTTGCTAAATGGTAAGGCACATTCGGGTGACTGCCGCAATTTAAAGAAGGGAATTAATCATGACAAAAATCAGTAAGCCAGATTATTTAGCCAAAGTTAAACTTTTAACCAAGGAAGAAACCGAACGCTTGTTATCCAGAATGGGCGGCAAACTGGATCGCCGGTTAGAGAAGAATAAGTTAAGCCGGGAAGAAGCGTTGGCTATACAACTGGAGTTGGAAGATGAACAACTCCAGGAATGGCGCAAAATGGTGCTTGGTTTGAAGAAAAAAGAAAAAGCCAAGAAAATCGAAGAAGAAAAAAAGGAAGAAAAAGCCAAGCTTGCCAAGAAAACCAAGACTGCCTTAAAGGCAAAGGTCGCAGAAAAGAAAAGCTAAAGTCGAGCCGGGTAAATAACAGAACATCGGCATTAAAGATTGGTCAGTAGCAGGTTGGGGTTGTAAGCCAGAACCCCTTACTCAGGGGTGTCCGGTATTTTGTGTAAACGGGGTTTCGATTAACTCAAAATCCGTTCTTCAAACTGGATGGAGAAGCGGTTCAGAGCGGCCTTCCAGTCCCGGATTGGCATTGTCCACTTCTTGCTGATGTTCCTCAGCGTCAGGTAAAACAGCTTGGTCACCGCCTCGTCGGTCGGGAATGAACTGCGAGTTTTGGTGACTTTACGCAGGCTCATGTTAATCGATTCGATGGCGTTTGTCGTATAGATTACTTTTCGGATTTCCGGTGGGTAGTCAAAGAACGGGATGATCCGTGCCCAGTTCCGTCGCCAGCTCAGCCCAATCGACTGGTAATCCTTGTCCCATTTTTGCTCGAAGTCGGCCAGCCTTTGTTCGGCGAGTTCGACGGTCGCCGAGGTGTAAATCAATTTCAGATCGGCGGCGACTTCCTTCTGCATTTTCC
>LSLI01000106.1 GCA_001577345.1 Candidatus Gallionella acididurans
CGCATATCATAGTTGCGATGCTGGCCTATAGCCTGTTCACCATTGCTGTGCTGCATGCGGTATTGATTTTCCACGTGGAGAAACGGCTGCATCATCCGACCTTGCCGCGCATACTGCGCAGCCTGCCGCCGCTGCTGACGATGGAAACCCTGTTGTTCCGCATGATAGCGATTGGTTTCTTGTTGCTGACGCTGACACTGATATCCGGAGTGGTGTTCTCCGAGGAAATATTTGGCAAGCCCTGGCAGCTCAGCCACAAGATTCTGTTTGGCTTCATATCATGGGTGGTGTTCGCCGTATTGCTGTGGGGGCACCACTTTCACGGCTGGCGCGGGCGCGTCGCGGTGCACTGGACCACAAGCGGTTTCGCGTTTCTGCTGCTGGCTTACCTGGGCAGCAAGTTTGTGCTCGAGGTGTTGCTCCATCGGTAAAAAACCGTAGTCTGGCGAGTGCGGATTTTTGCTGGTTGCAGGAAGTACCCAAAATGTCGTAGAATCCGCGCCCTTTCGCTAGGCTAACTAACAACAGGTAGGTTTCATATGGTAATCATTCGTCTTTCCCGTGGCGGTTCGAAGAATCGTCCGTTTTTCAATGTGGTGGTGGCGGACTCGCGCAATCGCCGCGATGGCCGCTTCATCGAACGCGTCGGCTTCTACAATCCGCTGGTAGCGGAAGGCCAGGAAGCGTTGCGTCTGCAACTGGAACGTGTAAGCCACTGGCAAAGCAAGGGTGCGCAATTGAGCGACACCGTTGCCAAGCTGGTCAAGCGCGCCGGTGCCGCAACTGCCGCCTGACGACGCAGGCTCCACGGTGAACCCCATGGTAATAATGGGGCGTATTGCAGCGGCACAAGGTATACGCGGTTGGGTCAAGATCCAGCCCTATACCGAATATCTGGACAGCTTGCTGGATTACGGCTCCTGGTGGATAGGTCATGAACATGGCCCGTGGCGCGAGGTTGAGGTTCAGCAGTGTGAGGTGCATAACAAGGCACTGGCCGCGCAACTGCCGGACTGCCCGGATCGCACCGCCGCAGAAAAGCTGAAGGGATTGCTGATCGCCGTGCCGCGCAGCAGCTTGCCCCGGCACACCGGGGATGAATACTACTGGTCTGACCTGATCGGGCTGGAAGTGGTGAATGAATCCGGCGTGCAACTGGGAACGGTGGCGAATCTGCTGGAAACCGGCGCTAACCAGGTGTTGAGCGTGAAAAGCGAAAGTAGCGAAATACTGATACCGTTCGTGGCTTCCGCGATCAAGCAGGTGGATGTGAAGAACAGGGTCATCCGGGTGGACTGGTCGGCGGACTACTGAAATGGTTTTCGACGTCATCACCCTGTTTCCTCAAATGTTCGATGCGCTGACGCAATACGGCATCACGCGGCGCGCTGAAGAACAGGGCAGTTATGTTTTAAAGACGTGGAATCCCAGGGATTTCACAACGGACAATTACCGCACCATAGACGACCGTCCCTACGGGGGCGGTCCAGGAATGGTGATGTTGGCGGAGCCGCTTGCGGCCGCGATCAACGCAGCCAGGCAACGGCAGGCGGCCGCTGGCGTGAAAGCAAGCCGGGTGGTGTATTTGTCGCCACAGGGCAGATTGTTGACCCACGCGGTGGTCAAGGAATTGGTGGCGCAAGCGGATGAGGGTTTGATCCTGCTGGCGGGGCGTTACGAAGGCATCGATGAACGCCTGGTCCGCCAGTATGTGGATGAAGAAATTTCCATCGGCGACTATGTGTTGTCCGGTGGCGAGTTGGCGGCGATGGTGTTGATAGACAGTCTGGTGCGGCAACTGCCCGGTGTGCTTGGAGATGCGGAATCGGCCGAACAGGATTCATTCGTGCAGGGCTTGCTGGATTGCCCGCACTACACCCGCCCGGAGCAGTTTACCGGCTCGAAATTTTTTAATGAGGAAGCCGTGCCCCCGGTGTTGTTGTCCGGCAATCATGCGGATATACAGCGTTGGCGGCTTCAGCAGTCGTTGGGCAGGACGTGGTTGCGCAGGCCGGAACTGTTGGCCGGGCGCGATTTGACAAAAGAGGAGTCTGGTCTTCTGAAAGAGTTTCAGGACGCTTATCAGAAGGAACAAGACCCGATAAATAAAGGAGCAGTAAAGTGAATTTGATCGAACAATTGGAACAGGAAGAAATCGCCCGTCTGGGCAAGCAGATTCCGGATTTCGCGCCCGGCGACACTGTCGTGGTCAACGTGAATGTGGTTGAAGGCGAGCGCAAGCGCGTTCAGGCTTTCGAGGGAGTTGTGATCGCCAAGCGCAACCGCGGCCTGAATTCCGGCTTCATCGTGCGCAAGATCTCGGCAGGTGAAGGCGTTGAACGCACCTTTCAGACCTACTCGCCCATTATCGCCAGTATTGAAGTGAAGCGCCGCGGCTCAGTGCGCCGCGCCAAGCTGTACTATCTGCGCGATCGTTCAGGCAAGTCGGCACGTATCAAGGAAAAGCTGGCAATCCGTGGTTGATCGCGGGTAATTTCTTGCGCGGAACAAAAAACGGGAGCTTGCTCCCGTTTTTTATTTGTGCGCTATCATTGCCTCATGGACTATCAGGCAAAACTACCCGTTCCGTTCGGGGTGCTCGGCATACGTTGCGATGACACTGCGCTGCTTCGCATTGATTTTCTCCCGGCTACCGAAAAACCCAGGCGCGCAAACGGCGCGCTCTCGGTGGCCGCGTGCGAACAATTGCTGCGCTACTTTGAAAGTCCCGACATGCAGTTCACTGTGCCGATCAAACCCGGCGGGACGCCGCACCAGCAAAAAGTCTGGCAGGCAATGTGCAGCATTCCGCGCGGGGAGACGCGCAGCTACGGCGAATTGGCGGCCGAATTGAAATCCGGCGCGCAGGCTGTTGGCCAGGCTTGCGGAGCAAATCCCATTCCCGTCATCATCCCCTGCCATCGCGTGGTGGGCCGCTCCGGTCTGGGGGGGTTCATGGGCCACGCAAGCGGCGCACCACTCGACATCAAGCGTTGGCTGCTGGCGCATGAGCAACGCTGAACTGCTCGATGAGCTCTGCGATAACCTGTGGCTGGAAGATGGCCTGTCACGCAACACGCTGGACAGCTACCGGCGAGACCTGAGCAAATTTGCCGCATGGCTGGAGCAGAAGCGCGGCCTGCACATTCTGCAAACAGCCCACGGCGACATACAAGGCTACCTCGCCCATCTGGTCGTCGTGCAAAAGGCCAAACCCAGCAGCACCGGGCGCAGCATATCCAGCCTCAAGCGCCTGTTCCGCTATCTGCTCAGGCAAGGCAAAATTTCCGTTGATCCGACGCTGCAGATCGATGCGCCCAAGTTGCCGCGCAACTTGCCCAAGAGTCTGACGGAGCAGGATGTGGAACTTCTGCTGGCAGCACCGGATATTCAAACGCCATTGGGCTTGCGCGACCGTACCATGTTCGAAGTGCTGTACGCCTCCGGCTTGCGCGTGTCCGAGCTGGTGACGCTGCGCGTCACCCAGGTGAGCATGGACATGGGTGTGGTGCGCGTGATGGGCAAGGGCAGCAAGGAACGCCTGGTGCCGCTGGGCGAAGAGGCCCTGGACTGGCTGCGCCGCTATCTGGCGGAAGGCCGCGGTGCGTTGCTGGGCAAACAAATGAGCGACACGCTGTTTGTGACTGCCAGAGGCGAAGGCATGACGCGCCAGATGTTCTGGTTTCTGATCAAGAAACATGCCGAACATGGCGGGTTGAACAAGTCGCTGTCGCCGCACACGCTGCGCCATGCTTTCGCCACCCATCTGCTGAACCACGGCGCCGATTTGCGCGTTGTGCAGATGCTGCTGGGTCATGCGGACATTTCCACCACCCAGATTTACACGCATGTGGCGCGGGAGCGCTTGAAACAGTTGCATGCGCAACATCACCCGCGCGGTTGATTGTTGGCTGCACCCAAGCCATGGCAGCTAAAACATGCAAAATTTGACTCTGGTATTGCCGGCCCCTATTCTGCAGCTCATGCATGACGCCTGACCCCTGAAATTGCGATGAATAAAATTGCTATCCTCACTATTTGCTGTTACTTGCTGCAATGGTTGCGGAATAGATCAGAATGACATTGTTAACATGGACAAGCCCACCAAAAAATCAGCCCTACACGAGCAACCGGACAGGATTAAACCATCCGGCCGCACGATATTTTTTGTTTCGGATGGCACCGGTATTACCGCCGAAACCTTGGGCAAAGGCCTGCTCTCCCAGTTTGAGGGAATAAACTTTCGCCAGATGCGATTTCCGTTTGTGGATAGTCCGGAAAAGGCTGTGGACTGCCTGTCGAGAATGCGTGAGGTGCGGGAGCGGGATGGCATTCGCCCGCTGGTCATCATGACTATGATGAATACGCAAATAAGCGCGATGCTGCGCCAGGGAGATGCGCTATTTCTCGATCTGTTCGAGGTCTTCATCGCGCCGCTGGAAAAGGAGCTGGGCGTAAGGTCTGCGCATACTGTCGGCCGTTCGCATGGCCAGGCAGGCAGGGAATACACCAACCGGATTGCCGCGATGAGTTTCGCGATTGCACACGATGACGGCGTATCCGATGCGGACCTGAAAAATGCCGACGTGATCCTGGTGGGCGTTTCCCGTTGCGGCAAGACCCCGACCAGCATGTACTTGGCGATGCAATTCGGCCTAAGGGCTGCAAACTACCCGCTCATCCCGGAGGACTTCGAGCGCGACCGACTGCCCGACACCCTGCTGCCTTTCCGTGACAAGCTGTTTGGCCTGACCATAGCTCCCGAGAAGCTGCACCTTATTCGGCAGGAACGGCGGCCGAGCAGCAATTATGCCGCAATCGACACTTGCCGCAGGGAGGTTTCCGCTGCGGAAGGCATGATGAGGCGCGAAGGTATAAAATGGTTCGATGTGACGTCACGATCGATCGAGGAAATCGCCGTGCAGATAATACAGGCGATCAATAACAAGGCATGAACCGTGCTCCGGGATTTCAAAATCCGTCGGTCGACGCAGAAAAAATTCGAAAAAACAGGAGATCAGAAATGCAGCCATACGTAATTCCGTTTCAGTCACTGGGCATCGCTGACATTGAACAGGTTGGCGGAAAAAATGCTTCGCTGGGCGAGATGATCGGCAACCTCAGCGCTTCCGGCGTGTGTGTCCCGGGAGGTTTTGCGACAACAGCCGATGCCTACCGTGATTTTCTGAAGAACAATGGCCTTGAACAGCGCATCAAGAAAACGCTGGAAGCGCTGGACGTGGATGACGTAACAGCACTGGCCAGGGCCGGCGCGGATATTCGCGGCTGGATATCGGCAGCCCCGCTGCCGCCGCGTCTGGAACAGGAAATCCGCCAGCACTACAGTGATCTTGCCGCTGGCAGCGATGCCAGTTTCGCGGTGCGTTCATCCGCGACAGCCGAAGACCTGCCGGATGCGTCCTTTGCAGGGCAACAGGAGACCTTCCTGAACATCCACGGCATAGACAACATCCTGCATGCGATCAGGGAGGTGTTTGCCTCGCTATACAACGACCGCGCCATTTCCTATCGGGTACACACCGGCTATACGGATTCCTCGGTCGCCCTGTCGGCGGGAGTGCAGCGCATGGTGCGTTCAGACCTTGGTGCGTCCGGCGTGATGTTCACGATGGACACCGAGTCCGGCTTCCGCGACGTGGTATTCATCACCTCTTCATACGGGCTGGGTGAAATGGTGGTGCAGGGCGCGGTGAACCCCGATGAATTCTATGTCCACAAGCAGAAGCTTGCCGCGGGTTATCCCGCGCTGGTGCGCCGCAGCATAGGCTCCAAACAGCAGCGCATGGTTTTCAACAAGGACCGTGCCGCCGGACGTTCCACGAGTATCGAAGAAGTCCCCCAGGCCGAGCGCGACAGTTTTTCACTGACCGACAAGGATGTGCTGGAACTGGCAAGGCATGCAATGGCCATCGAGCAGCATTACGGCAGGCCGATGGACATCGAATGGGGCAAGGACGGGCTGGACGGCAGGCTGTACATTCTGCAAGCGCGCCCGGAAACGGTACAGTCACAGGTCGTTGCGGGCGGTGTGGAAAAATTCCGTCTCAAGCAGCGCGGCGAGGTGCTGATCGAGGGTCGCGCCATCGGCCAGAAAATCGGCAGCGGGCCGGTGCGCCTGGTGGCGAGCACCGCCGAGATGAGCAAGGTGCAGGCGGGAGATGTACTGGTCACGGATATGACCGATCCGAACTGGGAGCCGGTGATGAAGAAGGCATCCGCCATCATCACCAATCGCGGCGGGCGCACTTGCCATGCCGCGATCATAGCGCGGGAACTCGGCATCCCGGCCATCGTTGGTTGCGGCCATGCCACGGGCGTGCTCAAGGAAAACGAGATCGTCACCGCTTCCTGCGCGGAAGGCGACACGGGTTTCGTCTATCGGGGCAAACTGCCTTTTGAAATCACCCGCCAGGATGAAAAGGCGCTGTCGCCATTGCCGGTCAAGCTGACGCTGAATGTGGGCAATCCCACGCTGGCCTTCGAGTTTGCGCAAATGCCTTCCGCCGGCATCGGTCTGGCGCGGCTGGAATTCGTCATCAACAACCTGATCGGCATACATCCCAAGGCGGCGCTGCAATTCCAGACCTTGCCCGCGGAACTCAAGGCCGCCGTATTGAAGCAAGCGCGGGGCTACGCCGATCCGCTGGCTTTTTATGTGGAAAAATTGACCGAGGGCATAGCCACGCTCGGGGCCGCATTCTGGCCCAGGCCGGTCATCGTGCGCCTGTCGGACTTCAAGTCCAACGAATACCGCAAGCTGCTCGGCGGCGAGCTTTACGAACCGCTGGAAGAAAATCCGATGCTGGGTTTCAGGGGGGCGGGACGCTATGTCGCGCCTAGTTTCAGGGATTGTTTCGAACTGGAATGCCGCGCGATGAAGAAGGTTCGCGAGGGCATGGGTTACACCAATGTGGAGATCATGGTGCCGTTTGTGCGCACCGTGCAGGAGGCGCGCGAAGTCGTCGAGCTGCTCGCGCAAAACGGTTTGAAGCGCGGCGAGAATGGATTGCGCCTGATCATGATGTGCGAGATCCCGTCCAACGCGCTGCTGGCCGAAGAGTTCCTGCAATATTTCGACGGCTTTTCGATAGGCTCGAACGACCTGACCCAGCTGACGCTGGGGCTGGACCGGGATTCCAGCCTGGTGGCAAACCGCTTCGACGAACGCGATGCCGCGGTCAAAATTCTGCTGGAGATGGCGATCAGGGCCTGCAACCGGCAGAACAAATATGTGGGCATCTGCGGGCAGGGGCCGTCGGATCATTTCGACTTTGCGCTGTGGCTGATGGATATCGGCATCCAGTCGATGTCGCTGAATCCGGATACGCTGCTGGAAACCTGGAGGAAGTTGGCGGAGGCGCATCCGAAGGGGTGAGTTGCAGGCCGGGTTGAGTGCAACGATAACCAATGACTTGGCTGGCGTACTTTGACAGCCTAGTCAGATGGCTATGCAAAGCTACCCAGCAAAATTTAAACCAAAGTAACCCAAAAAAGGCGACCCCGCGTTGCTCGACCGGTCAGGCGGTTACGGAACTCGCACTGCGTGCCCGGACATAACCAGCGGTTTGTCTGAAGTATTTTTTCAGCCTGGTCGAATGGCTGGTTGTTTCATCAGTCCTCGCCGAAATCTCCTGACCGGCCTGCGCTACTCGGCGTCGGGCAGGGAACTTTGAAAGGAATCGCAATGACTGAAAAAATTCTTACACCCTCAACGCGGCCACTCCAATAAATTAAAAAGGCGGCCACTTGGGCCGCCTTTAACAACTACCAGCACTAGAAGTGCTTACATTTTTCCAGACTTAACCGCTGCAAAAAGTGCTTTTGCCGCTTCATCTTCATGGCCCTTGATCAGGGTATTATACTGTCCCGTCATGATAGCTGCCTGGCTCTTGAATTTGGGTTCAGAGCTCGCTATTTTGCGGTCTTCCACCTTAAAGCCACCTTTGAAAACTTTTGCCAGCGCTTCCTCGTTGCCATATTTCTCTGCAACTCTTTTCCAAGCCGGTCCTACAACATCTTTATCAACTGCATGGCAAGCCTTGCATGGTGCGGTTGAGAAGGTTCCCGCCGTTGCTGCAGATATAGCAATCAACCCAGCGGCAGCTACTAAAAATTTCAATGATTTCTTCACTCTATATTCCTCCCTAATCAGAATTAAAAAAACAGGGTAATTAAAGAATTTAATTACCCTGAATGCTAAGCACGTATGGAGAGACTACGAAACGTACTGGGTGCTAAATATATCACAATAATTGAAATGTATATCTATATAAGTAACCTGTTACCGCAGGTGGCAGGAAGTCCGAATGTCCGGTTTCGGACTGCGAATCTGAATATTCATTTGCCGCTTGTGGGTTACCAACGGATTGATGCCGCGTTCACGCGGCATTGGATTTTGAATTTGTATTTCTGCTTTTTTCCTGCGCGCCGTCGAGTGGCGAAAGCAACTAGT
>LSLI01000107.1 GCA_001577345.1 Candidatus Gallionella acididurans
AAGGCACTTTACAAAGCGGATACTGACGAAGACGCGAGGAAATCACTGGAAGAAAACATGGCCGCGTCTTCGGGCAAGGATGGCCTGATCAAGATCGAGTTTACGGACAAAGACCCGAAGCGCGCGTCCGACATAGCGAATGCCTATGTCGATGAACTGAATAAAGTGACGTCTACCCTGGCGGTGACAGAAGCATCGCAAAGGCGGCTTTTTTTCGAAAGCCAGCTGAATCTCGTCAAGGATAAACTCGCGAAGGCCGAATCCGATCTGCAGGAATTACAGAAGAAGTCGGGGATGATCCAAGTTTATCCGCAAGAAAAGGAAATAGCCGAGTCGAATGCGCGTCTCAGGGCCGAGATCGCCGCCAGGGAAGTGCGACTTTCCGCGATGCAGGTCGGCGTCACCACGCGAAATCCGGAATACCAGCGTGTACAGGGCGAGCTGGCGAGCCTCAAAAGCCGCCTGGATGGGATGGGCGCAGAAGTGTCGCCGGATACCAAAATGACGCAGAGCGGACTGGAATACATCGAGAAATTCCGCGATGTGAAGTTCAATCAGGCGCTCATGGAGTTGCTCTACAAACAATTCGAACTCGCCAAGATCGACGAGGCCAAGGATTACCCCCTGATCCAGGTGCTGGACAAGGCCATGCCCCCCGAGAAGAAGTCGAAACCCAAGCGCGCGCTGATCGTGATCCTGTCGACATTGGCTGTCTTTTTCCTCTCGATATTCTGGTCCTTCATCAGGGAGACGCTGGAAAAGGGAAGGTCTGATCCGGAGCGATCTGAAAAATATAATGCCCTGAAAAAGTATATTGTGTTCAGTAAACGATGATTGCGGTAAATTGAAATTTAATCCAACTGAATCAAGACCAATGGCCTAAAGATTCTTGGGTGACAACATGAAGCAACCACTCAAAAGGGTATATGCGGAATATGATCTGGTGCTGCTGGATACCCCACCCGTACTGGCGGTGACCGACGCAACCGTGCTGAGCGAGCATGTGGGCACCAGCATACGGGTGGCCAGCGAGGGCGTCACCACGCTGGGAGACTTGAACGAAACCGTGAAGAGCTTCACTCAAACCGGCGCCAAGGTGACCGGTGTGGTGTTCAATGCGCTACGCCCGCGCCCGGGCAAGTATGGTTACGGCTATGGGTGGTATCGCTATTCCAGTGATACCTATCAGCAATACACTAAGAGCAAGCAAGTTGAGTGAGATGAGCCAAATAGAATGGACGTCGATTATAGATCAACATATAAGTAAGTAAGAGAGCCTCTGAAATTATGAATATAAATACAAATGCAAATTGCGGTGCTTGTGGTGCGCCTTGCTCAGGTGAGCAAACTCACGCAAACAGTGTTGTCGATCAATCAAGTGGAACCTTTGGAACCTGTATAAGCTGCGGATCATTGCGCGTACTTGATAAAATTGACTATAACGCATTGTATTCGAAACGTGACTCTAGTAATTATCCAAGTGCTGGCAACACTATACTGGTTAATCTTAAGCAATGGTATTTGCGGAGAACTGCAAAGTCGCTAGTTGAATTGATAGCTTCGCCTTCGGCAAAAATTCTGGATTATGGTTGCGGTGGTGGAGAGTTTTCCAACGCAATCCATTCGCTTGGATTTACTTCTGTTTATGCTTGCGACATGCAACTAGATCGACCACAAACATTGTCTTCTGATGTTCAATATTCAGGCATCGTTGATATCGCAAATACTGGTTTATTTGACATCATTGTGATGCGCCATGTTCTTGAACATATTGAATACCCGCAGCCAATACTTCAACGGCTTGCGTGCCAACTAGCACCAGGAGGACAAATCCTTATTGAAGTGCCTAACAGTCGCAGCCTTTTTCGAAAACTACTTGGCAGCCGATGGCCTGGATATTTTTATCCCTTTCATGTTCACGTATTCAGTGAGCAGGGTTTGTCGGCACTAGCTAATCGTTGCGGGCTGGCAGTCAAAGCTGTCACACAATGCAATTCGCCAATTTTTGGGGTTTTCCTAATGGGGTTGGGTATCAAACGAACATACGCACGAACGCTCTCGATATTTTTTTATCCGGGGCAGTGTATATTAAATCAGCTAACAAATAGACAAGAAGCCATTCGTATCACGTTGCAGAAACGATGGCCATAGCACGTTTTGTACTGTACGGGCTCAGCTTTGCTTCAAGCCTACTTATTGTCGCCTTTGTCCCCAAAAGTTTGTCGGGCGAGTTTTTATCGACATATGCAGCATCCAGTCTTATCGGTGGCATTGGTATCGTATTGGCTTTTTCATCTCCACTCGCCACGTCTACAGTGCGATATTGGGCTACTCTTGCGTTGGTGTGTATCTGTCTTGTTGGTTTGATATGGCCTCAACCTGGTGTTTGGATTTTATATGCTGGTGCTCTGCTTATGTCAGATTATATGGCATCCCAAAGCGGGTCGAATCGACTGCCCATTATTTACCGGGTAATAATGATCATCTCTGCGTTGCCATTCATTTTTTTTTCTACTGTATTTACTAGTCTGATCTTGGTTCGAACTGCACTATGCTTTGTCGTAATAGCTGCTGTGCTTGTTAAAACAAAAAATCTGAAAGTACTTAAAATTCACAAATCATTTTGGTATGTGAGCGTGTCTCATCTAGCCTATTTTGGTACATTACTCAGTATCACGGTAATGCTGCCTAACGACTTAGTGCGGGCGTGGTATATCGGTACACAGGTGGGTTTCGGTTTACTACTCAAGCGGTTCGATTTTTTAATTAGGGATGATGCAGTGTCTCACTCATATATTGATTATGGTATTCCCATTTTTGCCACCGCAATCCCTTGTTTCATAATGGTATTTTGGTATAGCGCACCCGCACTACTGGCTTATATCACGGGCGTATTTGCTATCAGTCGACTTAAGTTTTTTTTGCAATAGCATGCGTGCCATTTTAGTATTTTTAGTGTCTTTGATAATTTGCATTATTGCGATAGTGATAGAGCGCATGGTTGGAATTGGATGGGATTATCATCCTGATGTAATTACATACATCACCACATATAAGTCAGTTACAGAGCAAGGTTTAGATGCATTGCCAAACCAATTATATTATTTTATCACTAATTGGGTTGGCGGCAGTGTATCCCTCTTGATTGCACTAAATGTTCTAGCGTATTGCACGGCAAATATGATCATAGCTAACGTGTACTATGATTTTTGTTGTGTAAAAGGTCGGGTAAAAAGAAAAGGCTCCATACTTATGTTAGTTCTTTTGTTGTTTGCACCCTATAGGCTGCACCTCGCTATCCATGCGCTTAAGGATACCTTCATTATTTTGTCTCTATGTACCTTTGCAGCTTTTAATGGGCGATCAATTTATTCTTGGCTAGCATGGATACCTTTGTTGTTGCTGCGAATCTATGCTGTTTTTTATACGTTAATTCTCGTCCGAGGAAGGATGTTGCTAATAATAATTGCTTTGGCAATTGTTTTGATAGGTTTTCTTGATTTGCCTGTTCTGGAGGTTCTCCAGGATCGCAACGAAGCAGGCATGCATAGTAGAGAATTTGATGTCATTCCATCTTTTGTGGGAATGGGTTTGACGGGGACAATTCTTCGTATGATCGTATGGCCCTTGCTTGTTGTGACCGGCGCATATGTCATTTTGTCTCCCGCATTACTTTTTATACCCCTTGCACTTGAAGCATTAGTAGCTCGTGTATGGTCGCGGCACGTTTTTGGTCATCTTGGCCTGACCATTGGGCTTATTGTATGTTTAGCTGTCATCGCGGCATTCGTCGATAGCTTCACGGCGTATCTGCGTTATGTCTATCCAGCATTGGTGGTGATGCCAATCATCATTATGCGGAATATGGCCCATTTGCCAAATAGAATGCCCAGAAGATCGAGCAAATCGCTACGATGGTTGTAGGGCAAGCGTGCATTGCTAAAGTGCGATTTATATATGGCTAATGGATTATTTGAAATGAAGGCAAAGCAAATCGTTATTCTTGGTACGGTGGGTGTTCCCGCTAAATATGGTGGCTTCGAAACGTTAGCAGAGAATCTCGTAAAATATCACGATGCATCATCGCTGTTTGATCCGATTACTGTTTACTGTAGCAGCAGAAGCTACCCAGCAAGAGAGCAATCATTTCTATCTGCGCAGCTTAAATACGTTCCGCTCAATGCCAATGGAGTACAGAGCATTCTTTATGACATCGTTTCGCTGTTCTCTGCGGTTTGGAATCGTAGCGATGTGATTCTGTTGTTGGGTGTGTCAGGTGCAATCGCATTGCCTTTGATTCGGCTTCTTTCATCTGCGCGTATTGTTACCAATATCGATGGCATCGAATGGCGCAGAGGAAAGTGGAAGGGTTGGGCCAAATGTTTTTTGCGCTTCTCGGAAAAAATGGCGGTTCGCTTTTCGCATGAGACCATTGCTGATAATGCCGCTATCGCGGATTATGTTGCGCAAACATATGGAGTGAAAAGTCATGTGATTGCCTACGGCGGCGACCATGCTCTAGCGGTAGATGAGTTGGCGGTGCATGAATATCTCTTGCCGGAAAGTTACGCCGTTTCGGTTTGCCGCATCGAGCCGGAAAACAATGTGCGCATGGTGCTGGAGGCGTTTGCCAGGCTGAATAAGCAAGCATTGGTGATGGTAGGTAACTGGAACATCAGTGAGTATGGTCGCACAGTGAGAGAGCAGTATGCCTCTTGCAGAAATATTATTTTGCTCGATTCAATCTACGATTTGGGCAAACTCAAATATTTGCGTTCACGCGCTTTGTTATATATTCATGGGCACTCAGCGGGTGGGACAAATCCTTCGCTGGTGGAGGCGATGCATTTTGGCAAAGCCGTTCTGGCCTTTGACTGCAATTACAATCGCAGCACAACGGAAGACAAAGCGTTGTTTTTCAAGAATAGTGATGAACTGGTGCGTTTGATCGAAACAATGGATTTGGCAAAAGCCGAGAGAGTTGGGCGCGATATGGCTGAAATTGCCGAGCGCCGTTACACTTGGCGCATCGTGGCGCAGCAGTATTTTGCGTTGCTCGGAGCTTAAGGTTGGTTGCCGAGGTGAAGTGAAAGAGCTGGAGCCGGTAAAAGCATGTCTACCCGGTGTCGAGCACTGTCGGCCAAGCTGTTTTCGCCAGCGGCGGCAGTGAAACGGATTGTGGCGACATTATTCCAATTCCAGAAAATTAGTCATTAGCCTGATCTGTTCGTGGGGAGTCGCATTCTTTTTGTTAAGTCAATAACATTTTTCAGTAAAATTTGAGTACGCATTGTGAAAGATAAAGTAAAATTCTCCTCACCGTTGCTGGGGGAATTGCCCGTAGAGGCAAGCAAGATATGCACAGTTGAAGTTCATTAAGAGGGTGACCTTTATGCTGCTTACTTACATTGTCTCGGTGCTGGTTTGCGTATTCTCAATTATATTATTGCGCAAAGTAGCACATCAAATCGGTGCCGTGGACGAGCCAGACGGGCGTAAACAGCACGAGCAGGCTACGCCTACAGTCGGTGGTCTGGCGATGTTTATCGCGGTTTTCGCCGCATTGCTTATCAGTGATGGGCTGAATGACAATGTTGAAATATTGATGGGTTGTGCCGCCACGCTGCTGATTCTGGGTATCTGGGATGACAAGCATAACCTGTCTGTTACATCACGCATGATGATGCAGATAATTCTGGTGCTGGTAGTGATCGTCGACGCAAGGGGGACGGTCAGGCATCTGGGGAATTTGTTTGGTGTAGATATCCCGCTGGGCATATTTGCCATTCCGTTCACTGTGCTTTCCTTCGTGGGCGGGATCAATGCGTTCAACATGATCGACGGGGCGGACGGCATCGCAGGCTTTATGGCTTTGATCACCACGTTAGGTGTGACGACAATCATTTATGTTTCGGGGAATACCGAACTGTTGCCGCTGGCTTGGGCGCTAATTGGAGCGTTGGGTGGCTTTCTGCTGTTTAACTCGCGTTTCCTGGTCAAACGCGCGTGGGTATTCATGGGGAATGCAGGGAGTTTGTGGCTCGGGTTGGTGCTGTGCTGGTTCACAGCACAGATCACAAAAAATTCAATATCAGCAGAGCCGGCTCTGGTCCTGTGGCTGTTTGGTATCCCCTTGATCGACACCCTGACTGTGATGATACGGCGGATAAAGTCCAAACGATCGCCGTTCAGGGGCGACCGCACGCATATTCATCATGTGCTGGAGTACAACCGACTCTCTGTCAAGCAAACGATGCTGGTGTTGATTTTTGCGCAGTTGGTGCTGAACGGAATCGGTGTGTTTCTTTATGTGACTCATGCACCGGGCTTCGTGGTGTTCTTTAGTTTCCTATTGCTTATGGCGGTTTACTATTATCGGCTACGTCATTTTAGTGAATCATTAGTAGCAGGCTCTTTGAGAAGTGCTGGTTCATAACGGTCCACCCTGTCACCCAACGGGAAATGAATGGCGAAAGTGAATGGCTGGCTCGATGGTAAATATTGAACCATAACGATCCGCCCTGTAACGATCCACTCCGCTACACTTAAACGCCGACACGGCGATCCGGAATACTTTGTCATTGCGATAACCAGCGACTTGCCGGCTTGCTGGCTTAGTCGATTGGCTAGTAGTTTCATCAGAAGGCGCAGCAGACGCGGCAATCCAGGATACCTCGTCATTGTGAGAAGGCGAAGCCGACGCGGCAATCCAGATGGTTTTAAAAAATGCATCTTTGATTTACTGGATTGCTTCGCTTCGCTCGCAATGACGGCATTTTTAATCCCATCAATTCGTTCGCGATGACGGTAATGCGTCTTTGTCTTGTCGTCATTGCGAGAAGGCGCAGCCGACGCGGCAATCCAGATGGTTTAAAAAAAATGCATCTTTGATTCACTGGATTGCTTCACTTCGTTCGCAATGACGGCATTTTGAATACCCATGCGCAGTATGACCAAATCAACGTGGAGACAGTCAATGAATATTAAGCCCATTCGAAACGACAAGGACTTGCGCGACGCATTCAAGCGTCTGGAATTTGTGTATCAGGCGAAAGAGGGCACGCCAGAGGCAGACGAGATGGAAATTCTTGTGACGCTGATCGAAGTTTATGAACACAAGCATTTTTCGATAGGCGTGATGGATCCGGTTGAGGCAATTAAATTCAGAATGGAGCAACAGGGACTCACTCAAAAAGACCTTGAACCCTTTATTGGCTCAAGCGGTAGAGTTTCCGAAGTGTTAAACCACAAGCGTCGGTTAAGTCTGCAAATGGTGAAGCGGCTACACGATGGGTTGCACATCCCATATGAAAGTCTTTTGGCTGCCGGCTAGTTTGGCAAACATTGCCTTGGGATTATTGATACTCCCATCATTCATGACCCCCTTGCCGTCATTGCGAACGAAGTGATGAGATTAAAAAGGCCGTCATTGCGAATGAAATGAAGCAATCCAGCAAGCCAAAAATGCATTACCGTCATTGCGAACGAAGTGAAGCAATCCAGCAAGACAAAAATGCATTTTGTTTAAACCATCTGGATTGCCACGCCGGCTACGCCGACTCGCAATGACGGAAGTTTCCGGGTTGCCGCATCAGATGTTTCCCTTCGCAGTGCCGCGCGTAGCGCGGTGTATCGAAGGCGCGAACGGAAAACACTGATGAAACTACCAGCCATCTGTCTAAGCCGCTGAAGCGACAAGTCATTGGTTATCACCACGAACGGACTTATTCGACGCTTCCTTAAAGGATTCTTCCGGGAAACCGCGTCTGAGGGGGGCGTGAGAATGCGTACGGAGCAGCCAGCTTGCTATTTTATGTATATGTTCATAATATACGCGCATGATTGACTTGGCCAAGATTACCGATTTTGATTGGGATGATGGAAACGCTCGCAAGAACGACAAACATGGCGTTTCAATGGCTGAATCGGAGCAGGCCTTTTTCAATGAGCCGCTTCTGCTGATTGCCGACACGAAACACAGTCAAGGTGAACCCCGCTATCACGCATTAGGGAAAACGGACGAAGGACGAGCATTACATATCACTTTCACACTACGTAATGGTGGCGAGAAGCTGCGCGTGATTTCAGCCAGAGACATGCACAAAAAGGAGCGATCAATTTATGAGCAAACAACTTAAAGCAGTTCCTGAATTTTCAAGTGAGGCTGAAGAACGGGCCTTTTGGGAAAAGCACGATTCCACGGAATATCTGGATTGGACGAAGGCCCGGCGGGCTGTGCTGCCTAACTTGAAGCCGACAACAAAAACAATTTCACTGCGGTTGCCCCAGCATCTTCTTGACTCCATCAAGGCTGCGGCAAATTCCCGTGATGTGCCATATCAGTCGCTGATCAAGGTATGGCTCCAAGAGAAGTTGCACAGTCATTAACCCTTCGCGATTGGGTGTGGCCGCACAGCTAGTGTA
>LSLI01000108.1 GCA_001577345.1 Candidatus Gallionella acididurans
TTAAATCCACCGGCTTTAGCCGGTCAGCTTTAGCCTTGCAAATTCAGCAAGCGTGGAACAAACCATAATCCGTTCTTCCTTGCTGGTGTTGCGCGTTTTGCTTGGCGCGAGCTAGAGGACTTTAGTCCTCTGCGCCTAGTTGCGCTAACCCACCTGCTTTAGCAGGTGGTAGTTCAGTCGTGAAACTGCCACAAGGAAAGTGGTGGAGAAATCAGTCACTTTCCTTGTACCAATAGGTACGGCTGCGGCTGGTCGGCACACTAATTTGTGGCTTCCCACCGCCGATCGCGGTATTGCAATCTGCCCCGACACAAGTCGGACTACCGCCGCAGCCAATACAGAACGGCAGAACCTCATTTGTCCCATTCACATTAACCGTCACCAAGCCAGCTACTGCAGTAGGCGGCAATCCCCCGCCGGCATACACAGTAGAATTCGACACGCCCGTCAGCGGGGAAATCTGGTAGCCTTTCGCAATACCCAGATTTGCGCTGCACGAATTGGAAGTGGGGGTGGCGGGCGTATTGGTTCCGAAATAGGTATAGCCCGCCACTGTGACTGGCGCATTCACACATTTCTCTCCGGTGCCCAGCGTCAGGTAATAGCCGTTGAGCAGGCCGTTATATGAAGTGGTGGTCGATGGCGGGACAGGCGTGATGTTGGTCAAGTTGGCTTCGGTATATACCAGGTTGCTGCCATTGTTGCCGACATTGGGATCTTTCACCATGTAAAAACGGTTGACCACGTTATAGGACAAGTTGCTGTAGAGCGGGTGTTCCCGGTCGCCTGAGCCGACCAGCACCGCATCATAGGTAGTGGCGGGAACCATATCCGCCGGAAACAGGAACTTGCGCGGCGTGGTTCCTGCAGCGCATGGCCCGCTGTTGCAACCGAGCGCCGCCAATTGCGTCACCTGCCAATAATTGGGTGTATTGCCCGCCGTGGGTTCGAGATCCACACGCCAGATGTTGCCGCCCGTGTCCACGGCATACAAACGATCGACGTAGCCATCGTTATCGATATCCATCAAGGTGATGTCGGATGGAATGCTGTAATTCATGTTGAGCACGGTGCAGGATGCTTTGATGGTCGTACCGCTGCATCCGGAAGCGGTGCCGTAAGTGGCTCTCCAGATCATGTTGCCGGTAATCGCATCCACGATGAAAATTCCGCGGCCTGATGCGTCGACTGCAGGCGGTTCAATGTCTTCAGCCGAATCATAACCTGCGCCAAAGATCAGCACTGGCGTGGGCAAATTCGTACTGCTGCAGGTGAGGCCGCCACAATACCCGTTGATAAAGGCCACTTTGGGCGCAGACCAGGTTTGACCAAGCTCAACAAAATCCGGATTCTGGTTGTTTATTTGCCATAAGAAGTTCGGGCTGGTCGGCGAACTGACATCCAGCCCGTAAATGGAATATCCCCCGCGGCGCATTGAGAGATACAAATAAGCCGTGTTGATCGTGCCGTCCGAGTTCAATTTCTGATAGGCGGTAGAAGTGCCGTCCACGAAATAATCCTTCAACCTGGGGGCCGGCGTGATGCCCGGGGTAGTATTGGCCAGCAACAAGACCGGGCTGTTGTCATGCAGACGGGTGATCTTGCTGTACAGCTCGGTCGGGATGAAGCTCCACAACTCGCTGCCGGGGGCAGGCAGGGCGCTCCCCGCCGGGTTGGTCTGGTTTCCGTTGACCGCCCGGAATACGCCATCGTTGGCCCCGTAGTAAACGACAACCCCGGTAGTTCCTCCATAGTTGATCACGGTCGGACGCGAGTGCAGTACGTCGCCATGCACGGAGGGGCGGATATTGATCGTTGTGAAGGTGGGGTCCGGGCTGGGCTCGTCATAATTGTTGTCCTGCCCGCGTGCCCAGTTGACCAGCAATGTTTCGTTGGGCGGGGCGGTTCCGCTATAGGCGGTGATGGTGCCGGTGGCGGGTGACGTGGGTGTAAGCGTCACCGGGCCGAAGGTAAAGGCGGAGCTGCACGAAGAAGGACAGGTGATCGTCCAGGTGCCGACGTAGGCACTCTCGGTCGAGTAGACCGTGCCCGAAGTAAAAATATCGACGATGTTGCCGCTCACAAAAGCGTTGGACACCCCGGAAACGGTAGCCGTGGTTCCGCTCCGGGTGATGCTGCCGGCAGGAATGCTGGCCGAGGATGAACTGGACAATGAGACCGTCATGGTTCCCTCGGCACTCAGTATTGGTGTCACCGTGACCGGATAGGTGAAGGTGGTACCTGAACAGGCCGGATTGGTGCTGGAAGTCGGCGTGCAAGTGATCTGCACGGCATTCTGCACATAGGCCGATTCATTGGGAATGGTGCCTGTCGTGGTGATGTCCACCAAGTCCCCGTTCGCAAAATAGCTGGCGGGTAAACCGGTGGCCGTGGCCGTGGCCGAGACCGTCGTGACCGCCCGGCTCAGGCCGGTAATGCCGACTGGTGTGGTCGACGGGGAAGCCGTCCCCCCCGTTCCGCTTGAATTCGAAGTGCTGTTCAGCGTGAACGAGGTGGAGCTGAGAACGGCAACAACGCTCCAGCTACCATTAAAGGCAGAGACCGAATTGCCCGATATCGTAATCGCCTCCCCCGCATGAAAACCATGCGCAGCGGAAGTCGTCACGGTTAATTTGCCGGTGACCTTGGAAATAGTGGAAATATTGGCGCTGTAAGCGTGCTCCACCGCCGTGTAACTGTTCGCAGCGGGGGTAGTCGGATGAATAGGAATGGAATAGGTGAATGTGGTGGAATTGGGGGCCGTTGTGATGATCTGGCTTCCATTGTAGTTATACGGCGTAGCCCCGGATATCGTCACATTGTTACCGACCGCAAAGCTGTTTGCGGATGTAGTCGTGACGGTGGCCGTCTCGCAATTCAGGTTGGGAGTGCACCCCGAGGCAAAGGTCCCGCTCGCTGTCGCGCTCGAACTGCGGGTGATGGAAGAGATCGCTTGTCCATTGTTGTGCAGTGCGACCACATAGGTTCCAGCGTTCGGCGTGGTCGGCCAGTCCGGCAATCCGGTCAGAGTAAAGGTGGTGGCACTGTTGACGGTTACGCTTTGGGTCACGTCGTAATTGTTGGGAATGGCTCCGGAAATCGTCACGGTATCCCCGGTCGAATACCCATGGGCGACGTAGGTCGTGACCAGTGCCGTGGTGCCGCTCCGGACAATGCTCTGGACCGGGATATTCGATGACCCAAACTGGCTGGCCGTGATATTCACATTGGTCGTGGAAAAAGAGTTTGCGCTGTTGGACAGGGCGGCCACACAACTTGAGCCGCTCGGGCAATAGGTGTATACGTTGCGCGGTGAACTGGGATTGCTGGTGTAATTGTCCAGCAGGTTGGCCAGGCGCAATTGCTGGGCTGCCCCGCCTTTTTCAACCAATTCGCCGTCCGGCAAGTCGTATCCCATGCCCACGCCCCGGGGTTCGTTCCTCCAGAACCCACCGCCAAGGTCGGGTTGAACAGAAAGATTCTGGGTAGTCCAGAAACTGACCGCATTGGCAGAAATAAATCCGGTACCTGCGCCGCTGATGGCCGGTTGTCCCAGGCTATCGCACAAATACAAACTTTGCGTGGTGGTGTCATAGCAGAATTGATACTGCTTGAGGTTGCCTACCCACCGCGGCAAGCCCATGGGGTCCGGGCGGAACATGCCCATGTATATCTGGTTCAGATAAGTGCCTTGTGCATTGACACTGACCGGAAGGCTGGAGGAGGCGAACACGCTGTTGACGGCCTGAACTTCGTTGAGGATTTTCAGGATATCTTCGTAAAGAGCGCTGTAGCTGGTTCCGGCCGGGAAGTATCGGCCGCCGCCATAGTTGGCGACCTGACTGATGTACAGTTCCATGCTGTTGGTAATGGCGGACGGAGGAACTGCGGTGTCTCCGGTGGCCACCGAATAGGTAATTAAACCCTGCACGCCGGCTGCCGCCACCGAGGAATCGTTGTTATACATGAAACGTGCCCACTCTCTTCCCCAGCCTGCTTCACCGGTAATGGTCGGCAGTGCGGTAAGCAATACCGATCCCTGGCTGGAGGTAATGGTGTTGAGCGCTACAGCGTTGTTCACGGCCTGGGTCAGGTAAGGGGCCGGGTATTCACCATCGTCTTGAGCATGAGCAGCCGAAGCGTGAACGTTGCTTAAATAAATAAGGTAATCCTTGTTGCAGGAGGTTGACGTATTCACGCCAGGGTAGCTGATACCGGAGAGCATACCGGTCCCGGTGGGGCTTCCGTTGCCGCCGGTATAATACGCCCAGGTTTCCTGCAGTTCGGCCCCTTGTCCGGATTTTCCGGTAGTCTGGTTGATCGCCTTGATGACGATGATGATGGCTTGCCGGTCAGTACTTCCTGAAGGAATCGTGTAACTGATGTTGCTGGTTGCAAAAGTCCCTGAAGCAGGCCCGGTGTAGGTGTTGTCGTCCACCGGAGTCAGCGGGAAAATCACGCCGTCCATGGTGGTGAATCCCATATTGACCAAAGCGGTGCCGGTCGAGGATGTGGACAGCCCATGGACTATATTGGCCAAAGCGCATTGATCATTACCCAGCGCGCTGCTTCCCTGGCTGGGGATAGTGCCGTCCCAATAGGTACAGGGTCCGACATTGTTGTTTTGACTGGAGGGATTGTCCACGACAAACATCACATTCGGTATATTGGCTGTGCCAGCCAGGCCCGTGTAGATATCGATGTCCTGCGCATGGATCGGGGCGGAGTTCAGCAATAATGCGCCCAGCAGGGCGGTCAATATCAGTTGCATGGTTTTCATGATGATTCCTCCAAAAACAATCTCTATACTTTAAAAATTAAACGCACGAAATACAGATTCCAATTCATCGATCAAAGACAGACTGTACCTGTCGGAACGCGGAGAAACACGCCCTGATGCACGACCGTGCTCGCACCGGTATTGCTGGCAGATACGGACGCCTGAATGTCCCATGTTTGTTTGGCACACCATGACTGGGTTGCGGGCATCACCCCCGAAGCCCCCACGATTCCAGTTGAGGTCAACTGACCGCTGCTGAGGCAGTTCTGGTCGGCAGAATTGGTTGGGTCAAGCTGGCTATTGGTGAGCGGAATCGAGCTGGTACAGGTGGGCGCATTTACTTGTCCTGCGTAATCGATTACACCATCATCATTGATATCTACCGAAATTACCGAGGAAGCAGGGGCAATCGTGAAGTTGCTGCTGATGACCTGTTCAATGGCCTGTTGTGCCACGGCACCGGCTTCGTCATGGAATTGCGAGTTGCCGACTACCTGAATGCTGGAACTCGTGCTGTTGATCGCCGAGACCGCAATCAGGGTCAACAGCACCAGCATGACGAGTGCCACGATCAATGAACTGCCGCGCTGTGGTTCAACCGGTCTCATGGCTGCTCCCTGCGTCCGGAAGGATTGACCAGGCGAACAAGCTGGGTGAAGGCATGGCGTTTGTAGGCATCGTTAAAGGGGCCCGCCGTTCCGTCCAGGCCGAGGCTATAGGTCTTGCTATCGCTCCAACCGGCTGTCATCTGCTGATTGCGCGCGATCAGGTTGATCCTGACCGAAACGACGTTGGACCAATCCGCCAGTGTGCATGTTGAACAATCAACGTATCGATCTGCCTCACCGTCGCCGGTGTCATCGATGCCATAATCGAACTGCAGGTATTCGATCCCCTCAACCAATGATGTGACATTGCCATACTGGTCTATTTGCTTGAGTGTGGGAATGCCGTCACCAACACCGTTGTTGACATTGTCGCTGGGGGAAACAAAATAAGTCAGCACCATGAATGGGCGCAAATTGGCAGCCGTCGCGCAGTCCATTTTATGCATGCTGCTAAAGCTCGCCGGAGCAACGGCGATTTGATAGTTGTTGGGTGGTCCGGGAACGTCGGTTGGGCACATCGAAACCTGCAGATAAGTAATGCCGCTCGTCGCGCTCGCCGAAATCGCCGTGCTGGCCCGCCGTATTGCCAGAATATCACTACCGGGACTAACGCTGGCCGGGCTACCCGCGGTGTAAGTCAGACCGCCTGTAGTGACATAAGCAGAGCCGCAAGGCAGGCTGCTGATCAGGCTGGTGGAATTGGCTGCGTTATAACCCTGGACATTCAGTTCCAGTATGTCAGGATTAGTGGCCGGGTTGGTGAGCGAGGCGATATCGCAAGGATCATAGAGCGTAGTCGGTACGCCGACAGGGGCATATTGACTATAGTATCCCGCCATACTCAAATTGTTGGTCAGCAGTTCCATCGCATACCGTCCGTTATCGATCATGCGGTTGGATTTGTCCAGTTCGACGCGTGTCTTGCTCTGATTGATGAACATGCTGGACAAGGCAACCAGGATGAGCAGCCCGATCGTGATCGATACCATCAGCTCGATAAGCGATAGCCCCCCCTGAAACCGGCTCCGCAAATGTGTTTGCTTGTCTGCTGAATGCTTCATTGCAAGTCCGCCACGGCAATGGGTAATGTGATTGCGCGGTGCAGGGTCTCTGTGGGGGTGCCACTTTGGTTTGTGTATTGGTTGTATCCGCACTGGCCAGCTGAATAGGGATATTTAATGTCGGGTGCAGCGGTATTGTCCATGCCCTGCCATGCCACAACTACCGAGTATGTCGTTGCCACGCCACTGACTGGTACAGCGTCCTGATACACGCAACCTCGCGCCCCGATCATGGCGCCTACGTCACCAACTCCGCTTTGTGTTTCAGCTGCACCCTGCAGGGCAGCGTTCCAGGCACACAAGTCGATATCAGCAAGGGTGGTACCGGTCGGGCAAGTGCCGCCGGTGCCCAGCGGAGCGGTGGTGATGTATGAGGCGGCATTCTTGCGGTTGGTGGCAATTCGATCCGCCATGTCCTGGAGCAGGACCAGCGCTTGCGCGCGCTGGTAGGATTCCATTTGTGCGGTGAGCGCGCGACCTTGCAGACCGGCCAGGCCCAGCAATCCGATCAACAGGATGACGATGGTCACCAGTACCTCGATCAAGCTAAAGCCCGCATTTCCGGTGAATTTTGCCATCAGCAAGCTCCGTTGACCGGTTTGTAAATGCGCGGCATTCCACTCAGCTCGATCTTGATGCAGCTCGCATAGGGAGTCGGGGTCGTTACACCATAGGCATCAATCAAAACGGGGATGAACGGAGCAGCAGTCCTGCCTGAGCGCTGATAGGTGGTCCATGGCGTGCCTGCGGCAGGCGCTGGTGTAATTGCAACACCTTTCAATTGCGGTTCGTTGCGTATCGTAGCCGCCGATGCGCAGTTGGCAGACGTCGCGATAGCCCAGCCAATCTCGTTATGGGCCGGTGACGGAAAATTGACCGGGAAGAGCACAGGGCTAATCATGACATCGCAGTCACGCTTGATCGCTTCGCTGCGTGCCAGGTTCAGAGCCGAATACAATTCATAACCGGCATTTTTGACCTGCTGGCTTTGGGTCAAAGAAGTAAAGCCCGGCAAGGCAAAAACGGCCAGGATTCCTGCGACTGCAAGTACCGTCAAGAGCTCAACCATGGTGAATCCGGCAATAAATGGAGGGGAGTATTTCATTATTTGAGGCGTTACCATTTGTTGAGCGGGCCCTTGTCGCCCGCATCGTTTAAGGTCAGATTTCCATCGCTGGCCTGGGGTTTGCCGGCAATCGGTGTTGCCGTAACCGTAAAAGAAGGGGGAGTCACCACCGGTGCGGTCACGGCAATGTTGTAGTTTGTATAGACCACGTTGGCGGCTGTCATGTTCAGGACCGGCATGAAACCGGTCGCATTCATGCTGTCGGAAGCATATGAGCGGGCATCCAGCAAATACTGTTTCTCGCGGTTGGCCACATCCATCATGAAGGCCTCAGCAGCAGACCGGTTGCTTCTAATAATGTATTGTGTGTATTGCGGAATGGCAATTGCCGCGATGATTCCGATGATCGCGACCACAACCATTATTTCGATCAGGGAGAATCCCCTGTTGTTTTGCGGTTTCATATTTTTCCTTTTGCATTGGATGTGCTGTTCAGTTGAAACCGAGATTAATGCTTAATAAATATTTTCCCAATGTCTTTCCGACTGGAGGATTGTTTTTGAGGATGAGCGTGATAGTTTTAAATGAAAAATTATTTACAATGAATGCCCTGTTTTGATTAAACCGAGATTAATACTGAATCAAAGCTTCTCAAGTATTTTTCAGACCAGTGGTTTTTTAAAGATGAGCGCGATGGTTTGAAACGAAAAACTTTGTGCTGCTGTTAATAGGGTGTTGTGGCTATCAAATATTGACCCAGGGGTCGACATTTCACTGATCAACATTAAATTCCGCATACCCAATGTCTGCGCAGTTTTGCAA
>LSLI01000109.1 GCA_001577345.1 Candidatus Gallionella acididurans
CTAGTGGAAGAAAAGCGCGGCCCGGAAGCGGAGCGCGTATTGCAGGAGAGGCTGAAGAGCAAACCGGATCATGCCGGCTTTATCATGCTGCTGGCACGATTGCAGGTGGAACGCGGCGCGGTTGCGGAGGCAACGGCCACGCTTGAAAAAGGCCTGCCATACGCCAAGACGCAAGCCGACTACCAGGCGTTTCTGGCGGCATTGCTGCAACGCCAGAATCGCAACGACGAAGCCGTCGCCCATTACCGGATCGCGCTGCAACTTGCGCCGAACAACGGGCTATGGCAGATGGGTTATGGTATTTCCCTGCAAGCCATGCAGCGCAATGCGGATGCCAAGGCTGCATTCCAGCGCGCACTCGATACAAATACACTCAGTCCGGATTTGCAGGCGTTTGTGCGGCAAAAGCTCAAAGAGCTTTGAAAACAAGACCAAGGACTGAGTGCTGAGGACTCAGTCCTTAGTCCCCAGTGCTAAGTCCTTTGTTTTAGCGTTCTTGCAATTGTCCACGCGCTGACTTGAATCGCACCGCGTTTGGTCACGGCCTTGGCCAGCGCGTTCAGGCTGGCTCCGGTAGTCATGACGTCATCCACCAGGGCTATTCGTTTGCCGGTCAAATCCATATCGCAGGAAAATGCATTGCGCACGTTTTTTTCACGCTCATTCCATGGGAGGGCCGATTGCGGCGGGGTGTCACGCAAGCGCTGACAAGCGTTGCTTGGCAGCGCAATTTTAAGCTCACGGGCGATTGCTGCGGCAATCAGCTGCGATTGATTGAAACCGCGTTCACGCAGCTTGGCCGGATGCAGCGGCATGGCGATCACGAAATCGGGCAAGTCATTGCTATCGATGCGCTGTACCAGCTTTTTGGCGAAGGCGCCGGGCAACGCCAGTTGCCCGCCATACTTCATGTTTTGTATCAATTTGTCGAGCGGGAAGGAATAGCCGAAGACGGCGGTGGTACGGTTGAATAACGGCGGGTGAGACAAGCAATGTCCGCAAACCGCTCCGGCGGGGGTGGGCAATGCACAGACCGGGCAATGCGGTGTGTTGAGATAGGGCAAGGACAGGTTGCAAGCTTCACACCACAAGCTGTCCCGGCTCATGGCACCGCACAACAAACAGGGTTGGGCGGGTATCAGTTGCCTGATTATTGTCCTGATGTTCAGCAATACTCCGCTTGAAATTGACAAGTTATCTCCTTTTCGGGGATGATGGGACGATAGTTTCAAACAAGATACCAACCTCATTCAGAACAGCCAACCAGACCGGAAATGAATACACAGATTATCGAATTTATCCGCACTCCCGCCAACAAATCCGGCAAGCAGCCGGACCTGGGAACCGCCACGCCGCCACGCTGGAGCGTGGAAGAAGTGGAATCCCTGTTCAAACTGCCGTTCGCCGACCTGATGTTCCGCGCGCAACAGGTGCACCGCGAGCATTTTGATCCCAACGCCGTCCAGCTTTCCACATTATTGTCGATCAAGACCGGGGGCTGCTCGGAAGATTGCGGCTATTGCCCTCAATCGGCATTCCATTCGACCGGGGTGGAAAACCAGAAAATGCTGGAGCTGGATGTGGTGGTTGCGGCGGCGCGCGCAGCACAGCAGAACGGGGCAGGCCGGTTCTGTATGGGTGCCGCATGGCGCGAGCCCAGCGATGCAGACATGGCGAGTGTGGTTGAAATGGTCAAGGCAGTGCGTGGGTTGGGCATGGAAACCTGCGCCACGCTGGGCATGTTGAACGATAAACAGACAGAGCAATTGCGCGATGCGGGGCTGGATTACTACAACCACAATCTGGACACTGCGCCGGAATTCTATGGCGACATTATCAGCACGCGCGATTACCAGGATCGTCTCGACACTCTGGAGCGGGTGCGCAAGGCCGGGATGCATGTGTGCAGCGGGGGCATCGTCGGCATGGGCGAGAATCTGACTCAACGCGCGGGACTGTTGGCGCAGCTGGCGAACCTTGAGCCTTATCCCGAAAGCGTGCCTATCAATAATCTGGTCAAGGTGGAAGGCACTCCCCTGGCTCAGGCGGAAGATATCGATCCCTTCGATTTCGTGCGCACTATCGCGGCAGCGCGCATCACGATGCCGACCGCGCGCGTGCGCCTGTCGGCAGGGCGGCAGCAGATGTCGGATGAGCTCCAGGCATTGTGTTTCCTTGCCGGTGCGAATTCGATTTTTTACGGCGAGCAATTGCTCACCACCGGCAACCCGGAAGTGGAACACGATCGCGCTTTGCTGGACAGGCTGGGTATGTATGCCAGCGCTGAACAGCGCTGATATCCGGTTATTCCGCAGCAGACCTGATGAGACAAGCCCGGCTTGTCCGGATAAAAAATAACTGAATTTAATCCCGCAGACAGGAATGTACTTAAATGAGGCAATCAAGAATCACTATCGATGTTCGCATGGATCAAAAAAATCATCCGGAATCCATCGCGTGGACTGCGACTGACTCCGGCGTCAAGGAAGCGCAGCAAGCCAAGGCGATGATGCTGGCTTTCTGGGACAAGAACAAAAAATCCGCGTTGCATATCGACCTGTGGACCAAGGAAATGATGGTGGATGAAATGGCCGAGTTCTATTTTCAGATGATGACCACGATGGCAGATACTTTCAGCCGTGCCACGGCGCACAGCGAGTTTGTCGCGCACATGAAAAATTCGGCCAGTGAATTCAAGGAAAAATTCATCGAATTGCGCAGCAAAGAAAAGAGATCCTGAGCATACAGGACAGACTGATGCCTTTTGCAGCACTTCAATCCGCGCTGGACGAACGGGCAGCACAAGGTTTGCTGCGCAGGCGCAGCACTGTGCAAAGTCCGCAGGCACCGCATATCATCGTTGATGGTCAGCCCTGCCTGTCCTTCTGCAGCAACGATTACCTCGGCCTGGCCAATCACCCGCAGCTCATTGCCGCCTTGCAACAGGGGGCGCAACAATATGGCGCCGGGGCGGGAGCGGCGCATCTGGTGAGCGGGCACACCAGGCCGCATGAACGGCTGGAACACGCGCTGGCCGACTTTGCCGGCAAGCCTGCCGCATTGTTGTTTTCCACTGGTTACATGGCCAATCTGGGTGTGGTGCAAGCGCTGGTCGGCAAGGCGGATACGGTCTTTGCGGACAAGCTGAACCATGCTTCGCTGAATGATGCGATGCAGCTGTCGCGCGCAAACATCAGGCGCTACCGGCACAACGACATGGCGCAGCTCGGCTTGCTGCTCGAACAAACTTCGGGCGGGCGCAAACTCATTATCACCGACGCGGTGTTCAGCATGGATGGCGACCTCGCTGCGCTGCCCGAAATCCTCGAGCTGTGCGAGAGACATGATGCATGGCTGCTGGTGGATGACGCGCACGGCTTCGGCGTGCTGGGTGAGCGGGGACGGGGTTCTCTGGCGCACAGCGGCATTGCCTCGTCGCGCATCATCTACATGGCGACACTGGGCAAGGCGGCGGGAGTTTTCGGTGCGTTCGTCGCTGCCGACCGGGTGGTGGTCGAGACGCTGCTCAATCACGCGCGAAGTTATATCTACACCACGGCCACGCCGCCCGCGCTGGCTGAAGCGCTGCTGGCGAGCTTGCAGTTGATCGAGCATGGCGACGGCCTGCGCGCGCACTTGCGGCGATTGATCGCCCAGCTGCGCGGTGGCTTGCGCGATTTGCGCTGGCCATTGATGCCTTCGGATACCGCGATACAACCCTTGCTGATAGGAGATAACAGGGCGACGCTTGATTTGAGCAGGCAATTGCGCGAGCGCGGCATCTGGGTCGCGGCGATACGCCCGCCCACGGTTGCGCAGGGAACAGCGCGTTTGCGCATCACCCTGTCCGCTGCGCATGATGCAGCGGACGTGGAACGTTTGATCGGCACGCTGCATGAACTTGCACGGGGATAAGAAATTCGCGCAGCGATGCGTTTGCTTCCTCGCCCGCTGGGAGAGGATTGAGGAGAGGGAAACGTGCATGGCGGCCTCAACTTTAGGAGTACTAAATGGCCGCCTTGCACGTTGATCGTTACGAATATTCGGGTAAGGATGGCGTCGGTGCGCCGCTGCTGCTGATTCACGGCTGGGCCATGCACGGCGGCATGTGGGCCGGTGTCGCGCAGCAGCTGGCGCGGAATTATTCCGTGATGGCGGTGGATTTGCCGGGGCACGGCTACAGTGTTAACAACGAAAGAAACAAGGGCCAAGGAGCAAGTGTCAAGGAACAAAACCTGGTTTGTCCCTTGAACCTTGAGCCTTCAACCTTCACTTTGGATGCCATTGTCGATGAGCTGTCCGCGCAATTCGACTACCCTCTTGCCCTTTGCGGCTGGTCGCTGGGGGGGCAGATTGCATTGCGCTGGGCTATGCGGCACCCCGGGCAAGTGACCAGCCTGGTCACGGTGGGCAGCACGCCGAGTTTTGTGCGCCGCACCGGGTGGGTGCATGCATTGAGTGCGGAGATTCTGGAAGAGTTTGCGAATGATTTGCAGCACCATTACGCATTGACCTTGAAACGCTTTCTGGCATTGCAAGTGCGGGGTAGCGAGCAGGAGCGCGAATGGTTGACGGTAATGCGCGATGCACTGTTCAGCAGGGGAGAGCCTGACCTGCTTGCCCTGCAGGGCGGCCTGAACATCCTGCGCAACTGCGATTTGCGCGGCGAATTGCAGGACATCCGCCAGCCTGCCCTGGTGCTGGCGGGCGAACGTGATACGCTGATTCCCCTGCGGGCCGCACAATACATGGCAGGTGAAATACAGAACGGGAAACTGGTGACCATCAATGGAGCGGCGCATGCGCCCTTCCTGTCACACCCCGGGCAATTTGTAGAACATATGGTGGCTTTTCTGGGCGACAACGGGCATGGATGAACATTTAATCGATAAACGGCAGATGCGGCGCTCCTTTGATCGCGCTTCGGCGGACTACGATGCAGCAGCGGTGTTGCAGCGTGAGGTGTGCATCAGGATGCTGGATCGCCTGGACTACATCAAGCTGCAGCCGGAGCGCATACTGGATGCGGGGAGCGGAACCGGATGGGGGGCGCGACGCCTTGCCCAGCATTTTCCCGCCGCCCGGACGATAGAGCTGGATATTGCCATCGGCATGTTGCAAACCGCGCGTGGGCGCTCCGGTTGGTGGCAAAAACTGTTCGGCGGCGCAAAACTGACCCCGCTTTGCGCGGATATGGAAGCTTTGCCGCTGGCATCCGGCAGCCTGGAAATGGTCTGGTCCAATCTGGCGATGCAATGGTGCAATGATTTGCCGGCGACATTTGTTGAAATGCATCGCGTCCTGAAAACAGAAGGGCTGTTGATGTTCAGCACTTTCGGGCCGGATACGCTGAAGGAATTAAGGCTGGCGTTCAACGGCGTGGACCGGCACAACCACCTCAACAGGTTCGCCGACATGCACGACATCGGGGACATGCTGGTGCAGGCGGGGTTTGCCGATCCGGTGATAGACATGGAATACATCACGCTGACATACGACGATGTGCGCGGCGTATTGCAGGATCTCAAATCGATAGGCGCCCACAATGCCACCGTGGGAAGGAGCCGCGGCTTGATGGGGAAAAACACCTGGGCGCGCCTGGTGGAAAATTACGAACGCCTGCGCAAGAATGGCAAATTGCCCGCGACCTTCGAGGTGGTATACGGCCATGCATGGAAGCCGCAGCCGCGCACCACGCCCGACGGTGCGGCGATCATCAGGACTTCCTTCAAATTGAAATGAGCTACTTCGTTACCGGGACGGATACGGGTGTCGGCAAGACGCTGATCAGCTGCGCGCTGCTGCATGGCTTTGCCGCACAGGGCAAGCGCGTGGCCGGGATGAAACCGGTAGCGGCAGGTTGCGATGACGACGGGCAGAACGAAGATGTGCTGCAATTGCGAGCCGCAGGCAATGTGGTGGTGGGCTACGGGCAAATCAACCCCTATTGTTTTGTGCCGGCGATCGCGCCGCATCTTGCCGCGCAACGTGCCGGCGTCATTATGCAGTTTTCACGCATTGCGGCGTCCTATCACGAACTGGCCGCGCAGGCAGACGTGGTGATTGTTGAAGGCGCGGGCGGCTTGCTGGTGCCGCTCAATGCGCAGCAGGACAGTGCCGATTTGGTAGAAGAACTGGGCCTGCCGGTGATCCTGGTGGTGGGGATGCGTCTGGGTTGTCTGAACCATGCGCTGCTGACGGTGGAAGCGATCGAACAGCGCGGCTTGATGCTGGCCGGCTGGGTGGCCAACATTGTTGACCCCGGGATGGCCATGATTGAACAAAATATTGCCGCGCTGCAGCAGCGGATCGCAGCGCCGTTGCTGGGCACGGTGCCCTATTTGCCCGAGGCGGATGCGCGTGTTGCAGCCAGGCAGCTCCATTTGGAACTCCTGGGGCAAGTGTAGATACTTGTGCCTGATTATGGAATTTATGTAATTTTCAAAGTTGGAGTAAAAGACCGATGAGTCATGCCCATATGCTGCGCCGATTATTTTTTTTGCTGCTGGTCGTTTTGCTGGCCGGCTGCGAAAAGGCTGTTCCTTCCAGTCATTTTCACGCGAGCGACGTGACCGGCAGTTACACGCAGGCCGATTTCCATCTGACCGATCATAACGGCAAGCCGCGCAGCCTGGGTGATTTCAAGGGCAAGGTGGTGGTGCTGTTTTTTGGCTATACCCATTGCCCGGACGTGTGCCCCACCAAGCTGGCCGACCTGGCCCAGACACTGCGCCTGCTGGGGAAAGACGCCGGCCGGGTTCAGGTATTGTTCGTCACGCTGGATCCGGAACGCGACACGCGCGAAATCCTAGCGAAATTCGTGCCGGCTTTCGATCCCGCATTCCTGGGCTTGTATGGAGATGCGGGGGAGACGGCGGACGCGGCGAAAAACTTTCTGGTGGAGTATCGCAAGCACCCGGCTAAAAACGGCTATACGCTCGACCATTCGACGTTCAGTTATGTGATTGATACGCAGGGCAGGATGCGTCTGCTGGCCGGAGAACGGGAGCCCCCGGACTGGCTGGCCCAGGATATCCGGCAGTTGTTGGCAAGCGAGCGTTGAGCGGCTGCGGTATCATAGACGCACCTATTTAAAGTCAACCAGTTTGGGGATTGCGATGAAAACATTGTCGGCGGATGGTCGCTTGCAGGTTCATGAAGAGGCGCGCATTAAACCGGATGCAGCGGCAGTGAATCTGCGCGGCCATGCCTCCGCGCGGGCGTCCTTGATTGGTGCTTGCCATGGCTGAGGCAAGCGGCGAATTGCTGGCCAACAGGTTGTTCTCCCTATTGCGCGAATCGCGCTGGATACTGCTGGTCGCCTGCGCGCTGTATTTCACGGTCGCATTGTATGGCTATGATCGCGCCGACCCCGCCTGGTCGCACAGCGTCGGCGGGATGCACATCAGCAATCCCGGCGGCGCATTTGGCGCGTATCTTTCCGATCTGCTGTTCTATGTGTTTGGTTTTTCCGCCTGGTGGTGGGTGCTGTTCATGCTGCAACGCGTGTGGGCCGGATATCATAATTTGCGAGCCGACAGTATTTTCAGCAAGCGCACCCTGTGGGTTTCGATCGCCGGATTCATTGTGCTGCTGCTTTCCAGCAGCGCGCTCGAGGCGATACGCCTGCACAGCATGAAGGTCGCTCTTCCGCTGGTGCATGGCGGAATGCTGGGCATGGAGCTGGGCAAAGCGCTGACCCGTGTGTTCGGATTCACCGGCGCGACCCTGCTGTTGCTGGCCCTGATTGCGGCCGGCTTCAGCCTGTTCAGCGGATTGTCCTGGCTGCGCTTCGTGGACCGCCTGGGCGAGCTGCTGGAAACCGCTTATCTGCGCGCGCGCCTGGCCTGGCAGACTCGCCAGGATAAGCGTATCGGCATGCAGGCGACGCACGAGCGTGTCGCCGTGGTCGAAGAAGAGAAAAAGAAACGCGTCGAGGATCACCAGCCTATCTACATCGAAATGCCGCTGCTGGAAGTCGCCAGGTCAGCGCGTGCCGCCGAGGAAAAGCAGGCTCCGCTATTTTCCGATATGCCGGATTCGCCGTTGCCCCCATTGCATTTGCTGGATCAGGCGGCACAGCATGTCGAAGTCGTGTCTGCCGACACGCTGGAATTCACTTCGCGCCTGATCGAGCGCAAGCTGAAGGATTTTGGCGTGGAAGTGAAGGTGGTGGCGGCCTATCCCGGGCCGGTGATCACGCGCTACGAGATCGAGCCTGCGGTCGGCGTGAAAGGCAGCCAGATCACCAATCTGGTGAAGGACCTGGCGCGCGCATTGTCGGTGGTGAGCATACGCCTGGTCGAAACGAT
>LSLI01000110.1 GCA_001577345.1 Candidatus Gallionella acididurans
GCCGAATATTCCCGCGGCTATCCCGCCCCATGCGCCGCACAAACCGTGCAGCGGCCACACGCCGAGCACGTCGTCGATTTTCCAGCGGTTTTGCGTCAGTGTGAACATCACCACGAACAAGGCTCCCGCCACGCCGCCGACGAACAACGCGCCGATCGGGTGCATCAGGTCGGAACCCGCGCATATCGCCACTAATCCTGCCAATGGGCCGTTGTGCACGAAGCCCGGGTCGTTCTTGCCCATCCACAGTGCAGCCAGCGTGCCGCCCACCATAGCCATCAGCGAATTCACCGCGACCAGGCCACTGATCTTGCTGATCTCCTGCGCCGACATGACATTAAAACCGAACCAGCCCACCGTGAGTATCCACGCGCCCAGCGCGAGGAAAGGGATGCTGGAAGGCGGATGCGCCGAGATGCGCCCGTCATTGTCATAGCGGCCGCGCCGTGCGCCGAGCAGCAGCACGGCGGCCAGGCCGATCCAACCGCCCACTGCATGCACCACGACCGAGCCGGCGAAATCGTGGAACTCAGCGCCGAATGTCGCTTGGAGCCAACCCTGAAATCCGAAGCGGTGGTTCCAGGCGATGCCTTCAAAGAACGGATAGACGAAGCCGACCAGCATGAAAGTCGCGGCCATTTGCGGATTGAATTTCGCGCGCTCGGCAATGCCGCCGGAAACGATGGCCGGAATCGCGGCGGCAAAAGTCAGCAGGAAGAAAAATTTTACCAGCTCATAACCGCTCTTTTGCGCGAGCTCCTCCGCGCCGGTGAAAAAGTTCACGCCGTATGCGATGACATAACCGATAAAAAAATACGCCAGCGTGGACACCGCGAAGTCGGTCAATATCTTGACAAGCGCATTCACCTGGTTCTTCTTGCGCACCGTGCCCAGCTCCAGAAAGGCGAATCCCGCGTGCATTGCCAGCACCATGACAGCGCCGAGCAAAATGAACAAGGCGTCGCTGCTGATTTTCAGGTTTTCCAAATTATTTCTCCCCTTGGTTATGTGTCTCAGCTTGTTGGCAAGACCGATCTAATCTTGCCGGGCGACATGTGGTTGCAGATTGTGAAATATGCTGATGACTGCCATTAAGGCTTCAATAAATCCGGTATGTTGCCTTTTCACGGTTCAATGCGGCAGGGCGCTGGCTCGCATGATCAGGCTTTCCAGCCATTGAGATATTTCTCCAGCCAGAATAAACCCACTATGGTTTTGCTCTCGTTGATCTTGCCCAGCCTTACCCACTCCAGCGCTTCCGCCAGGGACAACTCGAAAACCTCGAGGAATTCGCCGTCATCCAGCTTGCGTCCCACATGCGCAAGCCCGCGCGCGAGAAAATATTCCATGCGCTCATCCGCATAACCTATGCACGGCCACGCCGTGGTGAGGTGGATCCATTCGCCGGCGACGTAACCGGTTTCTTCCTGCAACTCGCGCTTGGCACAAACCAGGATGTCTTCACCGGGATCGATTTTCCCCGCGGGCAATTCTATAAACTCGCGCTGCGGCGCGTAGCGAAATTGCCGTTCCATCACCAGATTGCCATTATCCAGAAGCGCCAGCACGGCTACCGCACCGGGGTGGTTGATGTACTCACGGCTGCCGGTTTTTCCGTCCGGCAGACGTATCCTGTCCTTGCGCACCCGAATAAAATCGCCCTGATACACCAGTTCGGTATCCAGGCAGGTTTCTTTCAATTCCATTTGATTTCCAGCATTCCAACTGCTCCCCGGTTCAATTTTTACAGGTTCCATCAACGGCGTATTTTGGCACGTTTGCCGGAATTGTTCGGCAGGCAAACAAAACCTTCAGCCCTGGCGGAAGTGATGGCCGGACTATGCCACTGCGTCGTCCCGAAGTTTCAGGCGGACCAGGCAGCGGTCTATCCATTGCGAGGTCAATTTTTCTTGCACCGAATTTTGCCGCAACCTGGCTTTCAGTCCGGGGAAGTCGACACGATCCAGCGCCTGATCCTGATTGAAGCAGGAAAAGACGTAAGTCGTCTTGCCGGTCTCCGGATCGGTCTGCGCCTGCAGGCACTGGGCGCAGATTTCTTTCATCATGCACTGCATCGGTGAATTGATCGAACCGATCGCAAAATGATGCGGTTTCAAATGGGGCTTCAACACCCCGTGGCGTGCTGCCGCCACCGCTGCCATCATGCTGTCGGAGCCGATGGCGATGATGCGGTCGGTGTCGGCAAACGGAATTGTTTGCAAGCCCAGGCCGCCGCCCGCATAGGCCGCCATCGCCTGGACGATGTTGCCGGCGTAGCTGCGATCCTGGTTCCTTGTCGCGGCAAAGCCGGGCGCCTCGTCGCAACACCAGATCACCACATCGGCGGCGTTCTCGATCTCGGCCACTTTGTACCGGTCTATGACTTTTTTGTAACCGGCAAAATAGAGCACCTTCGATCCGGCCGCGCGCAATGCCTGGCCGATCGAGAACAGCACGGCATTGCCCAGTCCGCCACCGACCAGCATCACGGTTTCATCGCCGGGTATCTCGGTGGGCGTGCCGGTCGGCCCCATCAATACCACCGGTTCGCCGGGTTTGAGCATCGCGCACAAATCGGCCGAGCCGCCCATTTCCAGCACGATGGTGGAAATGAGTCCCTGTTGCGGGTCGACCCAGGCTCCGGTCAAGGCGAGGCCTTCCATCGCCAGACGGGTGTCGTCTATGGCGAGGGCGTGGGTCTCGTAATTTTGCAGCCGGTAGAATTGCCCCGGGCGAAAATTCCTCGCGGCCAGCGGCGCTCTGATGATCACTTCGACTATGTTCGGCGTCAATCGGATGACCTTGTGGACGGTGGCACGCAAAGCCTGGTTGATCTCTGCCAGAAATTCTCCATCGGTCAAATGTGACGCCGGGCGTACCCGCTCCAGCACCGCGCTGACCGACGGGTAACCCTGTTTCGCCCCGCCCATGGCCTTGACCACATTGCCGAAGAAAGACGGATGCAAGTCGCCGAAAAAACTGATGAAACGGCCATCGGCATGCCTGGACAACAGAACCTGCGCAACTTTCGGCTTGGATGTTGCGGGTTCGGGGTGCACCGGGTCGCCATTTTCATCGCAAGCCTGGAAATAGCGGCCGTCCAGTTTGAAATGTTCCGGGTCTTCGCGTGACAGCACGGTGTTTGGTTGCGTGCCGGCAGCGATTAAAATGGTGCGTGCCGCAACTTCTGTTTCTGCACCCGCGCTCCAGATGCCGTCCTCACTGCGCAGTTGGGTCGACATCCTGATCGCACACACGGCACCGAATTCATCGACCTCGATACGGGTCGGGTTCAGCCCCTCGGCAAAATTGATCCCTTCCTCGAGCGCTTTTTCGACTTCCTCATGGTTCAGCGTGTACGAGGGGCTGTCGATCAAACGTTTGCGGTAAGCAATCGTGACGCCGCCCCAGCTTTGCAGCATCTCAATAATATGCGGTTCACGGCCGGCAGCAGCGGCGCTGCTGCGTTCTGCCTCCAGGGCAAGGGCGTGTTTCAGGAACTCATCGGCGATCTGCTGCTCTTCGGGTGTCCATGCCTGGCGCACTGCCGGCTCGCCTTTCCCGGCAACCAGTATCCTGTAGCGGTGCAGGAATTTCGCAACCTGCACCGGGTAATAGGCCAGAGACTCGGTGGCCGTGTCTATCGCGGTGAGACCGCCGCCGATCACGACGACCGGCAAGCGTATTTGCAAATTTGCGATGGAGTCGGCTTTTGCCGCCCCCGTCAATTGCAGCGCCATCAGAAAATCGGAAGCGGTGCGTACTCCGCGCGCCAGGCCGTTGGGAATATCCAGCACGGTAGGGCGGCCCGCGCCATTGGCCAGAGCGATGTGATCGAAACCGGAGGCAAATGCCGTGTCCACGGTCAGGGTGCCGCCGAAGCGCACGCCGCCGAACAGCGCAAACTGGCTGCGCCGTTCAAGCAACAGGCGTATCAATTTGAGAAAATTCTTGTCCCAGCGCACCGTGATGCCGTATTCGGCCACGCCGCCGAAACCGGCCAGCACGCGCCCATCCAGCGCTTCATACAGTTCACCGATGTCCCGTATCGGGGAAAACTCCACACGCTCGCCGTTGGCCGCAACACCGCCCAACTGCGGCGGCAAGGGTTCAATTTTCAAACCGTCGATACCGACCACGGTATGCCCGTCATTGATCAAATGATGGGCCAGCGTAAAGCCCGCCGGACCCATGCCGGCGACCAGCACGCGGCGGCCGCTGGGCGCTTTGGGATAGGGCCGCGTCAAATGCAGCGGATTCCATCGCGTAAGCAGGCTGTAGATCTCAAAGCCCCACGGCAACTCGAGCACATCCTTGAGCGTGCGCGTCTCCGCCTGCGGAATGTCGACCGGCTGTTGTTTCTGGTAGATGCACGATTTCATGCAATCGTTGCAGATGCGATGCCCGGTCGCCGCCACCATGGGGTTGTCGACCGTGATGATGGCCAGCGCTCCCAGCGCATGGCCATGGGTTTTGACTTTATGGAATTCGGATATTTTTTCTTCGAGCGGGCAGCCGGCCAGCTTTACCCCGAAACTGTTTTTCCTGAACGCGGCGGCCCCGCTGTCTGCGTGAGGTTTCTCCCTGAGCCCTTTGGAGCAGGAGTCCTTGGCCTGTTCGTGACACCAGATGCAGTAATTGGCCTGATCCAGCGCGCCGCGCAGATCGGTTCCCGCGTCGGTCAGCGCAAATCCTTCCCGGCGGCGCAGCGCATGGCCGCCAAGACGGTAGGCGGTTATGCCATCCAGGTTTATTTTGGTCAGCGGAACCAGATGTTCAAGATCAAGCTTCGCCGGCGCCTTGAACAAGACGCCGCTGTGATGCCGTGACCGACCGGCTTCGGTGTGTGTTGCCCAGGCCGCGTAGTGCACAGCGAGTTGCAATTCGCCGGCGTGGGCTGACTCATCCATCATCCAATGGGCAACTTCCTCGGCAAATGCGAGTTCGCTGAAAGGCGTCCCGATATATGCCGTCAACTGCGCTTCGAGTGCCGGGCCGTCCAGCTTGGCGGCCTCTTCAGGTTTTACCTTGATCATCGCGCGGCGCTGTACGAACAGGCGCTTGCAATTGTATAACGGGGCCAGTAGATGATGACGCGCAGCCAACGCCTGTACTTGCGCTTCGACGCCGAACAACTTGGCCAGAAAATCTTCGAGGTGAGGTGCCAGCGCAATCAAAAGGGCAGATTGCTCTTTATCGTGAAGCGCGTTTTCCGGTATCCGTGCCGTTTCAAGTTGCGCGCGCAACAGTGCATCGCCTTGGCCCAGAAAATCGAGGAAAGCCGCGTCGAGGCGGATGAGTCCGTCCCGTTCATACAGATCTTTAAATGAAAATCCAAAGCCCATAACGGGGCCCTGACGATGGGCAGCTTTATCAGTTTGCATTATTCCAGAAATAACAGAGTTACCGGCTTGTTGCTTCTCGTCGTTAGTCATCGGCATTTTATCAATGCCCCTACAGCACTGCCTTTCGAGCGGAATTATACCGGTCTGTAAATCAACAAACGGCTCCCAGCCGGCACGGCCTGCGATTAATACTCTCTAGGGCGTGGATCAGCCCGGCTTTTCCAGCTCTAATACGTGGAAGCTGGAAGTATTCCCGCCGGTTTTTTTCGATTCGTACATGGCACGGTCGGCGTTCTGCACCAATTCGTCGGCGTTCATGCCGTCGCGCGGATAGATGCTGATCCCGATGCTGGCGTGAACCAGCAATTCGTGTCCGTCTATCTTTAGTACACGCTGGAAAAGGAAGTATAACTTCTGAACAACAGCTGTGACATGCTGCGGATTATCAATCATGTCTATCAAAACAACGAATTCGTCTCCGCCCAGTCGCGCTACGGTGTCCATCTCCCGCACGGTGGATTTGAGCAGGATGGCAACGTTTATCAATACCTTGTCACCGACTGCATGGCCGAAAGTATCGTTGATTTCCTTGAAGCAATCGAGGTCGACAAACATTACCGCAAGGTGCTTGCCGTTGCGTCGCGCGCCGGCAATGGCGTGTTCCAGCCTGTCGAAGAACATCCTGCGGTTGGGCAGTTTGGTCAGCGAGTCGTGCTGTGCAAGATGGTCAAGCGCCTTGCGACTCTCGTTTATTTCGGACAGGTGCGCCATGATTTGCGTCTGCATGTCATAAAAACTGCGCGAGAGCAGGCCGAGTTCATCATTGCGCGCAAGCGGCAATGCGCTGATGGCGTGATCCCTGGAAAAGTGATTGATGGCGCTGACTATCGCATTCAGCGGACCGGTGACTTTCCTTGAAACCAGTGCGGACAGAATCAGGGCGAGTGCGCTGAATGCGAGGATGATCTGAATCGCGTTCCACCTCAGCTTGGCGGTTTCGCGCGTGATGTCATTCAACGGCTGGGACAAACCCAGAATCACGAAGCGCTTGTCTATGGTGTCGCCAAAAGGCAGGCGGACAAAGGCTGCCACATGACCGTCCTTTGCTTTCTGATCCGCCTCTACATTCATCACGACATTCATGGCCTTGCCCTGAACCAGGGTAGAGACCGGTGCAAATGAGTCCTGGATGAGCATGTGCTTGCCGCGATCGAAGCCGAAGGTTTGGGTCGCGTCCGGGTGGATCAGAAAGTCACCCTTCTGGTTGCTGAGATACAGCTGATAGGTGCTTGGCAGGTTTCCCTGCAAAAGCCGGGAAAGTCCGTTCAGATCGACATTGATTGCGATCAGCCCGAGTCGCTTGCCGGTCGCGGAGATCACCGGGGTGGAGAGCGTCACGGTAGGTTTGTTCTGGCCGGAGTGCGCGCCTTTTTCATGGTTGATGGTGATATCCGACAAATAGATATCACCCCGCGCCAGCCGCAGCGTGCCGGTAACATAAGGATAATGCCCTTTTGCCTGGAGGTCGCCAGCCATTACCCGGGTTAATTTCTTGCCATTGCGATCGACCCGGACCAGTTCCATGCCGGGTTGACTGGTGCTGATCAGGCGAATCTGAAAATACTCCGGATGGGCTGACAACATGGCAGCGAAGGTGTCGGCCAGAATCTTTTTGTCGCGCTCCGCGGCCGACTGGTTCTGCGAAACAAAAACATTGCTGGTCATCGGCAACGCCGCGAGCAGCTGCGAATCTTCGGCAATCACGTCGATGATGATTTTCATGTTCCGGCCCACCACCTGCGTGGCAGTCAGCAAGTCACGTTTTGCCGCATTGGTCAACATGTCACGGCTGGACGTGTAGAAGTAGTACCCGGTAAGGCTCGTAGCCATGATGCCAAAGACGGCCAATAAAATGCCGAGTTTGAACCCGATATTGAATTTAATATGGCCGAAAAATTTCATGGCGCAAGGAAATTATTCGGCAGTTCGACAGGGATGATGTGATGCAAAGGTGACACGCAGTACCGGGAATTCCGGATGGGCCCGGACAGACAGAACTGGCGTGGATTGCCTGCCCGGACCGTTGTTTCAACAGTATGCGACTGGGCCGGGCGGCGATTTTTCATACCTTGAATGATAGTCCGACGAGATAACGCATGCAGAGTTTCCGGGAGGCAGACGCGTAGTCTTGCTTGAAATGATACCGGCAGTGCGGCTGGCAATCGGCAGGCAAGGCGGGGCATAGGCATAAATTGGGTTTAGGCAGGCTCCATTGTACATCTGGCGGCCATTAAACAGCCCCCTATCCTCGTAAAAAGTCCGGCGGATTTTATGTTGTCGAGCATACCCTGATGCGCTGGTTTCTTCAGGCCGCCCTTTCGGGGTAGAATCATCGCCGGCTTGCCTCCATGCCAAATGATAACTTTAAACGGGTGGCCGGGAACGATATTTTTGGCTCGGCCTGGATTAATACCGGGCTGGCTGCACATCTCGATTTTATAGGGCCAATGCATGTACCGATATGGTTTGATAATACCGGCCGTTTTCCTGGTTGTCCTGGCGGGATGCGCGGCGCGGCAGAAAGCCGACTCCGCCGGTTCGAAACAGCACTCTGCCGCTGAAAAATTGAAAGCGGACACAA
>LSLI01000111.1 GCA_001577345.1 Candidatus Gallionella acididurans
GCTGCCGCCAGATGCCGCTGTTCAGGATGTGTTTCGGCATCTGGCCACCGATAAGCAGCGTGCCGAATTTATCTCAACCACGATTGCTCAAGCCTATCAGGAAGGGCGCAAGGTGCTGGTACTGACCGAGCGTACTGACCATCTTGATTTAATAAGTCAGAATTTGGCCGGTGTAGTCGATTTTTTATTTATTCTTCACGGGCGGATGCTGAAAAAACGTCGCACACAGATCATCCAGAAGTTGAACGAATTGCCTCCTGATGCGCCACGAGTACTGTTGGCTACTGGCAAGTTGGTAGGGGAGGGCTTTGATCACCCGCCACTCGATACCCTGGTTCTGGCCATGCCGATTTCGTGGAAAGGGACTCTGCAACAATATGCTGGCCGTTTGCATCGAGAACATGAAACCAAAACAGATGTGCGCATCTATGACTATGTTGATACAGGGCATCCTGTCCTTATGCGGATGTGGGATAAGCGTCAGCGAGGTTACAAAGCGATGGGATATGCGATTGGCGAGTGAGGATGCAACTTTTCGTTGGGATACAATATCAATTATAGGTTGAAAATACAGATGCGATATCTTGGGATTGAGGTTGACGATGCATTGGCCATTTCTGAACAAACTGATGTATAGCTGTAGACTCAACAAAAGCGGCAGATATTTTGAGCTGCCGCTTTCGAGGTAGGTAAAATGCAACATGGCATGTAACTGTGCCAGAAACGGAACTTCAGGGGTGGGGGGGCCGCGGTCTTCCGCTCTTCGGCCATAACAGTCCGCTGCACCAGAATGTTGGCATGTCCGTTTATCGCATCAATGCCGTCGTAACAGTTTAGGTCAGCAACGGCCGAAGCCCGATCGTCGGCAGTTGCTGACAGTGGCATTCCCGGCCCGATGCTTCAGGAAAGTACTGGTTTGCTAATGTTGAGCAGATCGGCATGTCGAACATCAGCTTGCTGAACTTGTGAACTCGTACTTCGACATAGGAAACGCGCGACCCCGAGACAGGTTCATGGTACCCTACAAATTCTCATTTTTAGCGATCGATTTTCGAGAACGGCTAACGATAACCGCGTCCAGCGAGGAACCTGTCGCCAGCCCAGTGAGCATAGCTCTTGCATCAGCAAGCTCATCTCTGAGTTGCGCAGGGATTTTTTCCTCAAGCATGGCGTATAGCCACGCAGCCCCGGCTGAAGCAATAATAGGCCAGCCGTCTTGGACTGTGGCCGAAATGGCTCCACTGAATAGAGCTCCCACTTTCCAGGGGGCAAGTCGTTCCGCACGACGTTCGAAGTGCTTAACGTCGGCGTTAATCTGGTCAACAGCGTTTTGAAGCTCTGATGCATTTGGTGTCGCCTCCATCAGTCGTCGGGCGACGTTGCGGAAGCGAGTCGCAGGGAGTGAGTGGAAGTTTCTAGCTACTTCAAGAGGCGGGACGCCTGACACCGCAAGCAGCCCATCCGAAACGATATGCATGCGGTTAGCAATTGGGTCAGACGGACGTAGCCTCGTTCGCCCCAAATAGCTCGCAATAATTTGACTATTCCAAGTTTCGTCGAAGCCTCCATAGTCACGTGGGATGTAGCTAGCACCTAGCCCGAGTGCCCATTCAATTCCAGCACCGCAGGTCATAAGTTCAATGCGCGCATCTTTGTTGCCTAACTTGAGGAAAACATCTCCCAGATAGGCGCCAACACCGAAACCAAGCGAAGCAAGGGCACCACGCATCATGAACATATCGTGCTGTCCGGAAAACAACTGTCCGTAGCTACTAAGAAGTCCTCGGTATCTTTCGTCGGTCACAGAATGAGACATGGCTGAGAGTACTGCCGCGCGTTGAGCGGAACTTAGTGGTGCATAGAGGAGAGGCTCCTTCATCTGACCTCGCGCAATCGTCTTTGCCGCCAACGCACGCGAAAGCACGATAGAAGACCGGTCAACCTCGGTGACGGCTTCGAGAAGTGTGGAAGGGTAGTCCGCCACTGAATACGGCAGGATAATTCTGACCCGTTTGAGGCGTACCAATTCCTGCAAGTCCGGCAACGGGACCTGGTGTTTCGAGGACCATTCAAGGCTGTGTCTTTCAGGCATTATATCGATACGGTCGTAAATGGTTAGAAGCTCAGAAAGTCGGCTATCTCCGCAATGTTTAACGTCATATAGGCAAGCAAAATTTGAGGTGGCCGCAGGATCCGGTACCACGATCTCTTGCTTCGCTCTGCGGGACAGAAACCCTCGCCACTCGTCTTCGTCTTGATGCACCAAATCTCTAAGCGTGCCCGGGGCGCGCTTGAGGTGGCGACTTGTAATAAGATTGAGGTCGTCTTGCGTTTTGGAAATAGAAACGGGAGTCAGCGGCAGTTCGGCGGGAGGACTGACCTCGACAAAGTCAACTGCGCTGATTATGCCAACTCTCGTTGTCGCTCTTTGAACGCAGGCCTTTTCATCATCAGTTAAGGAGAAGGACGAACGGAACACCCAGGTATTTCGACTATTGTCGAAATCAATCCCACCATCGGGCAGGGTCGGCTCCGCGAGCGAAAGTAACCTATTAAAGTTCGGGGTCGAGAGCGGTTCACCATTGAGCCAAAGCTCCGCGTCGTAATTATCGACTTCCTCGACGGGAAGGCTATCTCGAGGAATCTGCTGTGACAGCCTGATGTTGCAGGTAATCGGCCGAACGTTGTGGTCAAAATATTCTGATAAGGCTGGAAAAGCGCCATCGTCGCAATTCGCTACGTGGAGCGTGAAGTTAAAATCTGTCCCGTGAAGGGTCAGAGTCAATTCGGGGTGAATAAACCGCAGTCTCCTTGTTGCACAAAGAGCCCACTGCTTATGTACCGCCTGCAGGCCATTTTCAGATGATCCCAATTTCGAAAATGTGGCTTCGTTCATCGTGGCGTACCTGGTCGGCTCTCGCTCATCTGCAGTTCCTAGATCAAGTAAAAGGATATTCCGATAGGACTTTATATTACAGTACTTTTCTGGGGACCACGGCTGGTGTATGGCAGATAGCAAGATAGCAGACCTAAGTCACTCAGAGCGCCGCCGACAGCTTTGGCCGAGGTCCAGTCATCGGCCATAGCTGCCGCTCGCAGGTAGCCCGATTTAATAGGCTGCGAAGGTCTGCTTCTTCGAATGTCGGGCGGCAGCTCCCGACACATTGTTGTCATTGGCGACCGGTGGTTAACCTAAGCGTAACAAGAAAGTGCTGTTAGATTCGCTTACTGTCTTTTAGCATAAAATCGATACGTTGTTGATCATGTATTTTGATATCTAATTCCGCGCAAATTCTCTGTTTCTGAGCTAGGGTCGTAGAATACATATGCATATGTATTAATACTTGTTGCCTAAGTATCCACTGTGCAAAAGCATTATCTTTGATGTCTTGGTTAAGAATATGCAACCTACTTAAATCATTTAAGCCGCCTTGGCGTTCCAAATCGATAGTCGAAAGCACAAGGCGGTATGCAGTCGTTGGATTTTTTTCTACAACGCCACCAATTAATCTGGCAAGGTGGGGGGATGCTACAGATACTCCGCAACGCCGAATGAAACCAAGCGTGATCATCCCAAGGAGTTCAAACATCTCTCCTTTCGCTCTGGCATTCCGTCGCTTTTGGTCGTTCTCAATCCCTCTTTTTTCCAACACACCTTCGATACTTTTAATCAAACCCTCAGAATTTGCGACAAGCAATTCAAGAACTTCACGTAAACCCCGGAGGCTTCCATCGATCAACTCCTTAAGCAGGTGTTCCTTTGTTTGGCCAGCTAGATCTCCATAGTGATTCCTTAAAAACTGACCGAGAATATCAACAGTTTTCAATAGCGAAATAAGCTCAATAAGCTCGGGTGGAAGAGTACTAGCTCTGCCGATCACCCCCTGTCGTTCCACCTCAGATTCATCTTGAAGTTTTCTAGTTTCTACTCGATTCTCGAGAGGGTCGCTATGTACATATATAAGGTCAGGTGTCGACTCGACCAATTGATTAACAACACCTACATCATTATCGAGATTTATAGGTACATGCTTAGTAAAATGATTCTGTAGAACTGACAATATACTTTCATATACACGCTTGTCTCTTGAATGATGAGCCAAGAATAGAATAATATTACTGTAGTCATTGCTGTGCAGATTCAAGCAACACTTCCGAATGAGAGCCTGCACCTCTTCTGAGTCGAGATGATCCGCCAAGTATTTACCCAAAAAGAAATAGTAAAGGTATGGATAAGCGAAATCATATTCGCCATCAAGCTTTTCAATGAGCTTAGCATCCAGAAGGAGATGCTCGCGTTTATGAAAATTAAGTGACAGTATTTGTTGTTCGTTAAAACTATCGTGGAATTGTTCAAACGTTGCAGCCGAAATCCGGTGCTTTTTCGGATGGGATATATGCCAAGCTAGATGTGCGCAATAGTTAAGTATTTCGCCATGCTCTTCACGACTAACACTTTGAATTTCTAAGCTGTGAATAATAAGATAACGGTAATAATCTCCAAGCGCGCTTTGTTGTAGATTAGTTCGGGAGCCTGCCTCGACCGTTTGAAGTAAGGTGAGCATAAAAAATGGAGTGGATGGTACGACACCCTCACCAATGACTGACGTTAACAGTTTCTCCACATGGTCAATTAATGCGATGGTTCTTTCAGGTGAATACATATTTCCGCCGAGACGGGTCCACCTATTTATTAAATCCAGACGTCGCTTATAACCAAATTCCATAAGCGTGTAGTTATCAAATTTATTTAAAACGTCAAAACTGTTGGGCGAAACATACTCACGAAACTCGAACATCTCACTACATGAAATAATCATTAATCCAAAGACGGTATTTAGATACTTCAACGCTGCGGAAAAATATTCACCTGAAAGCTCGGTATCATCCAGATCATCAATAAGCAAAACACGTCGCTTTACGCCCGCTTGCCAAAACGGGAGGATGGCTTGAGTGGTATAGGCAATTGACACGGCCTTCTCAACTATTTTCTTAAGTTCGCGATCGGTGCTTTTGTTAAGATCGCCACCTGAAATGAACACAGGGACAAAGCCACGCTCGTGATAGCTTAGAAATAATTGTTTTAGTAGCGATGTTTTTCCATATTGCTCGCGCCCATGAACAAGTACACCACGCTCAAGTTTGTCTGGGCTGCGTAATACGGCAGCGTCAATGATCAGCCTTCCCCTTTCGTCTTCATCAAGCGGTCGCATTTCCGGGTAGACAAACACATCGTCAAGTAAGAGATCTTCAGTTTTTCCATGATGTGTAAACCGTGCGCCAGCATCACTAAGCTGTTTTGAGAACTCATGCGCGATTGAAAATTCACTCTGTCTCTTCTCAGGCAGGCGTCTGAATGATGACCACGCAGACTCTAATTCAATTGGTGCATATAGATTGCCATCCCATTCGTGAAATTCGACCGAATATTCTTGTTTATCAAGGTCCAGTATCACCACATTGAATCGTGAGGTTTTAACCCCTTCTTCTTGCAAGACTCCTCCGTCAACAGCAACACTTTCCCCTGAGTCGGTATCGTCAATAAATGCAGCAGACTGGGTGTGTTCATGCCCAGTCAAAATTAAATGTGCTGCCTTTTTTGTGAACTGCTTGAAAGGACGATAACTTGCCTGTGAAAACCAGTTCATTGGATGATGGAAGGACACTATGGTCGCATCCGATTTCATTTCAACCACTTCCTCGAACCGTTTAATCGGGAAGACGATTGCACTTGGATCTTCTTTCATTTTCGACATCCATGCGACGTTTAGAAGATGAAAAAGCACGGTGCGATCTTTTATTATGATTTTGTGCGTCTGCCACAACGGATGCTCATAACAAGGTGGCGTTAAGTTAAAACTATTTCGGAAGGCTGAAAACTCATTTTGTATGCTAGTGCACTCGCTTATGATCGTATCTTTTATTTCATCGGGTCGAGTCTTGCGGATAGTCTCAACTAAGATATCTCTAACGTCCGGGGTGCCCGCTTCAAAATCGCAATCATGGTTACCAGGACACATCAAAACATGAACAGGGACATCTTTTTCTGATTTAATGCATTTCACTACATCATCAAAGAGTTTTTTAGCTAGCTCGTATTCAGTTCTCTTTCCACTATAAGCAATATCCCCGGTGACAAGTACAACAACCCCGTCTGCCATTGATAAATCCTTAAAGACCGCGCGTCCAATAGCGTTACCACGTTTCAGAATGTCATCATCTTTAGTTCTAATGTGAATGTCGCTGAGATGCAGAATTAGTAAATTCATTGTTGAACATGACCTAGGTAATTGTAAACTCCGTGGAGTAACTAATCGTTGGAATAATATAGATGGTTGAGAGTATGCTCCTGAATATAAGGTTAGATCAAATTCTGAATAGCTGCATGTGGCTGACGGAAATAAACATAGTTTAATTGCCTTCGAAAAAGCGGAAGCTCAGAATCAGATTAGCAAAAGTCACAAAAGCGATGCTCTTGCGCAAGGTCTTGTCAGACTTGCAAAGACTGTGGTGACTTTTCGGTGACTTGAGGGGTGAATACATGCCAAAACAGTGCAAAAGTAGGAATGAGTGGCACTATTACTATTAATGAAATCAATGCGTTACAACGCATAAATCAGTCGACATCCAAGGGGTAGTTGGTTCGAGTCCAATCGTGCCTACCAAACAATCAAGGAGTTAGGCCAAAAGCCTGGCTCCTTTTTCATTCCCTGTAGTCAAAAACGTATCACTTTCGGGTGCGATTTCAGGCAAAACTGCTGGCCTGCGATCTACCCATTGCGCGAGATGCTCGCTGGACAGGTGCGCATACTTCTGCACCATTTCCGGCGATGACCATCCGCCCAATTCCTGCAACACGTGCAACGGGGTGCCTTCCTGAATGTGCCAGCTTGCCCAGGTGTGCCTGAGGTCATGCCAGCGGAAATTCTCGATGCCAACCCGCTATAAAGCCCTGTGCCACGCCTTGGTGTTCACCTGATGCACCGGCTTACCCTTGATGCTGAACACATTGGCCTGATGCTTGCCGATCTGTTTGCGCAACACTGCTACTGCTGCGCCCGACAGTGGAACGGGAATCGCCTTGCGGGCCTTGGCTCGCGCACTCCGTGGAACAGCAAACGAAGTCCGTGTTGTGAAAGCAGTACGAGGTGTTCTGCTGGCTATGCAACATGGAGCAAAGCTCTAAGGAGAATGCTTTCAGAACTCGCGCACTTTCGCTTTGGATTAAAAATAATCGCACGAAAATTTAGAAAGCGGACTTCCCAGCGCGCTACGCCAACAGCTTTTCCAGTAAGTCGTCAGCGTCTGCATTGGCCGATTTCCAGACCGTCTCCATTTCAGGCCTTGTTGAACATGCATATCAAACCTTGGCGTCATTTATGGAAAATGAAATCAGCCAGATGTAGCTAGACGAAGTAGTCTAACAGTCTCCGCGTATTGGATTTGACAGCACAATATAAAGTGCGTCTGGACGACGTGAGAGCGTTGTCGTGCCGTCTGCTTCTTCGCGCAGAGCGGACATTCTAGCGCTCCATCGGAAACTTCCGCTACGGCCGAATTTCTGACCGTCATTTTCTCGGTGCCGTTGCGGACGTTCACGTCGATCGATTCTGGTCGAACGGAAAACGACCGCTTCTGAAGAGCCAATGATCAATCAACCATGACGTACACCCAAAGACTTCAGTCAATTGATTCCTGCCTAAGACGGAATGCGTGACCCGTCGAAAACGAACATGTGATGAAGTGCCAACTGGTCGGCTCCGGATTCAATGTACCCCATGACCACAACCTTTATCACATCGTTCTCTACACCGAAGATTTCTTTGAACGAGTAAGCCCCAGCCTTATTTGACGGGTTCTTTTGCCAGTCACGATACATCTTGGTGTACGGTTCTGAAAATTCGATCTTGTCTTTTGCATCCTGCACGAAGCACGCAAACACTTCGAG
>LSLI01000112.1 GCA_001577345.1 Candidatus Gallionella acididurans
TTAACTTATTCTTCTCTAGGCGACGATCCAGTTTGCCGCCCATTCTGGAGAATAATCGTTCGCTTTCTTCCTTGGTCAACAGCTTTACTTTGGACAAATAATCTGGTTTGCTGATTTTCGTCATTATTGGTTTCCTCACATGTATTTGTCAGGCAACAATCCGGGTGCTCTCTTGCCGCAAGCTGGAAGGGACGCATCCCTGCCAAGCCAAGCATATCAACTCTGCCGCAAAGTCATGAGTCGAGCCAATCCTTGACCTGTCGCGCCACCCAGGCTCCATCGTCCAGCGGTAAATCGTGCCCTGCAGTCGGGTGCAACTGGATGGCGCAATTCCAAAGTTGCGCCAGCGTGAGCGAGCACCTTGCATTGACCAGGTGGTCCTGCTGCCCAGCCAGCAATAACACTGGCATGGATGGCGCGGCTTTCTTGGAGCGGTAACCGAGCGCGGCCAGCAATTGCCGCAGGATATTGGCGCGCGAGACAGGGTTTTCCCTAGCATAGCTTATCCATTGTTCCAGAATTTCCTGCCGGTGCTGTGCACGGCTTTGATTGCTGGTAAGGCGCAGTATCAGCCTTTCGCGCTGAACTGCTGATCCGAACAGCAAGTGTCGGATCAAGGCGGGATAATTTGCCGGCCGCAGTCTGTGGTAAAAAGGGCTGTAGGGTGCGAGGCTGGTATTGATCAGTACCATTGCCTCGATTTCGGCGGGATACAACTCGCTCCATGCCACGGCAACCATTGCCCCCAAAGACAGCGCCAGCACCCGGTAAGGCGGCGCATAACCCAGTTGCGCCAACCGCGCGCGGCTGAAATTTGCCATCGCCCCCACACTGGTGGCGCTGGTTTGCATATGCAAGCTGCCGTTGCCGGGGAAGTCCAGAGCCACTACATGTTGCGCGCCCGTGGCATTCTGAAACAGCACGGGGAACTCGCCCCAATGGCGCGCTTCACGCATCAGGCCGCGCAACAGCACCCAGGTGGTCATGGCGTATACCAGCGGGCCACGGCGCGTTCCTGCAAGCGGCCGCGATCCGGACCGTTGACCAGCCAATTTTCATGGCTGCAGGCAGCGCGCATCAGGAAGTCCAGCCAGACGCTGTGTCCGCGCAGCACTCTATGCAAGCGATGCTCGACCGAGGGATTGAATATGCCTTGGCGGGAAAATAACTGACGGGGATTTTTCTTCACCCACAACCAGGAACCCATTTCAAGCGTCAAAGGTAGGAAGGTTTTGCTCTGATCCTGTTGCGCTTGCCGGTAAAGATAATCCCACATGTCGCCATGGGTGCGATATTGCAGGCTTTGCGGTTCAAACAGGTATTTGTTGTTGGGGTATATGTTCTGAAATAATTCTTCCAGCGCAAAGATGTCAGCCAAATGCGGGATCGGTGTCACGCTGTGCGCATAGGGAAACCATATCCGGTCGCGCGAGCCAAAGCCCGAATGGCAATCCACCGCAATGCTGAAAGGACGCGGCAGCAATTCCTCATGCACGGCCCGGCACAACGCCAGATTTTCGCTTTCCATCTCGGCTCCCGCCACCCCGCGGTACCAGGGCAGGCTCGGGCTGATCCGGTGCCCGCCCAACAGGAAAGGCACTCTGCCCGCCGCCTCTACCGGAGCATTGCGCATCAAGTCCACACCCTGCGGGTTGCAGCGCGTAGACTGCCACATTCCGCCGGGATTGATCAAAGGCATGAATACCAGCCGCACGTCCCGCAGCAATTGATGCAGGCTTTTATCCCACTCCAGGCGGGCGAGCAAACCCTGCAAAAAGTACAACAATACTTGCGTACCGATACGCTCCAGACCATGGACGCCGCCAAAAAACCCGATTGCAGGCAGCCTGGGATCGGGGTTGCCCAGGGTCAGCCGGTAGACCGGGAAACGCTTATCGGACACGCTGACTTCACACGCAACACTCGCCTCCAGATGGCCGCGGCCCATCTCCAGCAATCGTTCCAGTTCAGTTAATTCAGGTAAGGTGTGCATGGGATGTTCAAGTCGGCATTCCGGGTTGCCAATGTTTTTAGTTGTACCGCTATTTGCAGGGGCGCCGCCATTTTTTTCCGGAAATTATTGCCCATTCTATCTGTTTCCATTCGGCTTCATTTGGTTCGAGCGCACGGCCAATCATCCTTATCACGCGAGCGATTGCAATAAACTAACCTGCCAAAAAATAACGGGCCCCATGGGAGGCCCGTTGAGCGTTGCATCGCGCAACGGCGACGCGGGTGTCGCTTAATGCTTGTCAGCAGGGGAGTTATGCTTTGAGAAAATGCCTGGCATAGCGGTTGCTGATGCGCGACATCGGCAGCAGAATAAGCAGATCGGCGGTGTTGAATTCGGGATCCCATGCCGGTTCTCCGCAAATATAAGCGCCCAGTCGCAGGTAGCCTTTTATCAAGGGGGGAATCGGCGCATCGAGATACTGGTTCAGCGCGTGCAGCGGCAACGGGCAACGCGGAAACACGCTGTACTCGGCCGGGGCTGAATAGATCCGGTGCAATTTGCGGTATATGCTGGCCGCGACATGACCGCCGTCCGCCATGCTGATGCTGGCGCAGCCGATCAGGTATTCATGGCGGTGTTGCTGCATGTATTGGGCCAATCCGCTCCACAAATGAGTGATGGTGGCGCCATCGCGATAATCGCTGTGCACGCAGGAGCGCCCGACTTCCACCATCCGGTCGCTGAGATGCAGCAGACGGGTCAAATCGAATTCCGATTGGGAATAATAGCCGCCGATCTTTTCCGCCTGCCCGGGAGAAAGTATGCGGTAAGTTCCCACCACTTTATTCCCGCTAGTCTCGCGCACCAATAAATGCTCGCAGTACTTGTCGAAGATGTCGCGGTCGATGCCTTCTTTGGCGCTGGGCAGATTAGCACCCAGCTCTTCGGCGAATACCTTGTAGCGCAGGCGTTGCGCCTCCAGTATTTCCGCATCGCTGTGCGCTATAGCGGTTATCAGGTGCCGCTGAACGGCGGATTGCTTTTGGCGGTTGAGTTCCAGCATTGCATCTCCCGTGGATTGGTTGAAGATGCTTGCAGATTAGGCGTGTGATGTTGCAGGGTAATGAAGGAAAGATGAAGGAAAGATGAATCTCTACTTGGGGAGCCGATGCAACAGCGGATCAACCAGCAACGCATATGCCGATTGAGACGAAAGCATGGCCTGGGTAAGAGTAGAGGCTGCCTGCGGTTCGTCAGCTTGATGTGCCATGCCGATATTTTGCAGTCCCAGGGCAATGGCGATTTGTGCAGTGCGTGCCAGCGAGCGTCGATCAACTCCGGCAGTCGCCAGTACCGGTGTGAATACCACCAGTGCGTTCAGCTGCCGGCAGCGCAGTATCCGCCAGATCGACTGTACCAGTGTGGTTGCGCCGATGAAGGCGGCAGCGGAGCCTGGCCCGCCATTTTCACCCTGATAACGCAGCACCATGGGATGCACTCTTGCCCCGGCATCGATGGCCGGTTGTATGAGTGCCGAATGAAAATGGCCGACCTGCTTGCCGTCTGTCGTGGTGCCCTCGGGGAAAAGTCCGATACACGCGCCCTGCTGGAGCAGGAGGCCGATTTGCCGGTTGATCGACGAGGTTTTCTGGCGCAGGGCGCGTTCAATGAAAATTGTGCCGCAGCGTTTGGCCAGCCAGCCGACGACCGGCCAATGGCGCACTTCAGATTTGGCGATGAATTGCGCCGGATGAATCGCATTCAGCACGTAGATATCCAGCCATGAAACATGGTTTGCGACCAGCAGGCATCCGCCTTCGCCGCGCGGGGGTTGTTGACCCTCGATCTGGATGCCGATGTTGAGGAGGGTCAGCAGCTGTTTGCTCCAGCTTTTCATGACGCGCCGTTGCGTGCTTTTATCGAGATGTGGATAAGGAACCGCCAGCAATAATCCGTAGCAAAGGTGGAGAGCGAGGCGCGCGCCCCTGAACACGCTGACTGTCAAATTCCCGGGATGCCTATCCATAATGGGCTTCCGCACCTTCATGTCGTTCCTCTTCCAACTCGTTAGAGCCGGGGTGGCGCCGTTCCATGAACAGGCTGTTGCCCGGTATGTCCTTGGCCATTTTTTTGGCTGCTGTGGCAGCTTCGGCAACTTCGTGATGTGACCCGAACAATTGCGGAACAACACGGATCACACCTATCGAGAGCGTGGGCAGCGGGTGGTAAACGATGCGGCTCTGCCTGTCCTGCGTCATATACCCGCCGATGGAACGATGGTTTTTTTCAAACAGTGCGGACGAGGTGCGTTCAAAGGCCGAGAGTGCCCTGCGGCAACGTTGTTCGCAATCCTTGCTTTGCATGACCAGGATAAAGTCATCGCCGCCGATATGGCCGATAAAGTCATGCACAGGATCGCAGACATTGGCCAGCAGTCTTGCAGTGAACTGGATCAATTCATCACCTTTGCGATAGCCGCACACATCATTGAAAGGCTTGAAGTTGTCGAGGTCGCCGTAGCAGACCTCGAATGATTTTCCGGACTGAAGAAGAAACTCGATGTGTTCGTTGATCGGCACATTGCCGGGCAACAAAGTCAGCGGGTTGGCGTAACGCGCGGTTTCGATCTGGGCTTTGGTGATTTCGCGCAGCAGATCCTGTCCGGATCCGATTCCGATGTAGCGGCCCTGCTCGGTGATGAGGAATCCGTCGGTAAAATGCCGAATCTCCGATTCACTCAAAAATCCGCTCAGTTCATGGATGGGCGTCGTCTTCTCCACCAGCAGTGGTTCCACATTCATGATTTCCGCGCAGGGCTTTTTGGCCAGCAGTTCGCGCCGGTAGGGCAAGGCAAGGTGACCCATGAATTCATGACGGTTGATCAATCCGACCGGGCGCCCGTTTTTAACGACAGGGATGGCTTGCAGGTTCTTGTTGTCGGAAAAGCCGGCGAATATTTTATCGATCTCGGTTTCCGGTTGTGCCGATTCGATATAGCGCAGGATTTTTTCCACCGTGACGCTGCGGGGGTTGCTATACAGTTGCTCGGACGGATGGTTGGAGCTGATCAAGCTGCCGACTTCTGCGGTCGGGTTGATGGGTGGAACCCGGCCGGGGCGGGCAATGAAATAGCCCTGTCCGAAAGCGATCCCGATATCGCGCACGGTTCTGAACTCGGCATCAGTTTCAATGCCTTCCGCGATTACTTGTGTTCCCGAGCTGAGTGCGATGCTTTGAATGGATCTCAGGAACTGCTGCTTGACCGGGTCGGTGTTTACCCCCTGCACAAAATGCATGTCCACCTTTACAAACTCGGGGCGCAGCTCGGACCATAAACGCAAACTGGAAAATCCTTCGCCGAGGTCATCCATGGCGATCTGGAATCCCATGCTGCGGTAGTGCAGCAGCGCATTGCGCATGCTCTCAAAATCGAAAGTGGGCTGGTTTTCGGTGATCTCGATGATGACCCGCTGCGGGTCAATGCGGAGATTTTCAAGGTAGGAAAGTGTTTGCCCGTTTTTGAAGCTGGGATGTGTCAAAGTTTCAGGGCTGACATTCAGAAATAATTTTCCGGGCAGATTCTGGGCTGCAAAAGACTCCAGCACGATCTGCCGGCTCAGCATTTCGGTCTCCAGGGAAAGTCCCTGCTGCCTGGCTGCGGAGAAGAGGTTAATCGGGGAATGCAGCGGGTTGTCAGCAGGTCCGCGTATCAATCCCTCAAAACCCAGGAATGTCCCGCTGGAAAAATTGATGACCGGCTGAAAAAGCGCGGAGAGGTCGCGCTGCTTTAGTATGTCCTGGAGCGTTTTCATCTTGAGTTCCCAATCGGTGTCAGGGAGGAGCAGGATAATGAGCCAATGTTTCAGTTTGGTTAAGGCAATGTTGCAGGCCGGTTTCAATCCAAATGATTATTAGTCGTGATGTCCTATCCTCCACGCAGAGATCCTGGGGTGGCTTGGCCGATCCGGGTTCAAACAACAGCAGGTATTTGGATGCACCTTTAAAAACTTAGCGACAGGCCAGAAATCGTTGCGCCAATAAATATTCCTGCCAGCACATCGCTGGGATAGTGCAAGCCCAGCACCAGGCGCGAAACCGCGACCAATGCGGTAAAAGGCAGCAGCAGCCAGGCCAGAGCAGGATAGTAGGCCAGCGCCACGACGCTGAAGGCTACCGCATGCAGCGTGTGGCCGGAAGGAAAGCTGAACTGGTCCAGCGGTGCGATGCCGCAGTTGATGCCATGATTCTTGTTGAATGGGCGCGGCCTGTGCGTCTTGTGCTTCAGCCATTTGTACAGGACTGTGCAAACCAGTCCGGCGGCAACCATGTGGAACACCGGCAACAGGGCGGCATACTGATATTTCACCAGCAGCCACACCATCAGGCAGTACCAGAAAATGCCGTCGCCCAGCCGGCTGACCAGGCGGAATGCGCGGCGTATCGCCGGACTGATGCTTGCGCGGTTGAAGCGCAAGCACCATGCTTCATCCCAGGTTTGGATCCGTTGCAGGCTGTAGATTCGATGTGACATGGCGCACCTCCGGTTTGACGGCTAGTTGTGCAAGGGCTTGCTCGAATTCGTCCACGATGTTTTGCCAATCCAGTTTCAGCATGGTCTGGTGTGCCTGCACCCGAATCTTGTGGACGCGGGACATATCGAGGGCCAGTTTGCATGCCTGAACGACGAATTGTTCTTCATTGCCGAATTCGGCGTGCAAGCCGTTCTGTTCGTGGATGATATGTTCCGCCGCCGCCGCATAGCGGTAGGCCACGACGGCAAGCCCGCTGGCCATCGCCTCCACGGTCACGTTGCCGTAGGTTTCGGTCATGCTGGGGAACAGGAAGATATCCCCGGACGCGTAATGCGCCGCCAGATCCTCGCCGGTTCTCATCCCGGCAAAAATATATTCCGGGTTCTGCCGCTGCAACTCTGCGCGCACGGGGCCGTCGCCGACCAGGACCAGTTTCAGTTTCGGATTGACGGCTTGCATGGCCTTGAAGGTGCGCACAACCAGCGGCAGATTCTTTTCTGCCGAAATGCGGCCCACGTAGATTGCCACCGGCTCACCTGCGGCGACACCCCATTGCGCGCGCAATTCTTCACTGCGCTTGCCGGGATGGAACAGCGCCGTGTCCACCCCGCGCGCGACGATTTGCAGGTTTTGGTAACCATCCTGGGCAAGCGTGTCGCGCAACTCCCGGGTCGGAACCAGCGTGGCATCGGTGCGGTTGTGCAGGTTGCGCAGATGGGCGGCAACAGTCTTTTGCAGCCAGCCGAAGCCGTAATGCCGGCTGTAGCTGTGGAAGTTGGTATGGAAATCGCTGCTGACCGGAATGCCGAGCTTGCGCGCGGCGGACAGCGCAGACGAACCCAGCGGACCTTCGGTGACCAGATGCACCACGTCGGGACGCTGTTTGGTCCAGAGCTTGAGCAGCCGCTGTTTGGCAGGTAGACCCAGTTTCAAACCGGGGTAGCGGGGAATGGGGAAGCCGCGCACCAGCTCCTCCTGCAGAGTGGGCCCGGTTTTCGCGCTATCCTGGCGGTTCTGGCGCGGACGTATCAGCTCGACCACGTGGCGTTGACGCAAGCCTTCCACCATGCGGCTGATGGTCATCGCCACACCGTTTATCTCCGGCGGGTAAGTCTCGGTCACTACAGCGATACGCAACTTGCGGTCAGCCATGTTTGCTCCTGTGGTTTGGATATTCATGGCATGCACTTTCCCATCCCAACAAGAAAGTTTGATGAAGGATTTGTGAGGATTTCGTTACAGCGCAATCAATAGCAAATATCGCGGGCGCGCGCTG
>LSLI01000113.1 GCA_001577345.1 Candidatus Gallionella acididurans
TTAACGAGTTTGCCTTCGGCCCTACGTTTTTTATCTTTGCACAGCAACACAACTCGACAGCCAGGTGATATTTGGCTAAATATTTTACTATTGAGAGCATATGCTTTCCCAATGCGAGTCGTTAAAGTTTCGCAGAAGCTTTTTGTATCATCGCGACCTAATTGGCATTCTGGAGCATGTATAACTAAAGTTGGCACATTGCACCCCTGATTTATTCGGTGTTAACAGTGATATTCTCGAATGACCACAGTTGGAACACTATAGCCGCTGGTCAATTTTCTCAGAAGCGATCATTTATTATTATCGATGCAGCAGCTACTCAACGATATATTCAAGCTCTTGAAGCCGTCTTCTAGCAACTGCGAGCTCTTCACTTTCAAAAAGGTTACACCATGGCTCTTGGAGAAGAGTGGCCTCCATAGATATGTCAAGACGATTCAATTTCCACAAGCGAGTTAAGCCCTCAGAATAGCAAGTTGAAGCAAGAAGCTTTTTAGCCGTAGCTCGTCCACCATTTTCATTTACCATCTGATAAAAACGAGTTGCGGGTGGATTTAACCTTGAGATCGACATTAAATATTAAGCTGAACTTTTGCTCATGGTACGAAGCTGCCCTTCATTGGAGTTGTCCATGTCAATGATGGCCAGACTGGCTTGTTTTAATGGTCTAAACAATCAATCTTATGAGTAGATAAAAAATATAAGGGGATACTGCGATAACCCAGGCTCCCATTTGGGGATTTACGAAAAACGAATCCAGGACATCTTTGTATGTCGTGTCGGCATCGAAAAAAGTTATGATCAAAGGAATCACAGTGATTCCCAGAAGGAAGCAGCCCAGAAAGACAAGCGATTCCTTCGCGATACTTCGTATAGTCGGTTTATTCATTTGAGTATCCTTCAGTCTTGCTCCAGCCAGTCCTGCAGAAACTTCCATTGTTCAAGTTCCCTTGCGGCGAGGTGGGGCGGCAGATCGAACAGGGATTTCCCCTCGAAGGCGGCGTTCACGTAGACCTGTGTCTCACGCAGATAGGCGAGTATCGGCAGATCAAGTGTGGCGAGGAAATGCTCCAGCGCCCATGCGGCTTTTGTGCGCATTTCCATGCGCATGCCCACGACGCCAATGTGGCACTTGCTGCTGCGCACTTTCTTTTCCTCGGCCAGTGTTTTCAGGAAGTCGAGGCTGGCTTGCAGGTCGAATAATGACGGGGCGACCGGCACGATGATCTTGCTGGCCAGTTTGAGGGCGTGGGCGAGGTTTTTGCCATGCAGGCCGGCGGGGGAATCGATCACCAGCCAGTCGTTGCGTTGCGCCTCTTCTTTTTTCGATTCCAGGGTTCGGATCGGAGGGGCAGTGGCAGGACGCGTGGCAAGCCAGAGCGCGGCGGATTGCTGGCGGTCAAGATCGAGCAGGGCCACGTGCCGGCCCCTGTTGGCCAGATATCCGGCAATGTTCACCGAGAGCGTGGTTTTGCCGCTGCCACCTTTTGGATTTGCGACCAGAATGGTTTTCATCTCACCTGTACCTTTCCTCCGAGGCTGCATATTGGGTTAAACAGGCGGAAATGATACCATCGCTGAACTTGTTTATTTAGAACAACATGGTTGGAATTTTTCGGGGAACGGTATGGCAGGTCATAGTAAATGGGCAAACATCCAGCACCGCAAGGGCAAGCAGGATGCCAAGCGCGGCAAGATATTCACCCGTCTGATCAAGGAGATCACCGTTGCGGCCAGGCTGGGTGGCGGTGATCCGGACGGCAATCCGCGACTGCGTCTGGCGATGGACAAGGCTTATGCCAACAACATGCCAAAGGACAACGTCGAACGCGCCATCAAGCGCGGCAGCGGAGAACTGGACGGCGTGGAATACCAGGAAATACGTTACGAGGGTTACGGCATCAACGGCGCGGCGGTGATGGTGGACTGCATGACCGACAACAAGACCCGCACCGTTGCCGATGTGCGCCACGCCTTTGCCAAGAATGGCGGCAATCTGGGCACGGATGGCTCGGTGTCTTTTTTGTTCAAGCATTGCGGCCAAATGATCTTCGCCCCCGGCACGGACGAGAACGGCCTGATGGAAGTGGCACTGGATGCGGGTGCGGAAGACATCGTCAACAATGACGACGGCAGCATCGAGGTGATTACCTCCCCGCATGATTTCGTCAATGTGAAACGGGTACTGGAAGCGGCAGGCTACAAGGCAGAGTTTGGTGAAGTCATCATGAAACCTGCCAACGAGGTGATCTTCACCGGCGAGGATGCGGCCAGGATGCAGAAACTGATCGACGCGCTGGAAGACCTGGACGATGTGCAGGAAGTCTATACGACAGCGGTCATGGAAGAGTAAGGCAGGACTGAGTGCCGAGTCCTGAGGAAAAACAGAAACGGATCGAATCACATTGAACACAGCCTGCTCAGTCCTCAGTCCTCACGCCTCAGTCCGTATTCTGGGAATCGACCCCGGCTTGCGCATCACCGGCTTCGGGGTGTTGGATAAATCCGGGCAGCAGTTGAGCTACGTCGCCAGCGGTTGCATCAAAACACCGGACGGCGAATTGCCGGATAGATTAAAAGCAATTCTGGATTCCCTGGGCGAAGTGATCGCACAGCATCAGCCGCAACAGGTCGCGGTGGAAAAAGTGTTCGTCAACGTCAATCCGCAATCCACGCTGTTGTTGGGCCAGGCGCGCGGTGCGGCGATTTGCGCGGCAGTGCTGGCGAGTCTGCCGGTTGCCGAATACACCGCCTTGCAGGTCAAACAGGCCGTGGTCGGCAACGGCCACGCAGACAAGGAGCAGGTGCAACAGATGGTGAAACGCTTGCTGAGGCTGTCCGGCATTCCCAGTCCTGACGCTGCGGATGCGCTGGCCTGCGCAATCTGCCATGCGCACGGCGGGCAAGGTATGGGAGCGCTGGCGACGGCTGGATATCGTGTGAAAAAGGGCAGATTGGTATGATAGGCAGGCTGACTGGAATATTGCTGGAAAGAAACCCGCCGCAGATTCTGCTGGATGTGCAGGGCGTGGCCTATGAGATTGACGTGCCGATGAGCACATTCTACAACCTGCCCGTGCTGCACGAAAAAGTGGTGCTTTACACGCAATTGATCGTGCGCGAGGATGCGCATCTGTTGTACGGATTTTTGAGCCATGAAGAGCGCATCGCGTTCCGCCAGTTGCTCAAGATCAGCGGGGTGGGGCCGAAGCTGGCATTGTCGGTGTTGTCCGGCCTGAGTTTGAATGACTTGGCTGTTGCAGTGGCGAACAAGGAAGCTGGCCGTCTCACCAAGATACCCGGTGTGGGCAAGAAAACCGCCGAGCGCTTGCTGCTGGAATTGCAGGGGAAATTCGTGGTGGCAGGCGCAGGCGGCGTGGCTCAGGGAACGCCAGTCGTATCGTCCGGCAACGATATTGTCAACGCGCTGCTGGCGCTGGGCTACAACGACAAGGAAGCGGATTGGGCAGCCAAACAATTATCCAGAGATTCCAGCGTGTCGGACGGTATCCGACAGGCGCTCAAGTTGTTGTCCAAGTCCTGAGGCGGTTAAATGAAGGCAACATGATGAAGCACTATCCAGGCTGATTCCCGCAATGATGTTTCCGGGATAATCGGGTGACACGAGTGTAGAAAGTTGATGTGTTTAAAACAGGAAGGAGCTCACGATGAAAAAATATTTTGCTCTTGTACTCCCGGTAACACTGGGACTCTTGGCAGCATCAGTTGCGATGCCGGCGTATTCAGCGCTGAACGTTGGCGCCACAGCACCGAAGTTCGTCACGCAGGCATCGCTTGGCGGCAAGGTGTTCACATATTCTCTGGATGAAGCGCTGAAGAAGGGGCCGGTAGTGCTGTATTTTTATCCGGCGGCTTTTACCAAGGGATGCACGATAGAGGCGCACGACTTTGCCGATGCAATCGGGAAGTATCAGGCTCTCGGGGCGACCGTGATCGGCGTCTCGCATGATGATATTGAAAAGTTGAACCGTTTTTCGGTCAGCGAATGCCGCAGCAAATTCCCGGTGGCTGCTGATCCCGATCAGCAAATCATGAAATCCTACGATGCGATCCTCGCGGCAAAACCGGAATACGCGAACCGCACTTCCTATGTCATTTCTCCCGCCGGCGAGATCATCTATACCTACACGGATTTGCAACCGGACAAGCATGTCGAAAATACGCTGGACGCGCTAAGAAAATGGGCGGCTGAACACAAGAACTAGAGTGTTCAACCGCCCATTGTTTTGTCGGGGGCTCTGCCAATTGTCCTGAAGCCGCAACAACACGGGGAGAGGCTGGCGCCCAAATGCACCTGTCTAGGCGTGTCCCTGTTCAGTGTTCGGTTTTCGGGCTTATTCGTTTTTCTGGCTCATGAATCTCCAAGCAATAATCCCCGCGATAACTACGCCCAAGCCCAGCAGCCATAGCCAATATTGTTCCAGAAAGCCTTCCTGTGCTGCGCTTTTGGCAGGTTGGACAATCGCTACAGGTGGAGGCGGAGCTACTACAGGGGCTTCATGTTCCACAACGGGAGCCGGTGCTGCAACGGGTGCGGGTGGCGCAGCTTTGGGTGCAACGGGCTGGATTTTTGCCACCCTTTTCTTCGCTTTTTTGACTTCATGCTTGGGTGCAGGCTGTTCTGCCATGGCTGCAGGGGCTGGCTGCGCTTCAGCTACAACAGGTTTCTCGGCAACTACAGGTGCCTGGCTTGATGGAGCGACAGCGACAGGCTCCGGTTTTGTCGCACATGCGGAAAGTACCAATGCTGAAAGCAGCAGGGTTACTGGTATTGCAACATTGGACATTCTTGACATGGAGTTCCCCCAATATGTTGGTTCGGCGGCATGAGGCCAAGACAGCTTCCCTTTGTGCATCGGCTTACTCCCGCAAGCAGCCATCATTTGCCGCCTGCGGGGTATAAGGTACGGACTATCATGCTTGTGCCACTTGCTTCGCTTTAAAATTTAACTGGGCAGGCGCCGTCTTTTTACATGCCCGCACCCGGCTGTGCGCCCTTAGCATAACAACCAGCCGGGTTTGTAATTCAAAGGCTGGCGGCTATGCTGGCTATCGTTACTGCCAATGCACTAAGCCAGCCGAGTTCGCCGATAAACTTGGTGTCCTCCTCGGATAACTTTTCATGTTTTTTGATTTTTGAATTAATCCTTTCCAATTCACCTTGCAAGTCCTTCAGGTTTTTTTGTTGAGATTGCAGCTCTTTCAGTTTTTCGAGTTGCACAATTCTCAATGCATGCGTATCCAATTGTTTTTCTTTTTCCATGATCCCGTTCTCCAGAAGATTTATTAGAAATGACAGGCGATTAACTTACCAGTCAAATGACACTATATTCTATAGTTGAAAATAATAATAGTTGCAAAATTATGAATGATTTTGTTTGGCTGGATATTGTTATACCCATCAAAGAAATGCGTGGTTCCGTTGGGAGCGCTTCGCGGAATAATCCCGACTGAATCCATATACTTTCCCGGGAATCTAAAACGATATTTGGCAGTACACATTCAAAGCACAGCGAATTAGGCAAATCAGCGGGGGTATTTTCCTGTCGTGGGAAGTCGTGCCGCGCTGTTTGGCAACTCACTGTATGCGAGCTGCCGTACAATGCCAACCATGCACATACAACCCTATACTGCGCTTGACCCTGATGCCGTGCTTGATGCATTGGAGAGCATCAACTTGCGCGGCGATGGCCGCCTGCTTGCCCTCAACAGCTATGAAAATCGCGTCTATCAGGTGGGAATGGAAGAAGGCCCGCCCCTGATTGCCAAATTCTATCGCCCGGCGCGCTGGTCTGATGCGGAAATCCTGGAGGAGCACGCGTTTGTTGCGACGCTGGCGGCGCGCGAAATTCCGGTGGTGCCTGCACTGGAAATCAGCGGCCGAACCCTGCATGAGTACAACGGATTTCGATTTGCCGTATTCACCAGGCATGGCGGCCGTGCGCCGGAACTGGATGACCGCAATACGCTGGAATGGATGGGGCGCTTCATCGGCCGCATCCATGCCGTCGGTGCTTTGCAACCCTACCGGCACCGCCCGACGCTGGATATCGGGAGCTTCGGCGTGGAGCCTAGCACTTATCTTCTGGCGCACGATTTCATCCCGGCAGAACTGGTGGAGGTTTACCGCGGCGTAATCGGGTTGGCACTGGATGGCATAAGGCGTTGCTACGACCGGGCCGGGGTGTTAATCAATATACGTTTGCATGGCGACTGCCATATCGGCAACGTGCTGTGGACGGATGCGGGCCCGCATTTTGTCGATTTCGACGACAGCCGCATGGGGCCGGCTATTCAGGATCTGTGGATGCTGTTGTCCGGCGAGCGTGCCGATATGGTTCGGCAGTTGGCCGATCTGCTTGCCGGGTATGAGGATTTCCACGAGTTCGAGCCACGCGAGTTGCACCTGGTCGAAGCGCTGCGCACCCTGCGCCTGATCCATTACGCCGCATGGATCGCCCGGCGCTGGGATGACCCGGCATTTGCTGTTGCATTCCCGTGGTTCAATACGCAACGCTACTGGCAGGACCGTATCCTGGAATTGCGCGAACAGATCGCGCTTATGAATGAACCGCCGTTGTTGATCGGCTAGGAAAAAACGAATGCAGGACGAAACAGAAAACATCATCGACGCAACTCGGCTCTGGCTGGAGAAAGCCGTGATCGGACTTAACCTGTGTCCTTTTGCCAAGGCCGTCCATGTCAAGAAACAGATACGCTATGTGGTCAGCGCGGCAACCACGCCGGAGGCAGTGCTGGAAGACCTGATGAATGAACTGCATACGTTGCAGGATGCTGACCCCGATAAGATAGACACCACGCTGCTGATCCATCCTTATGTGCTTACCGACTTTCTCGACTTCAATGATTTTCTGGACACGGTAGATATCGCGGTAGCGGAACCGGAATTCAACGACGCATTCCAGGTCGCCAGCCTGCATCCTCAGTATCAATTTGCCGGCACTGCGCCGGACGACATCGAGAATTACACCAACCGTTCACCTTATCCCACGCTGCATCTGCTGCGCGAAGACAGCGTGGATCGCGCCGTGGCAGCTTTTCCCGATGCCGACCAGATCGTCGACAACAATGTCGAGACGATGAAACGGCTGGGGCACGAGGGCTGGAAGCGCTTGGGGCTGGATAAATAAGATAAAACTGTTCGAGGGGATAAGCTACACCACCAACTTCTTGCTGAGCCGCGCGGAACGGGACGCTGAAGGTTGTGAATTGCGGGCGGGCATCGGTCAGTTACAATTGAGCTTTTCCAGTTCCACCCGGGCCGTCTGTTGTGAATTGCGGGCGGGCATCGGTCAGTTACAATTTTGCCTTTGTAGATATCGGATTCGAGGTTGTTGTGAATTGCGGGCGGGCATCGGTCAGTTACAATAGCGCGACGCGCTCATACAGACCATCGGCGTTGTGAATTGCGGGCGGGCATCGGTCAGTTACAATAAAACGATCAAGCCAAGTGCGTCCGATGGGTTGTGAATTGCGGGCGGGCATCGGTCAGTTACAATAAAACGATCAAGCCAAGTGCGTCCGATGGGTTGTGAATTGCGGGCGGGCATCGGTCAGTTACAATACCGCCAGTGGCGGAGAGAATAGGATTAAGGTTGTGAATTGCGGGCGGGCATCGGTCAGTTACAATTGTGATTATGCAATGTACCACGGTATTAA
>LSLI01000114.1 GCA_001577345.1 Candidatus Gallionella acididurans
CGCACCTGATATTGCTTGACCTCACCGCCAATGGACACCACCGAGGCGATGCCGCCCAGTGCCAGAATGCGCGGTCGGATTTCCCAGTCAGACAGCGTGCGCAGTTCCTCCGGAGACAGGGTATCGCTGGTCAGGGCATATTTAACCAGCCATCCCACTGCCGAAGTGACGGGTAGCATCACCGGCGATTTGGCCCCTGCGGGAAGCCGACCGGTCACGTTCTGGATACGCTCGTTAATCAGCTGCCGATCCAGATAGACATCGGTATTTGCATTGAATATGACGGTAATGGTGGATAGACCCACGGAAGTCTTGGAACGCACGTCGCTTACACCCGGCGTACCATTGATTGCGCTCTCGAGCGGATAGGTCACCAACGATTCCACATCCTGTGGAGCCATTCCTGATACTTCGGTTTGTATCACCACCTGAGGGGGAGCGAACTCGGGAAAGACGTCTACCGGCATGCGCTGCAATGCGTATCCGCCTGCGACGAACAAGACCAGCGTGACAGCGAGGACAATCAGGCGGTTGTGGAGCGACCAGGCAATCAGGCGATTGAACATGTTTAATCCTCTGCCTTCATTTGTCCGCCGGTAAGCCACATCGTGTAGATTTCACGATTCCCCTGTGTCACAACCTCATCACCCGGCACCAGGCCATCGGTGATTTCGCTGTATTCATCGTCCTTGGCGCCTACACTTACTTCCACACGGTTATATTTGTCACCTTCGCGCACGAACACGAATTTCTCGCCATTGGCTTCAATAATGGCGCCGTTGGGTATGGTCAGCGCCGCCCCGTTAGCCCGCAAAATAACGCTGGCACGGGCAAACATGTTGGGTTTTAGCAAGCCCTGCGGATTGGCGAGCTGTATCCAGACCTTCACGGTACGGTTCAACGGGTCCAGATTGGGATCGATCAAGGTGACCTTGCCGGTAAACACCTGCTTAGTATCGCTCAGCACCCGGACGCGAGCTTTCTGCCCCGTCTTGATCTTGCCAATGTCTTCTTCGTACACTCGCGCAACTACGATAAGCTGCGAACGGTCGCTGATATGGAACAATACCGTGTTGGGTTCCACCGCTTGGCCAACGACTACATTGCGGGCATCGATCACGCCGCTCATGGGCGCGTTGATGGTCACGCTGGGTGGCGGGTCGCCCACCAGGCGGGATTGCACCAGCACTAAACGCTGGCCGGCCCGAACCCTATCACCCAAATTTGCGTACAGTCCTTTGATCTGGCCGCTGATGCGCAGGCTGACATCGGCCTGGCGATTCGGCAACAACTGTACCTCGCCGTTCAGATTCAACTCAGTGGAGAGCGGACGGAGGCTGGCGGACGCCAACTGCACGGCGATCGCCTTCTGCTGTGCGGCGCTCAATTGCACCGTACCGCGGTTTCCGCCGCTCACTTCGATCTCCCCTCCATGCGCAAAAGCGCAAGGCACCGCACCGGGCGCAGCAAATAGCGCCAAAAAAAACAGGCTGCGCAATTGCCTAAGCAGTTGACCGTTCATACGTGGTTTCGAAAGATTTGGCATATTATTTCCTTCATAAAGATTGGTAGTTAACGTGAACATCGCGTAGCGATACCTTGTCCGTTAAGGTGTCTTTTGCTCGAGCGCGGATCCGACATAATCCCCGGTAGCGATATGCAACCTCGCCAATGCCTGAAGGTATTGATCGAGCGTATTCAGATAGGCAATATTCAACTCGCCCTGTTGGCGCTGTACCAGAACGACGTCACTGATAGGGGTTAGCCCCTGGTTGTACCCCTGCTGGACAAGGAGTACGTTGCGCGCGCTTACCGCCAAACTATTGCGTTGGTATTCCGATAGAATTTGCTGCAAACGTTCCGTTTCTGCGTAAGCGCTGGCCACCTCGTTGCCGATATTAAGCTTGAGTGCTTCGATGCGCGCGTAGGCTTGTGCTCCGTTAGCTTCTGCTTCAGCAATGTTTCCCTGGTTCTTGTTCCACAATGGCAATGGAATTGACAGGCTCAACCCCAACATACGGGTGCTTCCTTGAGGTGGAGCCCCATCGACCACTTGGAGGCCTTGCACCAGCCCCACGCCCACAGTCCAGTCTTCCCAGCGCTGCGCGCGCGCCAATGCCTGATTAGCCTTGGCCCGATCCGCGTTTAGCATGGCGAAACGCAGGTCTGGCCGTGACGACAATGCCTGGCGTTGCTGGTCTGCCAAACCCGGCAATGGATCGCCGGTCGGCAGGGCATCATCCAACTCTATGGCCTGTGTTGCAGATCTTCCGAGAAGTTGATTCAACTGAGTCAACTGGGTTATCCGTTGACTCAGCAACAGCGCGCGTTCCTGAGCTAGACGCTGTAATTCAAGTTGAGCTGTGTTGACGTCAAGCTCGGAAACTTCGGCAGCCTTGAAACGGTTACGTGTACCCAGTACCAGTTTTTGATCGACATCAATCAAGCGTTCGCGTACCTCGATCTGTCGATTCAGCGCCAGCAGGCTATAAAATTGGGACGCGACATTGCCTGCCAGCTTGAGCTCTGCTTGTCTGATCTCGGCCAAAGCCAAGGCCACGTCCACGCGCGCAACATCTTTTTGATGGGCAATACGGCCCGCTACAGGGAACGGCTGGCTGATGCCAATGCTGTTAGCGTACTCTCCCTGGTTTCCAAAAACGCGATCATTTCCGGCGGAAATATCCAACCGGGGATTGGGCGGTAATCCTGCCTGCAACAAGCGCGCGCGTGCCTGTTCCACGCTATAGCGCACGGCTTGCAGATCTTTATTGCTTTGAACAGCGCTATCGATTGCTTGCGGTAGTGTCATTCCTGCGGCGTTGGCGGTCTGGTTGAGGCCGCCTAACAATGCACTACCCACAAAGAAAACCAAGAAACGCCATGACACCCGGTTGATCCAAGGTGATGATATAAATGTATTCCCAAACCGCATGGTTTTCTCCCGTTCAAGTCTAGTGAGTATGCTCATGCTGGGAATGCTCATGAGCTTCATTATTTTCTGGCATTGCTTTTCTGCCTATCCGTTCCGGCCAGATGGGCTTTGTGCGTATCGGCGGCATAAATGGGCGGTGGTGTTCAAACCCATTGTCGAAATCGCGATAATGGCCATTAAAATCTCTTTATAGTCATTTTCTTTGCATACAATTGAATCGGACAGGTCATGAGCCTGCCCTGGTTGTTGGACTAGTTCTTGTGCATGTCACCCATATTCATGGGCATTTTTTCCATATCCATCAGCATGTGTTGCGCTCCCATCATCTGCCCCATCATGTCATCCATGAGTTTCTGGTGCTCATTGATCCAGTCCTCATGTTCCTGCATGGTCATGCCGGCCTTGGGTTTCATGGCCTGCATTTTTCCCATGATTTCCTGCATCATTTTCATGTGATCGCTCATCAGCTTTTGGCGCTCCGCTCCTTTTGCGGCTTCAGCCTGTTGCAGTTTCTGTTTGGCTTGCAGAACTTGCTGCGTTATCTGCCGTTGGAATTCATCCTGCCCGGCGATGGCGGAAGCTGAAAGGAAACCGATACCGCAGACGGCAAGGGTGACAATCATTTTGTTGAAGGTTTGCTGTTTCATGGTTAGCCGCTCCTAATATTTAATTAAAAAGCCGAAAATTGACAGTTGTCAGCCAGAAGGTAATGCATTTCTTGAAGCCTGCTTCCTTTTGACGGTTACCATTGTGCCTTTAGGCTCTTAACCGACAGCTGACAGCAACATTACATGTTTGTAATCTTCGTAAACTGTTTCTTAACTGGGCGCACAATAAGCATGCTGAACAAATACCTGAGGGGCACAAGATGAAAATCCTGATAGTCGAAGACGAACAGAAAACCGGCGATTATCTGAAGCAAGGTCTGTCTGAGGCAGGCTTTATGGTGGACTTGGTGCGCGACGGTCTCGATGGCGTGCATCTGGCCTTGACCGATGACTACGATCTTTTAGTACTTGATGTGATGTTGCCCGGGCTTGACGGCTGGCATGTACTCCAGCGTATCCGGCAGGGTGGCAAGCATATGCCTGTGCTTTTCCTAACCGCTCGTGATCAAATCGAGGATCGAGTAAAAGGACTGGAACTTGGCGCTGACGATTACCTCGTCAAACCGTTCGCATTTTCGGAATTGCTGGCAAGGGTACGCACGTTGTTGCGTCGCGGCAAAACCCAGGAACCGGAACTGCTTAAGGCCGCCGATCTGGAACTAGATATCCTGCGTCGCAGGGTGACACGTGCTGGGAAACGTATCGACCTCACGGCCAAGGAATTCGCTCTTCTCGAATTATTGCTGCGGCGCCAGGGGGAGGTGCTACCCCGTTCGCTGATCGCATCCCAGGTATGGGACATGAACTTCGATAGCGACACCAACGTGATCGAGGTCGCGATGCGTCGCTTGCGTGCAAAAATCGATGATGATTTCGAGCCTAAGCTCATCCAAACTCTTAGGGGCATGGGATATGTCCTGGAAATTCCGGACCCGCAATGAGACCCAAGTCGATTACCTTCCGTCTTACGCTGCAATTTTCAACAGCCTCGACCATAGTACTTTTCGTGATAGGCACATTGATCGGCTCTCTGCTGGAGTCTCACTTCGAGGAGGAAGACCTGATGGAGCTCAACGGCAAGCTAGAACTGGTCCGCCATGCGTTAGGCAAAGTGCATACTCCATCCGATCTAGCAACTGTTCCGCAAAATCTTTCTGACGCATTGATCGGGCATCCCGATTTATCGGTTGCGGTTGTTGGACCGGATCGTCGCATATTGTTTACTTCCCCCAGTGCGAGATTCCCCACCTATCTGCTTGAACAACCACCTCGCGTAGAGTCATCCGGAAACACAGGTCTCGTGACGTGGGAACAAGGTAGAGAAGCATACCGGGGCATCTCAGCGTCAATCGCCACTGGAATTTCCGGCCAGCCACCGGCCACTGTTGTGCTTGCGATTAACATTGAACATCATCGTGCCTTCATGAAGGCATTACGGAATGACCTCTGGCTGGCAATCGCCGCAGGCATCGTGCTAACCGTAGTTCTAGGCTGGGTTGCCGCACGCCGAGGGTTGGCTCCAGTCCGCAAGATGGCGGATGTGGCAAAGGGGATTTCGGTCAGCCACTTGGGCGAACGCCTATTAACCGACACCGTCCCTTCAGAATTGGTCAATCTTGCGATTGCATTCAACGAAATGCTGGCACGCCTTGAAGATTCATTCAGACGATTATCCGATTTTTCGTCCGATCTAGCTCATGAATTACGCACACCTATCAGTAATCTGATGACACAAACGCAGGTAGCCGTATCCAAAGAAAGACCAGCAGAAGAATATCGTGAAGTGATGTATTCAAACCTGGAAGAATTCGAACGGCTGGCACGCATGATTGCCGATATGCTTTTCCTGGCAAAGACCGACAACGGACTGATCATACCAAGCAGTGAAATGGTGGATTTGTCCAAGGAGATTCATGAGTTGTTCAGTTTCTATGAAGCGTTCGCAGAGGAGCAAGAAGTCAGCCTGGTTCTCGTCGGAAAAGGTACTGTTCGAGGTGACAGCTTAATGCTCCGCCGAGCATTAAGCAATTTACTCTCAAATGCCATCAGGCACACTCCACGCCACGCCGCAGTCAAGGTGACCATCATGCCGGAATCGGAATCCAACATAATCCGACTCACTTTCGAAAATCCGGGTGAGAGCATATCGCAGGAACATCTTCCCCGGCTGTTCGACCGATTTTACCGAGTCGATTCTTCACGCCAGAAAACCAGCGAAGGCGCTGGTCTCGGGCTTGCAATCACGAAATCTATCGTCGAGGCGCATCAGGGAAAGATTCAGGTTTTTTCTGCAAATGGAGTGACACGTATTGAGATTACTTTCCCTCTAACGAGAGAGAATTAAATTAAATGAATAGATACTTTAGAGGAAGTTTTGGCTGCTAGAGATGTTGCTTGCTTCGAGTCGCCGAAGAGCGATACCCACATACCATGCTCAAAAAGTATTCCGAAGTAGGCAAGGCCGTTCGCAACCTCTGTCCAACTTACCGCATTGCAGACGTTCCTAGAAGAGAATAGGCAAGTTGCCTCAGTCCGCTTTGTGGAGTCATAGTTAAGCGGTCACTTCGCGCCCATGAGCCGAACTTCAAGTTCGGAGTTCCTTGATGGCCTCGCGCAATACAAATAACGCTGAGCGCAAAAAGAGCACAGCAAGCGCCAAGCCTATCAGGATGTCGGGCCAACCCGAATGAGTAAGCCATACCCCCATGGCGGCAAACAATACCGAGACATTCGCAATAATGTCATTGCGGCTACACAACCAAACTGAACTCATATTGATGTCATTAGCACGATGCCGCCAGAGCAGAAAAAAGCACGTGCTATTCGCGGCAAGTGCCAGCAAGCCAATTGCACCGATAGCCTCGAACACAGGAAGCTGTGGGAAAACAATCCGGTAAATCACCTGCCCAAGAACGAAAAGACCAAAGGCCGCCATGATGCTTCCTTTGAGAAGAGCCGCCTTGGCTTTCATTGTTGAGCTGCGTGAGACAACATATAGGCTGAACGCATACACCAAGGCATCGCCCAGCATATCCAGCGAATCCGCTACCAGCGAGACTGAGTGTCCGAGCAGCCCCGCTACGAGTTCTATAATGAACATGGCCGCATTGATACCCAGCACAATTTTTAATATCGAGCTTTGGCGATTACGGAGCGCGTCGATCTCGCAAGCTTTGTCATTGCAACAATCGGCCATCATCTATCCCCGAAAATACTTAATATTGAAAATCTGCGTCACAGCAACTCTATGCCGAAGCGGCGCACGGCGAGCGCGAACAGGCCGAAGCAAACGACCGTGATGACGATGCACGCCAGCAGGGTTGGCCAGAAACCGATGCGAGGAAGCAGCGCGGGAAACGCCAGGAACATAGGCAACGTTGGCACGACATACCAGAACGTATACCACGCATGGTTCGCGATCTTCTCCTGGGGCTGGTTCTCAACGTAGAGCCAGATGAGCGCCAATACCGTCACAAGCGGAAGCGCCGCAACGAATCCGCCAAGTTTGTCACTGCGCTTTGCGGCCTCTGACACGAGCACAACAATAGCAGCGGTTACGAAATATTTCGTTATGATCCAGGCCACGATATCTCCATAGGGATCTCCCATATTGGAAAAATCCGGCACGCGCTAGCGCGTCCCGTTTGATGGGTGTTAGGCATACCTGGGCCCAAACATGATGATTACCATACCCAAGAGGCACACTAAAACACCAACCCAATCAGTGACTGTAGGTTTTATGGATTCTACGAGCCAAAGCCAAATAATAGCAACGCCAATATAAACTCCGCCATATGCAGCATAGACGCGACCGGCGGCACTGGGGTGAAGCGATAATAACCAAGCAAATAGGGCAAGACTAAATGCCGCCGGGATGAGAAGCCAGGCTGAACCGCCTTGTTTGAGCCAGAGATATGGCAGATAACAACCGGCAATCTCAGCGATTGCTGTAAGTACGAAGAGCCCGAATACTTTTAGTATTTCCATAAGTGATATTGCCTAATGTTTGAAATAACCAGCGCGCTAGAACGTTCGTATTGATTTGCTAGTCCGCAGCTTTGCGCTTAGTGGGCATGTCCGTGGTGATGCTCGCTGTGTGCATTGTGTTC
>LSLI01000115.1 GCA_001577345.1 Candidatus Gallionella acididurans
CTCAGGAACCCATCACAAAAGGCATCCCATGGGATGTTCGACATATTGTGAAAAGAGCTGACGGCGGAACGGATGCAGCAAGCAATCTTAAAATGCACCATCTCAATTGCTGTAGGAATCATTAAAGTTTGCCGGAAAATACAGTTGTGAAACCGAGTGTCGCAAGATGCTTTTGAGGGGCTTGAGCCGTATGCGTCGTGAGGCGCACGTACTGTTCTTAGGGGGCTGGGCGCTGGCAACCGCGTCTAGCTACCTGACCATAAGGCCGATTATGTAGACCGCTCGATACTAAACCTCAGTCAGCTCCGAAAGCTCAAGCCACATTAATCTTGTCCACTGTTTCTGGTGGCTACACCAGCAAGACTTTTCAACGTCTGATCAATTCGGAATCGTCAAGCGTGCTTCCGTTCCGCCTCCGGGACGCGGCGCCAACACTATTCGCCACCCGTTCGTATTTGCCAATTGCTGCGCAATGGCCAAGCCCAAGCCGCTACCACCGGTCACCATACTGCGTGATGACTCCAGCCTGTAAAAGGGGCGAAATACGTTTTCAATTTCAGCAGGCGGAATGCCCGAACCGCGGTCGAGAACGCGTATCACGCTCTCGCTATCGCCGCAATCGCATTCAATCTCCACGGGTTGGCCATCACCGTAGCGCATGGCATTGCTTATCAGATTGCCTAGTATGCGCCGCAATGCCCACGGTCCAACGGGTCTTATGCATGATCCTTGCATTCTTAATTCTACCACTCCCCCTTCCATCGCCGCGTTATCCGACAACTCACGCAATAGAGGCTGCAGATCAATTTCTTGTGTCGCCTCTTTTTCGATGCCGCGACTAAAAGTGAGAAATTCACCTATCAGGCGGTTCATTTCTTCAATGTCATTTGTTAACCTGGTCACGATTTTTGGATCAACATTTTCCGGCAACATTTCCAAAGCAATGCGCATGCGTGCCAATGGTGTGCGCAGGTCATGCGAAATACCGGCCAACACGGTAGTACGGTTGGCAAGCAAAGCCTGTACTTGCAACGACATCTGGTTAAAGGTGCGCGCCAACCCGGCCAGCTCCTCGGCTCCGGTTTCAGGCAAGGAAGCTGGATAGCTGCCAAGACCGATATGCCGCGCAGCTTCAGCCATGCTCTCCAGTGGCCGGGTAACCCTGCGTGCCAGAATAATGGCCGTGATCAGCGTCAGAACTATGGTCGCTGCCATTACCAGCAGCAAAGCTTCAGGTAACTGCATGCCAAGAAGATCTTCCGGAAAACCGATGCGAATCTGCTTTCCGCCGTAACTGACATCTACCCAGAGCCAGGTTTTTTCCCAATGGGTAACCTCGATATGGGTAACCTTGCCTGTGCGTCTCGTCAATGCCTGCTCCAACAGCGACAGGTAAGGTTGGTAATGATCATATTCCGGCAATGGGGTAGACGCTTCGAATAACCACAGATTATGTTTCTGGGCCAGCTCCAGCTCGAAATCCTGGCGCGTTTCCGGTGGTAACTCCACCCAGGTCTTTGCGGACAAGACAATGAATCCCGCAAGATCATCTACCGAGCGTTTAGCCATGGGTAACATGATGTAATACGCGATTACGCCAAACACGATCAGCTGAAAAATGATCAGCGCACTCGCGACCGTTATGGCCGTGTGGCGAAACAGGCTGTTGCGCTTGGATGCACCTGTCATTATGATGCCTTTCCCCCTGAGGCAAACAGGTAACCCTCGCCCCATACCGTACGCACATACTCCGGCGACGAAGGATCCTCCTCAATCTTCCGGCGTAAACGCGTCACGGTGACATCAATACTGCGGTCAAACGGGTCTCGTTCGTAACCCTTCATCAAGTCCATCAGAAAATCGCGGTTTAGTACGCGATTCGGATGTTCCACAAATATACTCAGCAAATTGAATTCACGGGCAGTTAATTGTATCTCTGCGTCATTTTTCAGCAGGCTGCGCGAGTTGAGGTTAAGCTGAAAAGAACCAAAGCGGTATATTGCTTGCGTGTTCCCTTCGACTTTGGTCGTCGTTTCATCGCCGCGCCGCAGCACGGCACGAATGCGCGCCAGCAGTTCGCGCGGATTGAACGGCTTGGCCAGATAATCATCCGCTCCCACTTCCAGTCCGACTATGCGATCCACATCCTCGCCTCGGGCAGAAAGCATGATGATGGGCTGCTGGCCGCGCGCCTTCAGTTTGCGGGCAAGCGTAAGCCCGTCCTCGCCGGGCAGCATCAAATCCAGTATCACCAGATCCACAGCCTCTTGACGCATGTGCTGTTCCATAGAGATACCATCCGCTACTGTGCGAACCTGATAGCCTTGCGACGAAAGGTATTCCTGCAACAACTCGCGCAAGCCGGAGTCGTCATCTACTACCAATATCTTTTTATTGTCCATGGTTTTAACTATACCCGATGGCGCAAGTGTTTGCGTACAGCCCGTAGCTGGCTGTAACACACTGTTACAAATTGCCACAATCATGAAATTATTGCGCAACCTTTATCCTGCAAGATTCAAAGCGCCGGGAAACGCAACAAGACACTCAAGATTGACCAGCCTGCCGATTTGCGCTTTCAGGGTTTTATAGTTCAGAATGGAACGTCAATTAACGGAAAGTCCACCATGAAGATGGCCGCCAATTTCATCCTGCCACTGTCGCTGGCCCTATTGGCCATGCCTGTGCTGGCGCAGGAATCCAATGTTTCTGGCAAGGGAAAACCGGACGGCGTGAGCGATCAGGATTATCTGATTCAGCGTGAACGGATCCTCCAGCGCATGAAGGCCACGAGCCCTCAACAAAGTCAGCAGACGCCTGGTCAAGAAGGCAATCCCAGGGAAGATACTGCTCACGACAGCACATATGGGCAGGGCTACCGTTCCCGCAAGGCCGACAAGGATGCCGCTGAAAGCAAACAGGCTGTTGAGGGAAGCAGACCTGAACGCCCGGAACGTCCCCACATCGACCACCCGGGGCGCTAGGGCGCACAGCAACTCTCCGACTTAATGGTTTGCCGCCTTCCAGCGCACATTCCTTGCTTTGTCTTAGTATTCGGGAAAGGCTTGTTCGAGATCTTGCGGATCGTGAGGCTGTGGGGCAGGCCAACGTCCCAAGCGTTTCAGTGGTTCCAGAAGAGGCTCTCACATCCGTGCTCTTGTCTGCCACCAAGCGTCAAATCTTTTTCCGGTGGTTGTCTGAAACAATTGCTTGCGTCTTGACCAAACAGCAATTTGATTTTTTAAGTAACACACTGTAACAGCATTGGCAGGCAACAATGGATACGATGCGTACATTGCATCGTGGTCAGTATGTGCACAATGCAATGTTGTGATAACCCAACTATTGAGGATATTTACCATGAAAACATTTACCATGAATAGAATGAGCACTCTCCTGGCAGCACTGCTGTTTGCATCTGTTTCCGTTGCACACGCTGCAACCTCCGGCCAGCCAACTCAGCCGGCATCCACGGGCGCAACCAGCGTTCAAAACAACCTGACGGCCAACAAGTCCAACGGTAATGCCGACCAAGGGTTAAACACGGCGGAAACGAATATCACTGCCAAACACGGGAAAGCCGATAAGAGCAAAGGTAAAGCGGAGAAGGCAGAGCATGCGACAAAGCCAGACCGCCCTTCGATGCCCGAGCGTCCTGACAGTATTGCGCATCCCGGCAAATAATCGCCACTTGTATGCCCTCCCGGCGGCCCTCCGCCGGGATTTTTAAGTTTGATTTTCTTTATTCTAAGGAGCAGTTAAATGCACAAGAAACTGGTCACACTGGCCCTGCTGGCGATCTCGGTTCCGGCAATTGCCGACGACCAATTCAGTCAATTCAGCCTGGGCACGGGGTTCGATTACAGCTCCGGCAAATACGGCAATACGGCATCAACCGACATTCTGTACGTCCCCATTGTCGGTAAATACGAATCCGACAACCTGACCCTGAAACTGACTGTGCCTTACATCAGCGTCACCGGCCCTGGCGGAGTGGTCATGGGAATAGGCCGGGTGGGACCGCCAGTCAGTGTGGGCGCGCCGGTTACCGGGCGTCCCGCCACCACCACTACGACAACCTCGACAACCACGGTTAATTCTGGCCTGGGTGACGTGATTGCCTCGGCAGGCTACACGGTTTATTCCGCCGAAGCGCTGACGCTGGATGTCGTCGGCAATGTCAAGCTGGGCACAGCCGACGCCAGCAAGGGATTGGGAACCGGAAAGAACGATTACTACGCTCAAACCGACGGCTATTACCTGCTCGGTCATACCACGCTATTCGGCACGGCAGGCTACAGGTATTATGGATCGCCTGCAGGCATCACACTGAGCAGCGCCCCTTACGGCACAGTCGGCGCCAGCCAGAAACTGAGCGATGAAACCAGTGCGGGATTGATGCTGGACGTGGCAAAAAGCCCCAGCATTTACAGCGGTGACCAGGTCGATACAACGGTCTATATTTCCCAAAAAATTTCCACCAACTTCAAGGTGCAGGCGAATCTGCTGAAAGGTTTCGCCAACGGCAGCCCGGATTATGGCGGCGGGGTGATGCTTACCGGGGCTTTCTAGGTTAGCGTTTTCTTGAAGCCCTCTGCTTGTAGTTTTGCAGTAGTGTTATACACGTTGATATATATCTAACCGAAAATAAAAGGAGTCTTTAACATGATCAAGATGAGCCATATTGTAGCCGCCCTGTTGCTGGGTTCCGTTTCCATCGCCCACGCGCAGGAAACCTCGGGTCAGCCAGCTCAACCGGCAACCCAGGGATCCACCAGTGTTCAGAGCAATCTGGATGCCAATAAATCCAACGGTAAAGCCGACAAGGGTCTGAACACGGCGGAAACGAATATCACTGCCAAACACCAGAAAACCAAGCACAAGAAATCCGATAAGAGCAAAGGTACAGCCGAGAAAGCAGAACATTCCGCCAAGCCGGACCGTCCTGTCATGCCCGAGCGTCCTGCCAAGTAATCGCCACTGGGTATACTTTCCCGGCGGCGGTACGCCGGGAGGGTGTTTTTGAGGAGCAACCACATATGCACAAGTTACTGGTCCCACTGGCTACCGCGGTTCCGGCCGGTGCCGATGACCAATTCAGCTTGAGTTGTCAGAATTTATAAGTGTTCAGTTAATGCTGGAAGTCGGAAAAACATTGATGCGGAATTTCTCTCAGCCCATGACACCAGTTTGGCGGCAGTTCAGCGCGAGTCACAGGTGTAATTGCCGTGGATTTACGCTGACCGAGTTCATCGTGATTATGCTTGTCCTGGCCATCCTGGCTGCCGAAGCCATACCCAGAATGATGGATGGCGGAGTAGTCGCTGTCAGGACATATGCCGACCAACTCGTTGCAGCCTTTCAATTTGCCCAAACGGCAGCGCAACAACTGGATGTGGCAACAGCCGTCAACATCACCAACTCCGGTTTTTCAGTCACGCAAAATGGCAGCGTTGTCCAGGCACCCAGCGGCCCGTATCAAACCACCCTGACCAACGGCGTAGGTATCTCGCCCGCCGGCACGATTACTTTTGGCACGAACGGCTTGCCCAATTCAACGGCCAGCTTCACTGTTGCCGGATCGGGCTCCGCATTCAGTGTTTACGTAGAACCAACAGGCTTTACCCATGAATAAATGCACCCAGACAGGCTTCACTCTTGTCGAGATCGTGGTCAGCATGGTCGTGCTCGCCATCCTCGCAGGCGGACTTATCCTGTCCATGTCTTATCTTTACAAAGGTAGTAGTGGGGTGCTTTCTACATCGACGGCTGAGAATGTCGCCAGAAGCGAATTCGATCAAATCTTCTCCGGCGCCTACCCCCCGACAAACAGCCAATACACGGTCGGCAATTACACCGTCACCATTGCGACTTCCACCAATACTTCTACGACCTGCTCGGCAACATGCACTCATGTCAAAGTGACTGTCAGCTGTCCGGGCTGCATACCCATCTCGCTTTCAGGAGATGATTACAATGTCATTTAGCAACCCTAAAGAGCGCGGCTGGACTTTGCTTGAGCTGACAGTAGTCATTGTGCTGATTGGTATCCTGTCAGTTGTCGGCAGCAATTTGATTGCCCCGATGATTCAAGGTTACCTCCTCAACTCAGTCTCGGAACAAGCCCTGTCTGCACCGTCGTCCGCAATTTGGCAGATTCGCCGGGACTACGCGATGACCAAAGTAAATGGCGCCACCCTTACAAACTGCGCACTCACTCTCAATACACTCAATGGCCAAATCCAATACGGTTGGTCCCAGCCCAACCTGTCCAGAAACAACGCGCTTCTATTGAGTCAGGTGGTTGCATCGACCTGTCCGTTCAGCTTGTCCGTGACAGGCGGGAAAACCTTGTTGAACCTTGCCTTTACCTATACCGGAACGAATGGATCAGCCCAGATACCCGTGAAAACCGTTTTGTCCTCATTCGAGTGATGCCATGAAAGCCCCTCGATCTCAATCCGGTTTTTTCCTGATCATTGTTGTCGTGACCTTGATGATTCTGGCCGCGATACTGGTTCCAGCCATGGTTGCGCTGACTGGAACATCAACTTCTGTAGTCACAATGAATCATGCCGGAAACATGGCTTTTGCCGCCGCAGAAAGCGGGCTGAAATATGGAGTCGGCCAACTGGAAAGCAACTACACGTCGAATCCGCCTACACAACCAGGCTCATCATCCCCCCTCGTTCTTGCGTCTCCAACGATTCTGGATGTAACTCCTCCTTGTGCGGTCAGTGTCAACATAACGCTGCCTTCCTGTACCGGAGTCCAGCCATTGGCCTATACAGTAAGCAGTACGGCCGTTTGCAAACTGGATAGCTATATACAATCCACCAGAACATTGTCTATTCAGGTAAATGCCACCCATACAGGGCATGGCAATTCAAAAAATTGTCAGGGAACCTACAGCTTCAATACAGCTCCGGATTCATGGCTGGAAAATTAATCACAACGCATTGCATACAGACCCGCCCAGCCCTACCATCGATAAAAGCAAAGACCTTGGGTAATCTCAACACGATGGGAACAGCATCAGCTTGGAATGCGATTTTCCCGAATTCCAAAACGGCCCACGCTTGAAGAGGTATTTGTTACTGTCTCCGCACGGGCAAAGAAGCGCCAAGCAGCCAGTCGTTATGTTTAATGTCGATCTCAAGGTTAAGG
>LSLI01000116.1 GCA_001577345.1 Candidatus Gallionella acididurans
GATCTGCTCCCTCGCTATCCGCCAGCGATTCGCAGGTTGCACGCAATCCCGCGAACACGGGGCCAACCGGCTCGTTGCAGATCGGCATGATGATGGCTGTGCGCGCATCGCGGCTCAAGGTCTGGCGACGCGCCACATCAATAGACAGGGCATGGGGGTCGGGCCGCCACAGCACCCACAATCCCATCAGGGCGGTAACGAAGCCGGCCGTCACCCAGCCCAATAACAAAGCAAACAGCACCAGCTGAATAAAATGCAGAACCGGGTTGCTGCTTCCGACCATCTCCGTGTGGTAAAGGAGACTGGCGGCTAACACGCCACTGGCGATTACGAGTACCGCCAGCGCCATTCGCCGTACAGAAGCAGCCGTTTTCCAGGAGGGGGAGGGGTGGTCTGCCCCCTGGATCAAACCCGTTCTGCGAAACAGTGCAATCCAGAGGCCGCGCCAGAAACCGGTCCAGGGTCGCGGTACCATGCTGCCGCGACGGATGGGTGGTGCAATCTTGGGCCCGGTTACTGCTGTGATGCCGTTTGGATTCATTGGGATCGTTATGTTATGTCAAGGATGGCTATAAATAAGCAACTATCAGGCCACACCAGTATTTAGTTTTTATGGTATTGATTAATATTGATATATTGTTTACTCAAGAAAAATGTACGTTATTTTGTTGTTCGACCCCGAATAATGTGTCGCCTCATAGAGACACCATCGCGATGAATTATTCTGAGTGTGTGTCTAATTGAGTGAAAAAAAACGGAATTGGTCATGTCTCCGAAAAGAGACAGCCTGGCTGAATATTCTGGTTAAAGTGTGCAGCGCACCTGTTCGTGGGTGAACGCCGGAACAGCGTGTTGTGGGCTGGCTGGTTTTTGCTTCGATCGATCACGTTGGGCGACTCTGGTCCAAAGTACAACACCTGAAGCTGGAAAATTCTGTCAGCCCCTGTTCAGGGAAGGATCAAGCTGGTGTTTTTGGAGCAGTTTGTAAAATTCAGTCCGGTTTCGTTTGGATAACTTCGCTGCCTGGGTGACGTTGCCTTCAGTGATTTTGAGAATCCGGATCAAATAATCCCGTTCAAAACGTCTTTTGGCTTCCTCAAGAGAAATCAGCATCTCTTCTTCCTTGTGTATGTTCTGTTGAACAAGTACCGAGGAGATGAGCGGGGTGCTGCTCAAGACTACGCTTTGTTCGACAACATTCTGAAGTTGCCGAACGTTTCCGGGCCAGGGGCTGCTGATCAGTGTTTCCATGGCCTCGGTTGAAAACCCGTTGGTTTTTTTGTTGTATTTTTTGGCAAGAATCGAAAGGAAATGTTTGGCCAGCAACGGGATGTCTTCACGGCGTTCGGACAGTGATGGAATTGCCAACTCCACGACGTTAAGTCGGTAGTAGATATCTTCGCGGAATTTACCGGCTGCGATTTCTGCTTTCAGGTCACGGTGGGTCGCAGAGATGATGCGCACATCCAGCGGGATAGCTTGAGTGGAGCCGAGGGGGGTGACCTGTTTTTCCTGGAGCACCCGCAATAGTTTGCTTTGCAGTACAAGAGGCATGTCACCGATTTCGTCAAGGAAAACAGTGCCGCCAATTGCTGATTGGAACAATCCCTTGTGGTCCCTGACCGCCCCTGTAAATGCCCCCTTTGTGTGTCCGAAGAGTTCCGATTCGAGCAATTGCTCGGGAATGGCGGCGCAATTTATAGCCACAAACGGGTGCTGTGAGCGGCTGCTTGCGTTGTGGATCGCGTTTGCAAGCAGCTCTTTGCCGGTTCCGCTCTCGCCCCTGATCAGGACACTTGCATCTCCTTCAGCCACCAGGCTGGCTTTGGTCAGGATATCTTCCATCGTGGCACTCTGGGTAATGATATTTGCGCGCCAATCAGCTTCCCTGCCTTGTTGAGGCAAAGAGGCTGAGGAAAGCTTGAGTGCATTCGCCACATGGCCTAACAGTACCTTGCCATCGAAAGGCTTGGTCAAATAGCCAAACAGTCCACGCTGGGTGGCATTAACGGCATCCGGGATGGTGCCATGAGCTGTCAGCATGATGACCGGAAGGGTAGGGAATTTTTTGTGTATATGTTCAAACAAGGCCATTCCATCCATACCCTGCATGCGCATGTCGGTGATTACAAGGTGCGGCCTTGATATATCTATCCTGTTGATCGCAGCCTCGGCGCTGTCAGCCGTTTCAACATCGAATCCTGCGGAAGCAAGCCGCATGGAAAGGAGCTGCAGCAGATCGGTGTCGTCATCGACCACCAGTATTCTGCGCTGCGGCATTGATGCCGGTTGCTCAACGCTCATGGCTGATCCCGGTGAGTCATGTTGATTTCCAGGTTTTTCACGGCATCAATTTTTCCCTGAAGGAAATTGGAACGTGCTTTTTCAGCAGCCAGTTCTTTTGCGAGGTTGTTAGATATATCGCTTTCATGCGCCTGTTCGGTAAGCAGCATGCTTAGCATTTTTGCAAGGGTGTGCAGACCTGAAGGTGAAGTACCCGGTTTGTCAGGCGGATCCTGCAGAAGTTTGAGTGCTTCCCCGGTGCTGTGAAAAGGGGTGTCGGGCAGGGATAGCAGCATCGCCAGCTTGATGCGATCGGCGTCGCTCCCGGTTTTCGAGTAACTTTGACCAACAGTGATGTATTCCTTGGCGATGTCAGGTGCAGACAAGGAGCCAAGGCATGTGTAGTACAGCACGGCTTCATTTAAAGTCAAAGTAATACCTGGCGGCGGGGGGCAGGATGCAAGGTCCGTTGACGGGCCGCGGATCTTGGTGTTTGAACATGCGCTTAGCATTACGGCAAGCGCGAGAGCTTGCCATGCCGGCCTGAATGGAGTCTTGTGGCTCATGTTGTCGCCGTGGCGGAATTTAGCGGTAAAGTGAGACGAAAGCATGTGCCTTCCGTGTGTTCAACCAGTTCGATAGTGCCCCCGTGGGCCAATGCGTATGCGCGGGCTATGGACAATCCGAGCCCGGTTCCTTTGGTATGTCCCCGGGATACCTTGCGCCCCTGGTAAAAGGCTTCGAAGATTTTATCTTTGTCCATAGGATCTATGCCGGGCCCCGAGTCAATTACATCCAGCCTGATGTTGTTGTTGATATTTGCCGCATGGATTTTGATAAGACCGTTATCGGGGGAATATTTGATCGCATTGGACAGCATGTTGTCCACAATAATCCTGACTTTTTGTTCATCGCAGGATACCAATAAATCCGGGGACACAAGTTCAATTTCCAACGACTTGTTTTTCAAGGCCAGATATTGATCGCTCACTACCGTGTCGAGAATCTTCCTGAACTCCACCTGCTGCGTGACACACTCAATTTGCCCGGCTTTTCCAGTTTGAAGCGCGCTAAAGTTTAGCAGGTCTTCGATTCGTTTTTGTAACTGAATGCTGTTGGCGAAAAGTATTCTTGCTATTTCGTTTTGCTTGGTGTTAAGTTCCCCGGCAATTCCATCCGAGAGCAGATTTGCCCCCTCCCTGATTGAAGTAAGCGGGGTTTTTAGCTCGTGAGAGACGTGTTGCAGGAACGTCGTTTTCTGGTCCTCGATTTCCAGCAGGCGCTGGCGCATCCAGTCCAGTCTCTCCCCCAGGAGTTGCAAATCCTGGGGGCCGCCTATCTTGATGGTATGTGATAACTCCCCATTTCCCATGGAATGTATCGCATCATCAATTTGCCGAATGGGCCGCGCAATCAATACCGAGAATCCAAAAGCCAGCAGGATTGCAAATGGAACGAGCCCGATCAGCATCCAGACGATAATGCTGTTTGCCTTGTCAGCCATTTCCTGTATGGCCTCCACCTCCCCTTCAATCGGGGCATCGCCGTGGTTTAAGAATGCCTGTGTGGAGTTCATCAGCGGAGAAAAATCGATATTTGATCTGCCTGTTTTGCTAAGGGTTTTGGAAATTCGCACTACATCGGCGAAAATCGCGGACTCGGAAGTGTCCATGGCTTGCACAAGTTGGCTTTGCGTGGCGGATAAGGGCAGGGCTGAGAGGGTCAGCAATGTTTCCCTGAATTTTTCGTGGCCTTGGTAATATCCCTTCAACAAGGAATTGTCGGCCAATATAAGCGACAGTCTGGTACTGCGCTCCATCGTTGCTGCCTGATCAACCAGGATGCGGCTGTAGCGTGCGATTTGCTCGGCCTTGTAGACTGCCTGGCTGCTTTGCTTTGAAAGTTGGTTAATGGAAGTTGCACTGTATATCAGGGGCAGCATCAGGGGCAGGGTGACAAGCAATAGGCCTGCGAGAATCAGTCCGGGGAAAGATTTCGGGTGTTGCCCCGGCATTTTTTTCCGGGGGCTCGGTACAAGGTGATTACTCATCGCGATTAGAATCGTGGGCGGGATAAAAACGGGGGGAAGCTTTAAAATTTGTTGCCTGATGCGAGGTTCAGAAATTTATCCTGAAAAATTGGAAACCAGGTAATCCATTGCCTCACGAGTTCAAGTTCGATTCGACGCCCAAAAGAAATTCAGATGCGCGCCGACCTTTACTTCTTTGACACAGCATCCTGCCTTCTGTCGACGGGATTCAGCCTTCTCTCCAAAAGTTCAGGATAGCGTTGTGGTTGGTTTTTCCTCCGGTCCCCATGTCTTTTACGCCGGTTTTTTACGAGTTCCCTCCGGTTGGCTGTTGCGGGGGACTCCAGGTCGGAGCCCGGGGTTCGCGGGGGGGTGCGTTGCAGCATTCCTATGTCGGCATTATGGGCAATCATGTATTCCGCAAACAGGATATTCTTTTCGACAGCTTCAAGATATAGATTTTGCCCGCTAAAATGTTTTTCGGCATAGTGATAAACACCATCCAACGCTTCATCCATGCGCTTTTTTGCGCCGCGATAAAATTCCGGTGTTTTTATTACGAGATCCTGCGGTGAAGAGAAGATGACCTGCTCATTGCCGCTTCCGTCACGTTTTTTTGCGATACCTGCAAGGACAAACTCGGTGTAAAGACGGTCATAGCATTTTTCGAGATAACAGCGGTCGGACATTTGCGCCAGTATGTCTGCGGATGCCACCAAATTGCCTATCGTCCGATAAACCGGGGAGCTTACATGGATGCGATCTATCGGGATTTCGTACCCGGTGTAATGCACTACTTTGGCAGCTTCCGACAGCGCACTCAAGCCCGCGCCCGGCAAATAATTTTTCAACCTGTCTTCACTGCGTGCGACATGTATCAGAGTGAATTCTGCGCCTTGCCTGTGCACTTCGCTATCACGCTTGCGCAGGTACCCGCTGTCATGGAACAGAGCCATTAAAATGCCAAAGGCAAAAAGCTCCTCGCCCAGGCCCTTGCCGTTGCTTTGCTTGCGCTCATAACCGTCCATTAAACGAGCGCAGGCGAGGGTCACGTCCAAGATGTGCTGCAAATCATGATAACCCGTGTCGCATGCTGCAAAGTCCGGATGCTCGCCACGATACATCCTGGTGATATCGCTCACGGCATTTCTCAGGAGATTGTTACTGGCGTTGTGGTAGAGGTCATGAAAGATGCACTCCACGGCATCACTTACCGAGGCTGGATCGGTTACATTGACGATGTTGGCTACATCGAAGTTGTTCCGGCGGAATTGGGTACTATTGTTCTCCATCCTGATATGCTAACACGAAGCTAATTTGTATTGTGCTCAAAGTGTTATATTGTTTTTAAAAGTTAACGGATGGTTGATTCCCGGGCTGGCGGGTCGCGGGCCTCAGTGCCTTTTGAGAGATGGCTTTCGAATTTTGCCAGCCCAAGAGGTTTGGCGCTGGCCGGGCCTGTTGTGGCATAATCATGCGTTCCAAAAAGCGGACGTCCGCCAAGTGAAATGACATGAAAGCACAAAACCTTTACGACAAGCTCTGGAGTGCCCACGTGGTGCGGCAGGAAACTGACGGCACGGCATTGATTTATATCGACCGCCATCTGGTACATGAAGTGACCAGCCCGCAGGCTTTCGAGGGGCTGAAACTGGCCGGGCGCAAACTCTGGCGTACTGCTTCGATCCTTGCGGTTGCGGATCACAATGTGCCCACCACCGGTCGCGCCCGGGGTATCAGCGACCCGGTTTCGCGTTTGCAGGTGGAGACGCTGGACAGCAATTGTGCCGAATTCGGTGTGCAGGAATTCAAGATGTCCGATGTGCGCCAGGGTATCGTGCATGTGATCGGGCCGGAGCAGGGGGCGACCTTGCCCGGCATGACCGTGGTGTGCGGTGATTCCCATACCAGCACGCACGGCGCCTTCGCCGCGCTGGCATTCGGGATCGGCACGTCCGAGGTCGAGCATGTGATGGCGACGCAATGTTTGCTGATTAAAAAATCCAGGGCCATGCAGGTCGTGGTGGATGGCGCGTTGGGCAGGGGTGTCACCGCCAAGGACATTGCGCTGTCGGTGATCGGCAAGATCGGCACGGCGGGGGGTACAGGCTATGCCATCGAGTTTGCTGGCGACACGATACGCAACCTTTCCATGGAAGGACGCATGACTTTGTGCAATATGGCGATCGAGGCCGGCGCGCGCGCGGGCATGGTCGCTGCGGACGATACGACAATCAACTATCTCAAGGGCCGTCCGTTTGCACCGCAAGGCGAGTTGTGGGACAAGGCTGTGGATTATTGGCGCACTTTGCACAGTGATGAGGGCGCAAAATTCGATCAGGTGGTCAGAATGGATGCGGCGCAGATCAGGCCTCAAGTGACCTGGGGAACATCTCCGGAGATGGTGGTGGCGGTCGACGGGCGCGTGCCGGATCCGGCGACGATGAGCGATGCAGCCAAGCGCTCGGCTGCCGAACGCGCGTTGCAATATATGGGATTGGCGGCGAATACGCCAATCACGGAGATCGGTATCGACAAGGTGTTCATTGGCTCATGCACCAATTCCCGTATCGAGGATTTGCGTGCTGCAGCAGCGATCACCCGGGGCAAGCATGTTGCAGCGAATGTAAAGCTGGCGATGGTCGTCCCCGGATCCGGCCTGGTCAAACAGCAAGCCGAACTGGAGGGTCTGGACAAGATATTCATCACGGCTGGCTTTGAATGGCGCGAACCGGGCTGCTCTATGTGCCTTGCGATGAATGA
>LSLI01000117.1 GCA_001577345.1 Candidatus Gallionella acididurans
TGCATCGTCTTCTGTGTTGCCTGCGCCGCTTTCATCCTCGTCTTTCGATTTGAACTTGACGGTAACAGGCATCACCAAAGCAATTGCCTTCTGTCCTTTTTGTACAAGCCGTCCCAATTGCTTCCATTTGTTGAAGGAGGCGATGGGAGACAGCGGCAATCCCTTTGCCTGTAATTGCAAGGCTGCGAGAATGGCATTGCCAAGGCTGTAATCATGGAATACCGAATACGCCTCAGAAATCTTTCCTGGGCAGGAAAGCGCGTCTGAAAACAGCTTTGCCCAGTCTGGGCGGTTTGATTTTTTCTGCATGGTGTTCTCCTGATTTTTTAGATGCGAAAAAAAAGAGGACACCATGCCCATAAAGGGATGTGTGCCCCCTTTTTTGGGATGGTAAAAACATTAAATTAAATTTCCCAAACACCTCGCTCGACAGATTGCGCCGTCAATTGCAGTGTTTGCCGTACCTTTGCTTGGTCGGGTAGAGACAGTGCATTGCTGCACCATCCCCCCCTAAGAACTGTACGTGCGAGTTTCCCCGCATACAGCTCAAGCCTCTGCAAAGCCCTGTTTGACCAGAGCCAGCAACCTACTTCCTTTCTTGGCTATGAACCTGCCTATGACAATTCGGATGCAGTAGCTGCAAGTTGGTGTTTGTATCCGTTCCGCCTTGAGCTTTTGGAAGAATGTGGTGAAGATTCCACCCCGTTTCCTTCGTTATTTTCTCGCCGCATTTCGGGCATATTCCTTCCTGCAAGTACCACAGGAACAGCAACCTGTTTCTACCCCTGAAACTTTCCTTCATGGACAGGCCAAGCCTCTCCTCAAAGTACGTCTCAAATTCCGGGTCGTAAGGATTTGCCGCTCCTTTGATTTTGACGTGGCGTTTAATTGGCGTGTCGCTGGCTTTCACCAATTTCACGATTCCTTTTTCGCCTTTGTCATTTTCAACCGTCGTGCCAAACACCCAATTTCTCAAACCATCACATATAAAGTATTTCGACTTCACCCATGCGGCTGATTTATTCGGATGCCTTCTGCAAGCCCACTGCCAAAGCTGTTTCCAAATAACGCTATCCACCTTGGAAAAGATTTCCTTCGCTACTTGGTTCTGATGATAGTTCGCCCAACCCCTGATAACCGGATTAAGCTTTTTTATCAGATTTTCTTGCTTCGCTGTCTTGGATTCTTTAATTATTCCTCGAACTTTCCGCAAAAACGTTTGCACGTTCTTTTTCGCAGGTTTGATGAGTAACTTTCCATCGTACTTGCGCACGTTCCATCCGAGAAAATCAAAGCCTTCTTCAATATGCGCGATTTTGGTTTTTTCTTCGGACAGCGTTAATCCTCTGTCCTTCAAAAATTCCGCTATCAACTTCCTCGCTTCTTCCAGCACTTCTTTCGTTGTGCCAGTTATTACGAAGTCATCCGCATACCGAATCAGGTTAACCTTGTTCTGTCCGGCTTTCTTGCTGCCCTTGACACCGTAGTGTTGTTCTAGCAAGTTCTCCATTCCATCCAAAGTCATGTTCGCTAACGTTGGCGAAATAATCCCGCCTTGCGGCGTTCCTGCCTCCGTGTCAAACAACTGTCCATTCCACTTAAAGCCAGATTTCAACCATTTTTGCAGCATCACTTTGTCCATAGGGACATTGTTCAGCAGCCAGTCATGATTGATGTTGTCAAAACAACCGGATATATCAGCATCTAGGACCCACTTCGCAGAGGTTTTTTGCGCCAGAGCGGTGAAGCATTGTCCTGCCGCATCTCTGCTTGCTCTCATAGGTCGAAACCCATAAGAGTTTGGATCTGCCTTGGTTTCCGAGACGGGTTCCAGTGCTTGCAAATACAACGCTTGCATTGCCCTGTCTTTTATCGTCGGTATCCCTAGCGGACGCATCTTTCCGTTTGCTTTGGGTATAAATACCCTTCTCAAGGGTTGAGGCTGGTAGCCCCTTCTCTTGAGGGACATAACAGCTTCAGCTTTTAACTCCGGTGTGTCCCATACAACTTTGTCCACGCCCGGTGTCTTTTTACCTTGATTTTCGGTAACCCGTTTGACGGCGATTGCTCTGCCGCTGAACGAGTGGGTCAGTATCCATTGCAAGGCTTTCACCCTGCCGTGTCTGCCTTCCCTAGTTGCCTTTGCAATACGCATTTGCAGCCTCTTTATCGTTTGGTGAATTTTTGCCCAGTCGAGACTGTGCCAATCCACTTCACGACCAGAGGTCGCACCAACTGCAATTTCCGCAGTCATCATTTGCTTTACCTCCGTTGTTGAAGTTCTACATACTCTCTTGCAAAGAGAGACCAGTCAGAAGTCTGCTTCCTTTCGGACGGGATAATGTTGGCTTGCACCTCAATCCCTATTCAACCCATTACAGGCTAACGTTCGCTTTTTCTGACATCCCTTACCCGCACATCCGTCGGCTTTCCTTGCGGTTGGCTTGCCCTTGCGGGCGGATATACGGGCTTATCGTGTTCCATGTAAATAACATTGGAAGGTTAGGTGGTGGCTCTTTTCCGGGGAGACTTTGTTTCCGCTTGAGGAAACTAGAACCTCAAGACCGCTCCCTTACCATTTTGGTTACTGCCTATTAGCATTTTTGGCAGTTTCAACATCACGGAATTTATCACCACTTCACATGTGTTCACCTTACTTCCAAGCCTAGTTCCCTACCGCGTAATGCTCACAGTTCCACTTCTACCTCACGGCTTCGGCTTCATCCTTTCGGAATGGGTTACATTGTCAAAGGGGCTTCAGACCCAACCGTTACCGGTCACGCCTGCCCTCCTAGACTACTGTCGGGAAAACGACAGGTTTATTTAACGATATTATGTTAATAAACAGTTATTTACACGACTTCACGTCGCACCCAATTGTTGTTGGTGGCAAGTTGCTCCGGTGCGTCAGACGCGATTCTGGCGTAAATGTCATCCAGTTTCGCTTTTCCGCCTAGCGTAATGAGCGCGTGCCTCACGACTGCGCGCCATGTTGCTTTCAAAGCCTGCGCTTGTTGCCGCGCCATCATTGCCAGATCGGACAGCATGGCTACGCTCGTTGTTTTGGGTTTTGTCCAAAGAACGATGTACTCGTGCAATATCCGCAAGTGCTTCATTTTCGCGTACTGCCTCAAATCAGAAACACAGTTGTGCTGCGCCTTGATAACGACCGAGGACAGCTCAGACTTGGGCATTCTGGCAATACAGTCTGCTTGGTAGCTTTTGTATTGTCCTTCACGCCGCAAGTCACCGATTAGTAATCCGTACACGCCGCCAGACTTCGTTGCCTCACGTTGGTTTAAGAGCGCAACCTGGAGCTTCTCCATAAACTCTTCATCGCTTGTACAACGCGATAAATCGTCAGCATGCGGGTTGCCCCACACCTGGCCGCTGTACACGACCATGTCGTGGTATGGCGGGTGACTGAACACCATATCCGCTTGCTTCCCGACGCTTTGCAGTATCGAATCGCGCAGAATGTTGAAGCCACCATGAAGATCGAGACCATAAGCCTCTATCCCCATTTCTTTGGCAACTTCAACTGATGTACCGCTCCCCACCATTGGATCAACAAAAACTTTTGGCTGGTATTGCTCGAACAGGGCCTTGTAGACATGCCCGGAACAATTGCCGCGCCACGAGCTTTTTCCCCATTTGCCACGGGATTCAAACGACAGGATGCTCATATCAGCCCCCGTTCGGCAAAAGAAAATGTGCTTTCGTCACCGACGATGAAATGATCGAGAACTCGCACATCTACTAATGCAAGAGCTTGTTTGAGCACATCCGTAAGCATGCGGTCAGCACTGCTTGGCTCAGCCCGCCCTGACGGGTGGTTGTGACAAAGCATTACTGCCGCGGCATTGTGTGCCAGGGCGCGTTTGACAACCTCGCGCGGATACACGCTGGTTTGTGTCAAGGTGCCGTGAAACAGTTCTTCTGCGGCAATTAGTTGGTGTTGTGCGTCGATAAACAACGCCACAAACACCTCTTGCTGCCGCCCACCCAGCAACAACCTCAAATAATCCTTAACGTCCCTGGGGGAGTTCAGGTTAATCGGATGCTGGGTGATCTCCTCTGACAGCGCACGCATGACCAACTCTTTTGCTGCCAGGATGGTGTGAGCGGGCGTATAGGTCGCTTCTTTTTCGCAGACAGCAGAAGTTTGGCGGTTGGCACGCATTCCAAACAACACGGAAAGCGGCGTGTGCGAAAGTTCCTGTGCCTTGGTTTTTCCGACCAGCATAGTCAGCAAGTCGGGAGTGCTCAGGCTTTGTGCTGCTATATTTTGGTAGTTCAACTGGGGTCTCCTTTTTAATGAAAACAAGCGGAGACACCCTGCCCCAACGGGGAACGATGTCCCCGCTTGGGTTTTGTTTTGGCCGTGCTAGAATGTCGTCATGGACAAATCCTGCAAACCAGATTTAACTGTTATTGCCGGTGGTAGAAGTGAGCTTGAGTGTCGCTTGGCAGCAACATTCTTTACCCCTTACCAACCAGATAACGAAATTGTTGGAGAAAGGCTTGCGGAGCGATTAAAACCGCGGATTAGCCCAGCCTCTTTAACTCTATTCGCGCAAGAATCTCTTCGTCGATAAGTCTTAACGAGAGCCTTACGTCAGATCTTCCATCTGATGAAATTGACTTCATCTTGCCAAGAATATATTGGCGATGCGCTTCAATTTCTTCGTCGCCAGAACTCTCTAGCCACTCAATGAATTTCTTGATTGTTTCCTTGTTCATGGTGCGCTCCTTCTTTTCGTTGATACAAAAAAAGGGACACCATGCCCTTGCGGGGAAGTGTCCCCGCGTGGGCTTGCTTTGGTACTGCTTTATGTCACCGTGCTTACCTTGGTGACGCTATTTTGGTACTCCTTAAGGACACTTGCGTGTCTCCTGTTTATTTGAATTGGTCAGGTCGCCAATATCAACCGAGCAATAAGCTGCGGCATGAATTCACTTTTTATAGCGCACTCGCTGAATGCGCTATAAAAATCCACCCCATTTAAGGGGTGGGTAAACTTTAGACTGTTTCCGCCGCCGTTTCTTCAACAGCAGTGTTTTCGCCCTTGTTTAAGTCGAGCTCGGTTTCGATTTCTCGTTGCCGTTGTTTCAACCACTCCCACCGCGCAGCCTTGTCAAACGACTTTGCGGCTTCGGCATGAATGTCGGCCATGCGTTTCTCGGTTCTTGCCAGATGCTCCTGATCTTCCAGAAGCCACCCATCCATACTGTTGAGCGAGTTTTCGAGTACACGCACAAAACCTTGCGCTGATTCCGCCTGGCCGCACCGATACTCAACACTTCCCAGGATACACAGCATCCTGGACTCAAGTGCCGTTGATTTCACGGCAATCCGGAATCCGGCAATCTGGCCGATTTCGCGATCATCGCCTGACCGAACTCCATACACAGCGTGCAATACCGCCTTTCCCGCCTCGGCGCGTTCTGTATAACGCCTTCCCTCTACTTCCATCAGGAATTTGCTACCTGACACGTCTTGTCGAGAAGCCATGTCGGACTCAATGCCGGTAATTCGGGCCTGAATACGCACGATGCGACCTGGCAGACTCGCCAGCTCCTGCTTGTTGCGCCATTGTTGCTGGTCCCATTGGGATTTAAGCAACGACAGCTTGGCAAGCTCGGTGTCAACACCTGCTTTTTCCAACACCAGCGGATTGCCCGATGCCAAGGCTTTCACCTCTGCATATGACAGCGCGGCCAATTCAACGTCCTCTACACTACGCATCCCGGTATCCCCTTGCATGACTTGAGCGATGAATCTCGCCTTGGTCTCAAGGGTCTGCCACATGTAGGCATCAAACGAGCCTTCGGTTACATAACGATAGATGCGCACGCGCTCATTCAGGTTGCCCTGACGAATAATGCGCCCTTCCCGTTGTTCCACATCCGAGGGTCTCCACGGAGCATCCAGATGATGCAACGCCGCCAGCCGAGTCTGGATGTTTGTCCCAACCCCCATCTTCTGCGTACTGCCCAGCAGGATGCGGATACGCCCATCACGCGCGGCTTTGAAAAGCTCTTCCTTGGCGGAATCGCTCTCGTAGTCGTGAATGAAGGCAATGTCCTCGATTGGAACGCCTCTCTCTACCAAATTTTGACGCAACGCCTGATAAACACTGAACCGACCGTTTTCCACCGGCGTGGACAAATCGCAAAACACGACTTGAATACCACGGAACAGCCTGGTTTCCCCCCAGATACCGAAAACTCTCTCGGCACAATGGTTCACCTTGCCATCCTCGACTTCAGCGAATGGATCTATCAGCCGCATATCCAACGCAGCCTTGCGACCCTCATTGGTGATTGCCAACATGTTGTCCTCGGAAGGACTAACGCTACCGTTTCTGATCGCTTCTGCCCGCCCCACGAGGGTTTGAACAAACGCTTTCAAATCCGCTGTCGGCTTTATTGTTACTGTTTCTTTGTGCGCGACCGGCACGGGCAGCTTCAACATTTCCGCAGTACGAATATCCGCCACCTCGCCGAACATAGACATCAGTTCCGGCAAATTGACGAACCGCGCAAAGCGGGTGTGCATCCGATATCCTCTACCATCTGGAGCAAGCTCCAGAGCCGTCACCGATTCGCCGAAGTTGCCCGCCCAGGTGTCAAACATCCCCACCCGAAAGGCTTCCATCGTCTTCGGTTGCAGGTATCGCTGCATGACCCACATTTCGGCCATGCTGTTCGATACCGGCGTGCCAGTCGCAAACACCACACCTGCTCTGCCCTTGTGTTTTGCCATGACGTTGCGCGTTTTGACGAACATGTCGAATGCCCGCTCCGAATTGCTGTTAGGCAATCCA
>LSLI01000118.1 GCA_001577345.1 Candidatus Gallionella acididurans
TAGCCACCGATATCTACCTCCCGTACCGAATTTATTTTTATGTGCGTTGCCGCACAGCAACGCTACGGCTGTTCAGCATATTTTGGCGAATCATGGTGAACAAAAACTTTTTACGGTCACTCAACAGAATTCGAGCCAAACGGTCCTGATAGTTTGACTCGAGTTTTCCTTGCGATTTATTAAGGGAGCAATCAAATGACAACTGGCACAGTTACCAACGACAAAGAGGCCTTTATTGCTGCGGTAAAGACGCGACTATGGGCCCGGGGAAAGTCCGTTCGGACGTCGGCATAACCGCCAGCTCCTTAGAGCTTGAAGGGAGGTACTGTGATAGATAACAGAAGGTATGGATACCAACGAAATACATCTATTAATAAAGGAGAGTCCTCATGAAAGCAGTTGTTTATAAAGGTCCTCGCGACGTAGAGGTCAAAAATGTCCCGGACGCCAAGATTGAAAAAGCAACTGATGTGCTTGTGAAAATCACGACCACGAACATCTGCGGCTCGGATCTGCATATGTATGAAGGCCGGACTGATATGGAGCCGGGCCGAATATTCGGGCATGAGAATCTTGGAACGGTCATCGAGATCGGTAGCGCGGTTGACCGCGTCAAACTGGGAGATCGGGTCTGCATGCCATTCAATATTTCTTGTGGCTTTTGCGAAAATTGCGAGCGTGGTCTCACAGGGTTCTGCCTCATTGCCAACCCCGGCAACGCGGGCGCAGCGTATGGCTTCGCAGGCATGGGGCCATACAGTGGTGGACAGGCAGAGCTATTACGTGTGCCCTATGCCGATTTCAACTGTCTGGTGCTCCCGCCCGATGCTGAGGAAAAGGAAAATGATTACGTAATGTTGTCCGATATCTTTCCGACGGGTTATCACGCCACCGAACTCGCAGGCGTGCAAGCAGGCGATTCAGTTGTCATTTACGGCGCTGGGCCGGTCGGTCTTATGGCGGCGTACTCTTCGATCATCAAAGGGGCCAGCAAGGTCATGGTCGTGGACATGCACAAGGACCGACTGGCATTGGCAGAAAAAATAGGTGCTATTGCGGTCGATGACTCGGATGGGTCTGGCGTGGAACAGGTCATGGCGCTGACCGCCGGCCAAGGAGCGGATCGGGGGTGCGAATGCGTGGGCTATCAATGCTGCGACCACAAAGGGCATGAGGTGCCGAACCTGACGATGAACAATCTAGTGAAAACCGTGCGCCCGACTGGCGGTATCGGGGTGGTGGGGGTTTTCGTACCGGAAGACCCTCACGCCAAAGATAAATTGGCCAAGCATGGTCAGATTGCGTTCGACTTTGGCCAGTTTTGGATCAAGGGCCAGCACATCGGGACTGGCCAGGCCAATGTAAAAGCATACAACCGCAAGTTGTGTAAGCTGATCGCAGCAGGAAAAGCGAAACCGTCCTTCATCATCTCGCACGAACTGTCACTCGACCGGGCGGCCGAAGCATACAAAAACTTTGATGTACGAAAGGAGGGATGGACCAAGGTCATTCTTAAACCGGGGCAGTGATACCAGAGGTTTACGTCACCATAGGAGGAAAAATGATAAGCAACGATAAGATTGAAAGTGCATCTCCGCATGTCCGTCCCTGCCCTACCTGAATAATGCGCTGGATCCCGTAATTTCCGCAAATACGATTAGCTTCCACTACGGAAAACATCACAAGGGATATGTTGATAACTTGAACAAGCTGGTAGCAGGAACGAAGTTTGCGGAGATGAACTTGGAGAAGATCATAGCCTCGACCAGTGCTGGGTAAACTGATTGATTGGGATTTTGCGGCGGCACCCTTTCTAAAAATAATCTTAATTAATTATTCGCATGAATGATTTGCGATTAAGCCATTAAATATATTTTTAGCATTTGATGTTTGATTTTTGAAATTGCTGCTATATAAGGAGAGATGAAATATGAAAGCTTTGATCATAAGCGCGGACAAGTTTGAGGACACTGAGTTGCTGGTTCCTTACTATCGTCTCAAAGAGGCGGCCATTGACGTGGAAGTGGCCTCACTGAGTCGCGGGACCATCAAGGGCAAGCACGGCTACGAGGTGATTGTAGATAAAACCCTTGACGAAATCAATCCTGACGACTACGAGATCTTGGTCCTGCCCGGCGGCGCGGCGCCCGCGCTGGTGAGAAAGGAGCCTAAAGCGCTGGATATCGCCCGGAGTTTTTTCGCTCGCAACAAACCTGTTGCCGCCATTTGCCACGGGCCGCAAATATTGATCAGCGCCGGTCTTTTGAAAGGACGGCACGCCACCTGCTACATGTCGGTGGTTGATGAACTCAAAGAAGCAGGTGCGCTTTATGAGGACATGGATGTGGTTGTTGACGCCAATCTGGTCACGTCGCGACAACCATCCGATCTGCCCGCGTTTATGAGTGAGACCATGAAACAACTTAAACTTTAGTCCCCTACGCGAAAACCTCCAAGCTTTGGCTTGGAGGTGAGATACTCGATATCCCCAGTGATACCCCTTAATAAATTTGTATTGACTTGTGTGTGTTTGTCAATTGACGGTGCCAGCTTATAGCGATCAGCCAACGGATCACCTTGGCAGATGCTGCCTGCAACTTTTCAAAGTTGCAGGCAGTTATTGAGTGATTTTCAGTTCAATTTCATCGAATCGGCGCCACTTGAAAATTATTACCGATGCGATCCAGGTTAATATGAAAAACCCGACTATGAAGTAACCCAGCGTACCCATGTTATTTTTCAGATCACCAATGCTGATCCAGAACCCGCCTTTCAATTGCAGCTTGTCGGCAAGCAATCCCAGCGCTTCAATTCCACCAACAGCGAATGCAATAATCACAGAAACAAACGTAATAGTCATGTTGTAGTAGATCTTCCTGATAGGTTTCATGTATGCCCACCCATAAGCACCCAACATCAGAATGCTGTCAGTCGTATCGACAAGCGACATGCCGGCAGTGAAAAGAACAGGGAAAACGAGGAGCGACCAGGAAGACAATCCTTGCGACGCTTCGGCTGCCGAAATGCCGAGGAGACCAATTTCTGTTGCAGTGTCAAAACCCAGTCCGAACAGGATGCCGAGCGGATACATATGCCAGCTTTTTGTGATCATCTTGAACATGGGGCGAAAAAGGCGAGCAAGTAGTCCGCGATTGCCGAGCAAGAGATCGAAATCTTCTTCGATATAGTGCTCGCCCCGTCGAACGCGTTGGAATGCGTTAAACACAGAACGCAGGACGACCAGATTCATGATTGCGATGATGAACAAGAAGAGTGAGGACGCCAATGTGCTGATAATCCCGCCAGCATGCCTAATACCGTCCATCTGATTTTCCTGCAATATCTGTACTGTTGCACCAATCACGGCAGAGGCGAAAACCACGATCGTTGAATGTCCCAATGAAAACATGAGGCCGACGGAAACCGGCCTTTTTCCTTCTTGCATCAGCTTGCGCGTGACATTGTCGATGGCGGCGATATGATCCGCATCCACCGCATGCCGCAAACCGAAACTATAAGCCAACGCAGCAGTGCCCATGAGTAACGGATAATGATGAAAAGCAGCGAACGCCCATGCCCATGCGGCCAGATTGAACGCGATCAGGATCGCGTACATGACAATCACTTTTCCCCGAACATCACTCGCTTTCTTGTTAAACAGTATCTGGATCATTCTTTGCATTGTTTGTTTTTTCCTGGAAATCCATATCAAAAATTGTCGTGCTATTCTGCTTTCTTGCTCACTCCAGCAGAATCAAACGAGGCCATTTCATTCAGAAAATTCACTGCGGCCAACAGGAGCGGGTAGGCTATGGCAGCGCCGGTGCCCTCCCCCAGGCGCATATCCAGATGCAGCAACGGCTCGGCACCGAGGTGTTGCAACAAGCGCGCGTGACCGGACTCATCCGACTGGTGGGAAAAAACGCAATAGTCAAGCACGGCGGGGTCAATTTTTGCGGCCACCAGCAAAGCAGCGGTGACGATGAAACCATCTATAAGCACTATTGCCCCGGACTCGGCCGCTTGTAGCATGCCACCTACCATCATGGCGATTTCGAAACCGCCAAACGTTGCAAGCGCAGCCATGGGATCATTTTTTAGTGCGTGTCTTGCAACGGCTTGTTCCAGGATCTCGCGTTTTCTGGCCAACCCGGCATCATCCAGACCTGTGCCGCGCCCGATGCAGGCTTCAAGTGGAAATCGACCCAGAACGCACATTAACGCCGCTGCCGAGGAAGTGTTGCCTATGCCCATTTCACCGAATGCAATTACATTGCTGCCGTTATCGATTTCCTGCTGTACCAGCGCAGCGCCTTTTGCGATCGACGCATTGCATTGCGCCACAGTCATGGCAGGCTCATGCAGGAAATTGCGAGTGCCGTTGGCTATTTTGGCATGCACCAATGCGGGATGTGCGGCAAGATCAGCATTCACGCCCGCGTCAATTACGCGCAACAAAATTCCGTTCTGGCGTGCCAGTACATTGATGGCTGCACCTCCTGCCAGAAAATTTAGCACCATTTGCCCTGTCACCGCTTGGGGATAAGGGCTAACACCTGATTCGACAATGCCATGGTCGCCGGCAAAAACCAGCATTACCGGCTCCCTTAAGCGAGGTGTCAAGGTGTTCTGGATTTGCCCGATTCGTTTTGCCAGTGTTTCAAGTTTCCCCAGCGCTCCCAAAGGTTTGGTCTTGTTGTCAATTTTGTGCTGAAGTTGACTCGACAATGCCTGGGATACGGGTCGAATGGTGAATTGTTTCATTTCAGTTGTTTCCTCTGTATTGTAATTGTTGCGCCAGGTGTTCTCGAAAACCATATCTTGCAGCTTCTGCCGCGTAGCCCAGCCCTCAAGCTCAAGCATGGGCTTGGGATAAAAGGCTTCCACATGGCCCAGGCAAAGAATCGCAATTGGTTTGGAGCCTGTTGGCATGTGTAGCAAACGGCCAAGCTGGACGGGATCGAACAGCGACACCCAGCCCATGCCTATACCTTCGGCACGTGCGGCGAGCCACATGTTTTGAATCGCGCATGCGACCGAGGCCAGATCCATTTCCGGCAGGGTCCGGCGTCCGAAAACATGCTCCTCGCGCCGGTCCATCAAAGCCACCACCAGCAGTTCGCCGCATTCCCGCACTCCTTCAACTTTCAAACGCATGAATTCATCTTCGCGCTTATGCAAGGCACGCGCGGTGTTAATTCGTTCTTCCTCGATCAAGCCATGGATGCCAATGCGCAGATTCGGATCGGTTATGCGGATGAATCGCCAGGGTTGCATGAATCCGACGCTAGGCGCGAAATGCGCCGCGTTGAGCAGGCGATCCAACAGTTCCGGCGCAATGGGATGCGGCAAAAAATGGCGGATATCGCGCCGCTCGGCGATAACTTTATACACTGCAGCAATATCTTCGTTGCTGAATCGGCTCATGGCAGAAAAAGTTGCGCGGCGGCAACGAAATTCGATGAAAAATAACAGTGGAGATAACTGGCGGTTAAGCGCTCCAGGCAGAAAACCGCTTCTCCTGCTGTCGTGTTATACAAGCGCTTGCCAAATGCGGTCGGGGCAAGCTGGGTTTCAATTCGGGAATGGTGGAAAGTATGACTGCGCATCACGCCGCCTGGCATGGGCGCGGATTGATAACCCAGACCTTGCAGGCGATCTTGCATGAAGGCGTGGCCGGGCAAAATATCTGCCATTTGACCGCGATTTCCGGCTTTATCAGTGATCGACTCGAGCAAATAGAGCATTCCCCCACATTCAGCGTAAATCGGCTTGCCCAAGTTGAAGTGTGCTTGCAGCGCGGCCTTCATCGCCCGGTTATCCTGAAGCGCTTGCAAATGAAGTTCAGGATAACCCCCGGGGAGATAAATGCTGTCCACATCGGGCAATATGGCATCCGCAAGTGGCGAAAAGAAAACCAGCGTCGCGCCCATTTCCCGTAGCACATCCAGGTTGCTTGCATAAATGAATGAAAATGCAGTGTCGCGGGCAATGCCTATGCGAACTCCCGCCAGCAAATGCGGCGGCAGCTCGCCTGCGGGAATAATGAATTCAACTGGTTCGGGCAATTGGGCCAGAGCCGTCGACGCAATCGACAAAGCAGCTGCCGACAGGCGCGATTCAAGATCGCTGATTTCTTCAGCCTGAACCAGACCCAGATGCCGATCCGGCAGGACAAATTGCCTATCGCGCGGCAGCCCGCCGAAATAGCGTATGTCTGAAGGGATACCCGCCATGATCATTTCGGCATGACGGGCGCTGGCAACACTATTGGCTAATATCCCTGCGAACTGCAGCCCCGAGCGAAATCCGGACAGTCCGTAGGCAATTGCTCCGAGCGTTTGCGCAACGCCTGTTGCATCAATCACGGCCAGCACCGGTATCCCCAATTTTTCGGCGAGATCAGCGCTGCAAGGGACACCATCGAACAAACCCATGACACCTTCAACCAGGATTAGATCGGCTTCCTGCGCGGCTTCATAAACCAGGCGTCGACATTCAGTTTCGCCCGCGAGCCAGAGATCGAGCTGGTATACCGGCTGACCGCAGGCGCGCTGGAGTATCATGGGATCGAGAAAATCCGGTCCGGTTTTGAATACCCTGACTTTGCGACCCTGATTGGCATGATAACGGGCAAGCGCTGCAGTCACGGTAGTTTTCCCGTGATTGGAGCCGGGTGCGCTGATGAATAGCGCCGGACAGTCGCGCGATTTCAAATTAAAATTCCACCCCTTTTTGCGCCTTGATGCCTTGTTCC
>LSLI01000119.1 GCA_001577345.1 Candidatus Gallionella acididurans
ACCGCCATCTCCGAATGGGTGTGCACCTTCATTCCATCGCTGACCGGTGTAGCGCAGGCCGGCAGCGGCTTGGGCGCTTTCTCGACCTCGACCAGACACATGCGGCAGTTGGCCGCGATGGAAAGTTTCTTGTGATAGCAGAAATGCGGGATATAGACGCCGAGCTTGTTTGCTGCATCCATCACGGTGGAACCGTGCGGGGTTTCGACCGTCTTGCCGTCAATTTCGATATTGATCATTGCTCACCCAATCCGTCAGCATCACACCAAGCAACGCTTGTGTTCGATGTGATATTCAAATTCGTCGCGATAGTGCCTGAGCATGCCCTGCACCGGCCACACGGCGGCTTCGCCCAAAGCGCAGATCGTGCGCCCGGCAATGTTCTCGCCCACGCTCAACAACAGATCCAGGTCTTCCTTGCGCCCTTCGCCGTGCTCGATGCGATGCACGATGCGATACAGCCAGCCGGTGCCTTCGCGGCAAGGCGTGCACTGTCCGCAGGACTCCTCGTAATAGAAGTAGGACAAGCGCTCCAGCGCCCGCACCATGCAGGTGGTCTCGTCCATCACGATCACAGCGCCGCTGCCCAGACCCGAACCCGCCTTGGTGATGGCGTCGTAGTCCATGGTCAGGTCCATCATGATCTTGCCGGGCAACACCGGCATCGAGGAGCCGCCCGGTATCACCGCCTTGAGCGTATGGCCGTGGCGCACCCCGCCTGCCATTTCCAGCAGCTTGCTGAACGGTGTACCTAGGGGAACTTCGAAATTGCCCGGATTGTTGACATGACCGGACACGGAAAATAATTTTGTCCCGCCGTTGTTCGGCTTTCCCAACTCGAGGAATTTCTGTCCGCCGTGGTTGATGATGTATGGAATGCTGGCGAACGTCTCGGTGTTGTTGATCGTGGTCGGCTTGCCATACAGTCCGAAGCTCGCCGGAAACGGCGGCTTGAAACGCGGCTGCCCCTTCTTGCCTTCCAGCGATTCGATCAGCGCAGTCTCCTCGCCGCAGATGTAGGCGCCGAATCCCATATGGTTGTGCAAATCAAAACTGAAATCCGAACCCAGGATATTGTCGCCCAGATATCCCGCGGCACGTGCCAGCTCACACGCTTCTTCCATGCGCTCGTAGGCCTCGAATATCTCGCCGTGCACGTAGTTATAGCCGGTCTTCACCCCCATCGTGTAAGCGGCGATCGCCATGCCCTCGATCAGCAGGTGCGGGTTGTAGAGCAAAATATCCCAGTCCTTGAAGGTGCCCGGCTCGCCCTCGTCGGAATTGCATATGATGTATTTTTCACCGACATAATTCTTCGGCATGAAAGTCCATTTCAGGCCGGTCGGGAAACCCGCACCACCCCTGCCGCGCAGCGCGGACAGCTTGACTTCCGCGATGATCGCATCGGGCGACATCTTCGTGGTCAGCACCTTGCGCAGCGCCTGATAGCCGCCGACCTTGAGGTAATTCTCCAGCGTCCAGGGCTGGTCGAAATCCATTGTGGTTTGGGTAACCGGGCCTCTCATCATCTCGGGGCTTCTCATGCCAGTGTTATTCATGATTGGTCCAGCTCCGCCAGTATGGTGTCGATCTTTTCCCGGGTCAGGCGACCGCATATCTTCTTGTTGTTCAGCGTGAACAACGGCGCCTCCTTGCAGGCTCCCATGCACTCCCCCTGGCGCAGACCATACTTGCCGTCGGCGGAAACCTCGTCAAGGCCGATGCCCAGTTTGTCCTGCAGGTAGGCCACGGTATCTCCGGCGCCCCCCAGCGTGCAGGGCAGGTTGGTGCATACCGTGATCAGGTGTTTTCCCATCGGCTTGAGGTTGTACATATGGTAAAACGTCGCCACCTCGTACACCGCAACCTGCGCCATGCCCAGATAAGACGCGATGTCCGCCATGTCATCGGTGGCAATCCAGCCTTTTTCGTCCTGTACGAAACGCAACGCGGCCATCACCGCGGACTGCCGCTGGTCCGCCGGATACTTCTTCAGCTCGCGGTCGATCCTGGCCCGAATTTGTTCAGATAGCATTTCAAACACCTTGAAGAAATTTGTTTTTCGGGATGGCAGGCCGGACACGGCGATGCGTTAGCATTCGGGGCGGGCAGGCCTGCTGCTCCGCGCTCCCGCACCCATGCCATGCGGCCACCGTGTCGCGCGGGCACCGCAAGGAGCCGCGCATAACCAGCGACTTGTCCGCTTGCGGACTTAGTCGAATGGCTAGTAGTTTTACCAGCGAATGACGAGGCATATCACACCGATAGACGAAGAATGAGCGAGCACGCGACACCGCGATTTGCCCGACAAACAGATTTATTGAGGTGTTCATCAGCGATCCACCTCGCCAAAAACTATGTCCTGGGTCCCGATAATGGTCACCACGTCTGCAATCATGTGGCCGCGCGACATCTCGTCCAGCGCAGCTATATGCGCAAAACCGGGCGCGCGTATCTTCATGCGATAAGGCTTGTTCGCGCCATCCGACACCAGATAGATACCGAACTCGCCCTTGGGATGCTCTACAGCCGCATAGGCCTCGCCTGCCGGGACATGCATGCCCTCGGTGAACAGCTTGAAGTGGTGGATCAGTTCTTCCATGTTTTCCTTCATGGCTACGCGCGCCGGCGGGGCGAATTTGTGATTGCCCGTCATCACCGGGCCCGGGTTGGCACGCAACCAGGCAACGCATTGCCGGATGATGCGATTCGACTGGCGCATCTCCTCGACCCGCACCAGATAGCGGTCATAGGAATCCCCTGTCCTGCCGACCGGAATGTCGAAATCCATGCGGTCATATACTTCATAGGGCTGCTTCTTGCGCAGATCCCATTCGACTCCGGAACCGCGCAGCATCGGGCCGGAGAAACCAAGGGCCAATGCCCGCTCCGGCGTAACCACACCAATGCCGACGGTACGCTGTTTCCAGATGCGGTTATCCGTCAGAAGAGTTTCGTATTCATCCACGCACTTGGGAAAGCGGTTCGTGAAGTCCTCAAGGAAATCGAGCAGCGATCCCTGGCGATTTTCATTGAGCTTCTTTACCGCCGCGGCGTTGTGGATCTTGGAAGCCTGATATTGCGGCATGCTGTCAGGCAGATCGCGATACACGCCGCCCGGACGATAATAGGACGCATGCAAACGCGCGCCGGATGCGGCCTCGTAGATATCCATCAAATCCTCCCGCTCGCGGAAGCAATACAGGAATACCGTCATCGCGCCGATGTCCAGTCCGTGCGCCCCCAGCCATAACAGGTGATTCAGGATGCGGGTGATCTCGTCGAACATCACCCTGATGTACTGGGCGCGCAGCGGCACCTCGATTCCGGCCAGCTTTTCGACCGCCATCACATACGCATGCTCGTTGCTCATCATCGAGACGTAATCCAGCCTGTCCATGTAGGGCAGCGCTTGCAGAAAGGTCTTGTGCTCGGCAAGCTTCTCGGTGGCGCGATGCAGCAAGCCGATGTGCGGATCGGCGCGCTCGATGACTTCGCCGTCCAGCTCCAGAACCAGTCGCAAGACCCCGTGCGCGGACGGGTGTTGCGGCCCAAAGTTCATGGTGTAGTTTTTTATTTCTGCCATCGCTTATTTCCCCGAGATGCTGGCGTAATTTTCTTCGCGCACGATACGCGGCGTCACCTCGCGGGGCTCGATCGAAACCGGCTGATAGATCACGCGTTGCTGGGCCGGGTCATAGCGCATTTCCACATGGCCGGACAGCGGAAAATCCTTGCGGAATGGATTTCCGACAAAACCATAGTCGGTCAGGATGCGGCGCAAATCGGGGTGCCCGGTAAATATGATGCCGAACAGGTCGAAAGCCTCGCGCTCGTACCAGTTGGCGCACGGCCACACATCCACTACCGAAGGCAGCACAGGGAAATCATCTTCACCGGCAAACACCCTCACCCGCAGACGCGCGTTATGCTTTACTGAAAGCAGGTGATAGACAACCGCAAAACGATGGGGACGCGCGACTGCATCAACCGGGGTGATATCTGACGCGAAATATGCGCCCCCTTCCGAGACATCACTGCCATATGCGGAATAATCGACACAGCACAGATCCATCATTTGCTCGAAGTGCAACTCCGGCATGTCACGCAAACGCCCCAGCACGGCCAGCAGGTCGGCAGACTTGGCCACGACGGTCAATTCTCCCGACCCATCCTCCATTCCGGCCAGCTTATCGCCCAGCAGACTTGTCAAATTAGCACGCAAGGTGCTCAAATCAGCAGCCATATATCATCGTCCTAGCGCGCAATGGTAGAAGTGCGTTTGATTTTGCTTTGAAGTTGTATGATGCCGAACAGCAATGCCTCCGCTGTCGGGGGACAACCCGGCACATACACATCGACAGGCACGATGCGATCGCAGCCGCGCACCACCGAATAGGAATAGTGATAATAACCGCCGCCGTTTGCGCATGAGCCCATTGAAATCACCCAGCGCGGCTCGGCCATCTGGTCGTAGACCTTGCGCAAGGCGGGCGCCATTTTGTTGCACAGCGTGCCCGCAACGATCATCACATCGGACTGACGGGGGCTGGGGCGGAACACAACGCCGAAGCGATCCAGATCGTAACGTGCAGCGCCGGCATGCATCATTTCCACGGCGCAACAAGCCAAACCAAAAGTCATCGGCCACAGCGAACCGGTGCGCGTGTAATTGATGATCGTGTCCAGCGAAGTGGTAACGACACTTTTTTCCAGGATTCCTTCTATTCCCATTCCAGGGCCCCTTTCATCCACTCATAGATGAAGCCCACCACTAGGATCGCCAGAAAGATCATCATCGAGACAAAACCGAAAGTGCCGATCTCCTTGAGCACGATTGCCCAGGGAAAAAGAAAAGCAATTTCCAGATCGAACAAAATGAACAGGATGGCTACCAGGTAATAGCGCACATCAAATTTCATGCGCGCATCTTCAAATGCCTCGAAGCCGCACTCGTAAGGGGAGAGTTTTTTGCTGTCGGGGCGGTTGGGCGCGGCCAGTTTGCCCAATATTACAGGCACCACACCCATCGCAATACCCACGCATATGAACAACAGCACCGGGAAATAGTTTTCCAACATTGGGCCACGCCCCCTCAGTTTGTTACTCGCCAGAAAACCCAAGAATTCATATTGAGTTGCCTATTTTGCCAACACGCGCGCGCATCGACTTAAAACCTGGTGCGGATGGGGAGACTCGAACTCCCACGCCCTTGCGGGCACAAGCACCTCAAGCTTGCGTGTCTACCAATTCCACCACAACCGCGATACCGCCTTATAGATTATTTCGGAATATCCTTGGCTTTCGAGTCGTCTGCCGGCACCATCGCAGGCGCGGCCGGAGCCGGCTGGATGGCAGCCGGATTCACTTTGTCCATCACCCCGAGTTTGTCTGCCGGATGCGAATATATGTAAGTCAACGACAGGCTGGTAATAAAAAACAGTGTCGCAGCAACGGCCGTGCTGCGGCTGAGAAAATTTGCCGAACCGCTGGAACCAAACAGGCTGCCGGCTGAACCCGTGCCAAATGCCGCGCCCATGTCGGCGCCTTTGCCATGCTGCATGAGCACAAGTCCCACCAGCACCATCGCGGTCAAAACGTGTACCACCCAAACCAATGTTTCCACACACTACCCCGCATTAATAAATATTAAATCCCGATCTGCTGAACCACGCTATCCGGAACCGGCAATAACTTCTATACCTGACCTGCGCGGCAAATCGCCAGAAACTCATCGGCCACCAGAGAAGCGCCGCCTATCAAGCCACCGTCAATGTCCGGCATCGCAAACAACTCTGCAGCATTATTTGCCTTCACGCTGCCGCCGTAGAGTATACACAAACCCGAGGCGATTTGACCATCCCGAGATGCAACCTTGCCCCGGATAAATGCATGCACCGCTTGCGCCTGCGCTGCGGAGGCAGTCTTGCCGGTGCCAATCGCCCAAACCGGCTCATAAGCCACCACTGCATTGCGCAACACCTGCGCGCCGCCCAACTGTATCAGCGCATCCAGCTGTTCGCCTACCACGGCTTCGGTAATTCCACTTTCGCGCTGCTCCAGTGTCTCGCCAACACACAGGATGGGAGTTAAGCCGGACTGCTGTGCTGCCAGGAATTTTTCGGCCACCAGGTGGCTAGTCTCGGCGTAATAAGCGCGTCGCTCCGAATGCCCGACGATCACATAGCTGGAACCGAAGTCCCGCAACATCTCTGCCGACACCTCGCCGGTGTATGCACCCTTGTCCAGCTGATGCACATTCTGGGCACCCCACCTGACTGCGCTGCCCGATAGTTTCTGTTGCGTCTGGGCCAGATAGGGAAATGGCACACAAACCGCGCAATCCATACCGGTTATCGTATCCATTCCGGCGCGCACAGCATCCAGCAGCCCGGCATTCTGCGCCAGCGTCCCGTGCATCTTCCAATTTCCGGCAACCAATTTTCGACGCATAATTAATCAACCTGCCAAGCAACAAAGCGCGCAATGCTACCCGTGAACACCCGCGAGGTCAATAAACCGGCAGGGCATACCGGCCGGAAATCGCACCGATGGGTCACCCGCAAGCATAACTGCACGATTGACGCTGGCGCCACGCACAGCGGGAAGACCCTGCTTGATTCTGCACA
>LSLI01000120.1 GCA_001577345.1 Candidatus Gallionella acididurans
GGAATGCGAATTAACCAGGATCAGCACATGCCAGTTGCATATCGAATTCCTGTCGCCAATAACATGCTTGCCGCCTTGCCTGCCAAGGATTATCAGTCGCTGCTTGCGCATCTGGAAACGATCACACTGAGTTCCGGTGAGGTGCTTTATCGCCCCGGTGAGCCGATAATCCATGTGTACTTTCCGACCGATACGCTGGTGTCCTTGCTGACCATGGCAGAGGGGCACCATGCTATCGAGGTCGGCATGGTTGGTCGTGAAGGCATGCTCGGCATTCCATTGGCGCTTGGGGTAAACGAGTCGCCGGTACATGCCGTAGTACAGGGAGCAGGTCTGGCATTGCGCATGTCATCCGCGCACTTCCACAAGGAGTTTCAGCGGAGTACGCAATTTCAGCGAGAAGTGTACCGCTACATCTACGAACTGATGATACAAATGACGCAAACCGCCGCGTGCAATCGCTTTCATCGGGTCGAAGCCCGTCTCGCCCGCTGGTTGCTGATGACGCGCGACCGCGTGCAGTCGAATCAATTTCATCTGACGCAGGATATTCTCAGCAATATGCTGGGAGTGCGGCGGGTCGGAATTACCAAGGCTGCCGGCGATTTGCGCCAGCGCAAGCTGATCAGTTACAACCGTGGCGAAATCAGCATCCTGGACGGGGATGGTCTTGAAACCGCCGCTTGCCAGTGTTACCAGATCGTCAAAGACATGCACGATGTCGCGCGGACCTAGCGGACTCACCTTCAAGTATTGTTCGCAGGCTTCTTTTTCCAAAAGAAAACCCGGCATGGGATTGCCATTGCCGGGTAAAGTACTCCAGGTGTTCGTTTAGGAGGGGTGAACACCCAGTTAGCATCTTCCTCCACTGTCCCTGCAAGTTCTGTTCGGTAACGCACATACTTAATCATCCTATCTGTAGAAGTATAATAGACTGGCGTTAGCGGCATTAACCAACCACTTGGAAGCCGTCTTCTGGTTGCTTAGAGGGATAGCTAGTCGTTCCACCAGTAGCAACATCAGAGAACACAGGGCTCGCAGAGGAAAAACAATTGGTTGCTATAAATATTGATTCCACCCATCGGGTAAACCGGAAAATCAGCTGGAACCCGCTTTATCTCTGTGGCCTCTGCGATCTCTGTGGTTTGAATTGTGCTTTTTGGGTTAATTGTGATTTTGATGTGATCGGTTGTACGCGCTGGAGACATTTCAATGAGCATAGCTAAAACCGTGGGCCATGCTCCAAAGCAAAACCATCTTCTGGCAGCGCTGCCTGCGGAAATATTCGAGCGGCTCTCGCCCCACCTTGAATTGATCCAGATGCCGCTCGGCAAAGTACTCTATGAGTCCGGCGGCCAATTGCAACACGCTTATTTTCCGACGACCGCGATCGTGTCCCTGCATTACATCATGGAGAATGGCGCATCAGCCGAGATCGCTGGCGTGGGCAATGAGGGCGTGCTCGGAGTTTCAATTTTCATGGGCGGGAACACCACGCCCAGCCGGGCCACCGTGCAGACTGGAGGCTGGGGTTACCGCCTGAAAGCGCGCGCGATGCTGGAAGAATTCGATCGCGCCGGACCACTGATGCGTTTAATGCTGCGTTATACCCAGGCATTAATGACACAGATGTCCCAGACTGCGGTCTGCAATCGGCATCATTCGGTGGAGCAGCAACTGTGCCGCTGGCTGTTATTAACCCTGGATCGATTGACCTCGAACGAATTGACCATGACACAGGAGCTGATCGCCGGGATGCTGGGAGTTCGCCGTGAAGGCATCACCGAGGCAGCCGGACATTTGCAGCAAGCGAGGATCATTAGTTACCGCCGCGGCCATATCTCGGTAATTGATCGCTCGGGACTGGAAGCACGCACTTGTGAATGCTACAACGTGGTCAGGAAAGAATTCCATCGTTTGCTGAGTGATTTCCAGAATGGCACAGGTTTTTAACATTCTTATGTGTGCCGGGGCACAGATGGCCTCAACAACGAATGACATGATAGCTATGAATCCGGGGGGAGGTTGTTTGCGTAAGGAATATTATTATGTCTGGCAGAACCGGAATGACAGGCAAATCAAGCAACGATATCAGCAAAAAAAAGAGCTACTCATATGGAGATGATGCCATATCCGGCAACCATCCGGCTGGGTTTGCTGCAATCTTGCGACCCCGGGAACCAGGATCGATTTACGCTATTTTACGCTTTGCATTGGGCTCGGCCATGACCGGAAAACACTGCCACTCATCCAGACTCCGCGACGACGATGGCGCTGCGGCAGGCCGTGTCGAGGTTTTGCGCCAGGAAGTCCTGCTTAAAACCGGTGCCCTGCAGAACGCGATTTTCAACAGCGCCAACTTCTCGAGCATCGCGACCGACGCGCACGGGGTTATCCAGATCTTCAACGTCGGCGCCGAACGAATGCTGGGTTATGCGGCAGCCGACGTGATGAACAAGATCACGCCGGCCGACATTTCCGATCCGCAGGAACTGATCGCGCGCGCCAAGGCGCTTAGCGCCGAACTCGGCACCCAGATCACACCGGGCTTCGAAGCGCTGGTATTCAAGGCCGCGCGCGGAATCGAGGACATCTACGAGCTGACCTATATCCGCAAGGACGGCAGCCGCTTCCCGGCGGTGGTGTCGGTCACTGCCTTGCGCGACGCGCAGGACGACATCATCGGCTATCTGCTGATCGGCACAGACAACACCGCCCGCAAGCAGGTCGAGGCAGAGCAGCAGCGTTTGCTCGAGATTCAGAAAGAGACACATAAACAACTGCAGCGTACCAACCTCACTCTGCAAATCAGCGAGGAAAAGCTCGCCGTTACGCTCAATTCCATCGGCGACGCCGTGATCGCCACCGATGCCGAAGCGCGTGTGACACTCCTGAATCCGCTTGCCGAGAAGCTCACCGGCTGGACGCAGACGGAAGCCGCCGGTCGCCGGGTGGACGAGATATTCCACATCATAAGCAAGGAAACCCGCCTGCGTTCCGCTATCCCGGTAATGGCAACCCTGGCGCATGGCACGGCACAGGGCCTGGCCAACCACACTGTGCTGATTGCACGCGATGGAGGGGAGTGCGATATTGCCGACAGTTGCGCACCGATATGCGACCGCGACGGTGTAGTGATCGGCGCCGTGCTGGTGTTCCGCGATGTCGGGAGCGAATATTCAACGCAGCAGGCATTGCGCGACAGTGTCGCGCTGGTCCAGACGATACTCGATACAGTGGTGGACGGCATCATCACACTGCATGCCAATGGCGGCACCATCGAGACCGTCAATCCGGCCGCCGAGCGAATGTTTGGCTATGCCGCCGCAGAAATCATCGGGCAAAACATCAGTCTGCTGATACCCGAGCTTGACCCGGACCAGCGCAATATTTCCCTCGATTATTACAGTGCCAGCGTTGAGGCGCGCGCCATGGGCCTCGGCCGTGAAGTGGTGGGCCGGCTCAAGGATGGCAGCATTTTTCCGATGGAGATTGCATTGAGCGAAATGTGGCTGAGTGGCCAGCGATATTTCACCGGCACTTTGCGCGATATCACGACGCGCAAGCGGGTGCTGGCAGAACGGGATCTGCTGGATCAGGCGCTGCGGAATCAGAATGCCGAGCTCGAGAATGCCAGGCTGGCAGCGGAAAAAGCCAACCTTGCGAAATCGATTTTCCTGTCCAGAATGAGTCATGAGCTGCGCACCCCGCTCAATGCCATCCTGGGCTTCTCCCAGCTGCTGGAGACGGGAATGCCGGCGCCGACGGCCACACAGATTGTCAGGCTGCGCCAGATTGTCAAGGCGGGATGGTATCTGCTGGAATTGATCAATGAGATACTTGATCTTGCGGTGATCGAGTCCGGCAAGCTGTCCTTGTCGCGCGAGCCGGTGTCGGTGCTGGATGTCATGCATGAATGCCGGGCCATGGTCGAACCCCAGGCGCAAAAACACGACATCAGTTTAAATTTCCTGCCGTTCGATCACACCTGGTTTGCCAATGCCGACCGAACCCGGGTAAAGCAGGTTCTGATCAACCTGCTTTCCAATGCGATCAAATACAACCGCGAACACGGCAACGTCGAGGTCAAATGCACGGCAAGCACGAATCGCATACGTATCACCATCAAGGACAGCGGTGCGGGATTGTCGCCGGAAAAAATGCTGCAGCTGTTCCAGCCGTTCAATCGTCTTGGCCAGGAGTCAGGTAAAGAAGAAGGCACGGGAATCGGTCTGGTGGTCACCAAGCAACTGGTCGAGCTGATGGGAGGCACCATAGGCATGGAAAGTGCCGTTGGAGTGGGCAGCGAATTCTGGATCGAACTGATCCGGGACTTTACACCGCAACCTGTAGCCGGCAACATCCTTCCCGCAGAAAGTTCGCCGCAAACTTTTGGAAACGCAGCGCAACGCACCCTGCTCTATGTGGAGGACAATCCGGCCAACCTGATGCTGGTCGAGCACATCATTGGAAACCATCCGGAAGTGCGCATGCTGAGCGCGCGCGATGGCAGCGTCGGTGTTGCGCTGGCGCGCGCCCATCTTCCGGATGTTATCCTGATGGACATCAACCTGCCCGGCATCAGCGGGATCGAAGCCTTGGATATACTGCGCAAAGATGCAACAACGAAACATATCCCCATCATTGCCCTGAGTGCCAACGCGATGCTGAGCGATATTGTGAGGGGACTGGAGTCGGGATTTTTCCGCTATCTGACCAAACCGATCAAAATCAATGAGTTCATGGCTGCTATGGACGATGCTCTGAAGGTTGCTGAAATGGGATTGGCCAACACAAACGAAACGGGACTAATAAAATGATCAGCAAACAGGAAATTCTTAACGCCAGCATTCTGATCGTGGACGATCAGCAACCCAATGTGCTTCTGCTTCAGGAATTGCTGAGAGATGTCGGCTACACTTGCATTGTGTCGACGACAGACCCCGCCGCGGTCTGCGAGCTGTACCGCAAAAACCGCTACGATTTGATCCTGCTCGATCTGCTGATGCCCGGCATGGATGGCTTCCAGGTGATGGAAGCCATCAGGGAAATCGAAACGGACGGTTACCTTCCGGTGCTTGTGATCACCGCCCAACCGGATCACAAACTGCGCGCGCTCACAGCCGGCGCGAAAGACTTTATAGCCAAGCCTTTCGATCTGGTCGAAGTTCAGACACGTATCCATAACATGCTGGAAGTGCGGCTGTTGTACCGGAAGCTCGAAAATTACAACAAGGTGCTGGAACAGAAAGTGCTGGAACGCACCGCCGAATTGCGCGCCAGCGAAGCGCGTTTTCGCCGCCTCACCGAACTGTCGTCCGACTGGTATTGGGAGCAGGACGAAAACGGGCATTTCACCAAGATTTTTGGCCCGGTGCTGGAAATGCTCGGCATCCGGATCGATGACGTGCTTGGCAAAACCAGGGATGATCGGGGAGCTGTCTGGAATGAGACCGAACGGGAAATGCTGGAGGCGAACCTGGCCGCGAGACGACCGTTTCTCGATTTTGTCTACAGTCGGACCAATCCGGACGGTTCCCTGCAACATTTAATGGTGAGCGGAGAACCGATGTTTGATTCCTCCGGACGTTTTACCGGCTATCGCGGGGTGGGCAAGGACGTGACCGGTTCGGTGCTTTCCGATAATGCATCACCGCCGAATCTCAAGACGGTGTCCAAGTGATCAGGGTCGACTCAGGGACACGGACTCGCGGGGAATTTGCAACAGACCAGGGTCACTGAATGTTTGGCGGGAAGGGTTCTTGGTGGACATGAACCCTCTTTAGCCTGCCACGGCAATCCTTAGACCTGTCTCGCACTTCGCACCAAATCTTCTCTTTGGCATTGCCTAGCCATTCGACTAGGTTGATAAAAGACATCAACCAAGTCGCTGGTTATGTGCGATAGCGCACGGAGAATGACGGGCTCTAATCGCCATAATGACTGCAGCTAAAACTCATCGACCAGATTCACAACATCATCGGCACCCGCAAGCAAAAGCATGCATTTTTTGCGGGATAAGCCTATCAGCAGGTGAGGTGCTGCGCGTAACTATATCAGCGCGATACATCAGAATAATTCGCGCTTTAACTGAGATTGGACATGACCACAAAACCCCTTGATCCAGACATTCTTAACTCCAGCACCGGCACGGCGGATGGAGTTACCGAAAGACGGCGCCAGGAAGCCCTGCTTAAAACCGGTGCCCTGCAGAACGCGATTTTCAACAGCGCGAACTTTTCGAGCATCGCGACCGACGCCAAT
>LSLI01000121.1 GCA_001577345.1 Candidatus Gallionella acididurans
GTGTCGAAACCAGGATGTTACGAACGTCCGGTTTGGAGCAGCGAATTTGCAAAGTTAAATGGCCGCTCCGGACGCATTCCAACACCGCCTCACGCAACTCAATTCCTGACCAAGACAACACGATTCATCCAAACCGTATTTCAGCTTTGCCACACGCCCATCCATCCTTGCCGCCAGATTTAGGCGGATTTTGAAAACCGTTCACGCATCGGTATTCCCATGAAAAGCCGTCTCGCAATATCGACAGTCTGATTGCAGTACTTGATGCCGATCAGATCGGAATCTTCGGGGACTAAAGAAAGGACGAATCGGACTTCTGTAGCTCACACGCGGCGTGCCGGCTTGACGGGAGAGCACCTCTCAAAAATGCGCTTCCAGCCATTCCTGGCGAAAACGGCCTCTCGAAGAATATCGACATACTCACCACCATCAACACGCTCGTCAGGCGGCATCGGTTCTTCGGCAAGTTCTGATAACAGCCTACTGCGCGCTGATCTGGTTTCGCCAAGCTCAAGAATTCGGCTATAGGCTTCGCAGGAATAGGCAAAGGTTTCACGTTTAGCATAATCGATTTCGAGCAGCCACTCGCGACGACGGGTTGCGGGCAGTCCAATTCTTTCACGCTTGCAGTTGTGAAAAATGTGGGCCGCCTCGTGAATCACGTAATCCTCGAACGGATTGTTGTTGCTAAAATACTTCATGGACACGTAGCAGGTCGTTTCTTCGCTCAAGCCAACAATTGCTTGCGCATCGTCGGTGAGCGTCTTTGCACCCAAACTTGCAAGGTAAATGTTCGCCAGATTCCACGCCGTATTAAGCCACGTTGCCTTCTCAAGGACAGTGTTTATCGTCGCTGGCGTAAGAAAGACGACCGAGCGGTCAAGCATGTCGAGGATGATCGATTGCTCGCACTGCGGAAATATCCCTCGTACCATAGGCGCAAATTTCGCACGGGTAGATATATCCAGGTCGGAATACTGATGCGCGGGCGCGGCAACTTGTCCGGCAAGCATCGTAACCGCTGAAATGAGCGCGCTACGCAGTGCGGTGTCCCCGTTTCTCGCACGACCCATGAACGTATCGCCTGTCCACATCTTGAACAAGTTGTCGTGGCTGCCACTGGTGAGAAAACGATCAAGTTCTGTTCGTTGCAGTATATTCATCGTTCTGGTGCTGAATTAGTTGAGCGCATGGCACATGCAGCACCTTCATTGTTTGCGTCCCGTAGTGGCCTGATGCCCCTCAATGAAATAGGAAAATGGGCACACCAGCTTTTTGCGCAGCTTTACGTAAATCCTTGTCCAAAGTCGCTAATGGCAAGCCACTCCTTTTGGCCAGTTCAAGGGCAAGCAAGCATCCAATATTCAGGCTTCTTAATCGGTTCTTGAGTTGGCAAGAAAAGCCCTGCACAAAAATTGCGGGCTTTTTGTTTGATGTGCCGATGGTTTCCAGGAATGATAGCAGAGGAGCACACAACGCTAAAGGCAGCGGCATAGAAGCCAGCTCCCGGATTGTTCCACTCTCCAACAATGCCTGTCTCATTCCCCTTTTTTGCGTCTTGTTATCGTTGCCGCTTTGTGCTTTGGCGACTTTAACGCAACCCCAACCTTTGCACTCGTGACAGCAGTTTTGCTGGTTGACGTTCGCGTACCCGTGGGTGTCTTGGCTGGTGGCTTTGCTTTCATCGGTTTTTTAGCCGGTATCTTCCTGGTTGTTTTTGTTGCATTGGTTGCGTGGGTTGCCGTCGCCGTGCTTCTACGCGCAGCCGATTTCGTCGGCACAGCAACCTCTGCCATCTCGATGCCGAACATATCGGCCAGGGCGGAATCTTCGAGCACTTTGCTGGATGTCGGGCCTTTTTTCGCTTTCGGCAGTCCTGCACCGGCCTGGGCGACAAGGTCTTTGGCATCAACCCTGCGCAAACTGAAGAGCATCTCTGGCTGCTGATCGAGTCTTGCGCCGACACCATAGAGCACGGCAGCTACATGCTTGCACATCGAGGCCCGGTCCGGGCAACTGCATTTGAACTTGATTTCCCTGGGCGCGGGGAAAAGGCCAGTGCCCGGCGTGCAGATATGCTCCATTACACCCTTGGAAAGCTTTCCCTGCAACAACTCCACCAGCGAGTCGATTGACCCCGCGCAACCGGCGCCGATGGCTTGCCATTGTTTGCCTGGAACCGCCGTCACGGTCACATCGACCGTGTAGAGGCTCGACCCCATCACCTGCGCCCGTACTTCGCCAGCCGTGATTTTGAGGTCGATCACCGAGCCGTTGCGCACATAAGTGCGTCCGCGTGGCAGGCGATTGGCATAGTCGCTGTATTGCTCCAGATTGTTGCACCAGGCCTTGCCCCAGAAGGTCTTGGCGATGGCGCCACTGATGGGCTCGACAGGCGAAAGTTTCGCCCCAGCCTTCTTCGCTTTGGCAACGGCTTTTTCGACCTTTTTGCGACGCTCGGCGACCGAAACATAGGGCGCATATCTTCCATAACCGTATCCCACTTCTTTTCTCCTTGGTGATCAGTTTTACGCCCGCTAACGCGGCCATCACCCTTCAATAAACTACGTTTCCTGTGCCGCATGAATGTCGAGCTTCACCAGATTGAGCAGTTCGTGATCGCTCATCTCGGTCAGCAGGAGTTCCGCGCCGCCCTCCAGCACATCCTTCACCAGTTGCAGCTTCGACTCGATCATCTGGTCGATACGATCTTCTATCGTGCCACGGCAAACGAATTTATGCACCAGTACATTCTTCTGCTGGCCGATGCGGAAGGCTCGGTCAGTGGCCTGATTTTCCACGGCGGGATTCCACCAGCGATCGAAGTGGATCACGTGTGAAGCGGCGGTGAGATTCAGCCCCGCGCCGCCCGCCTTGAGCGAGAGGACGAAGAAAGGCGTCAGCTCGTCTTCCTGAAAACGCCTGACCAGTTCGCGGCGCTTGGCGACCGGGGTTCCGCCGTGCAGCACCAAACCCTCACGCCCAAAGATGGATCCGAGAAATGCCGCCAGCGGTTCGGTGGTTTCGCGAAACTGCGTGAACACCAGCACCTTTTCCTGTTTCGCGGCGATTACCTCGACCAGCTCGCGCAGGCGGGCGAATTTGCCGCTGTTTTCCGCGCTCCATGCGCCGTCGCCCAACCATTGCGAGGGGTGGTTGCATATCTGCTTGAAGCGCATCAGGAACGAGAGCACCACGCCCTTGCGACCGATTCCCTCGGCGTCTTCCAGTGCCAGCGCGAGCTGCTTCACCGCCTGCTGATACAGCGCCGCTTGCATCGTGCTCAGGTGGCACCAGGCCTTGAGTTCGGTTTTGTCCGGAAGGTCGGCGATCACGCTTTTGTCGGTTTTCATTCGGCGCAATATGTAGGGTCGCACCAGTGTTCGCAGCGGGCCGAAGTGTTCGTTCGCGGCTAGCCGCTTGGTAAACTTGGCGAAGACCTTATCCGATCCCAGCAGTCCGGGATGGGTGAAATCAAAGATGGACCAAAGGTCGGAAAGACGGTTTTCCACCGGAGTGCCGGTGAGCGCGATGCGCGTGTCGGCCTTGAGTTTTTTAATTTGCCGTGTTTGCTTGGAGTTCGGGTTCTTGATGGCTTGCGCTTCGTCCGCCACGGCCAAGCGCCAATGCACATCTGCCAGCAACGGCAGGCGCAGCAGTGTGCCGTAGCTGGTGATGACCAGATCGACATCACTCAGCCGCTCCGTATCCAGCGCGCGCAAGTCGGTTGCTGGCATGGCCGATGGATGGGCGATCAGCAGACGCAAACCGGGAGTGAAGCGTTCGGCTTCCGCCGCCCAGTTGGCCAACAGCGAGGCCGGTGCAATCAGCAGGCTGGGACGCGCTGCACCCTTGTGTTCGCGCTTCAACACCAGCAGCAATGCCAGCACCTGTATCGTCTTGCCCAGCCCCATGTCGTCGGCAAGGCACGCGCCCAACCCTAGCCTGGTAAGGAGATAGAGCCAGCGCACACCGGCTTGCTGGTAGTGGCGCAGGCTGGCCTTGAGTTCCGGTCCTGGATCGACTCGCGCCAGCCCTTCCGGCTGGCGCATGCCGCGCAAGGCTTCAGCCAGCCAGGGACCTGCTGTGAGTTGCGCCCAGTCGGCCTCGTCGGCAAGAGCGGTATCATCCAGCGACGCGCCCGCCATCAGTCGCATGGCTTCGGCAAAGGGCAAGCCGTTGTTTACCGCCGCTTGTTCAATGGCCTGGAATCGTTCCAGCAAATGACCGAGTTTCTTGCGATCCACCTCGACCCAGCGACCGCGGATCATTTGCAAGCCGTCCATGCCCTGCATCAGAGCCTTGATATCGGCTGCACTGAGACGCTCGCCATCGAGCGTGACCTCCATGCTGAAATCGAGCAGCGCATCCATCCCCAGCAACGATGGTGGCCTTGCGCCGACACTTGCCTTGACCAATGGCCGCGCGGGCCGTCCAGCCTGCCAGTTGCCCGGCATGCGCACGACGATGCCGGAGGCTTCGAGCTTCGGGATGTCGGTAAGGAATCGCAATGCGTCCTCTGGCATCCAGCGCAACGGGTGATATATCTCGCTCGCATCGACCATTTCGCGCAGCCACTCGCACTGTTCCGCAGCGCGCTGCACCGGCAACAGCAGCGAGAGCAATTGCGCCTTGCTCTTGCCATCCGAGAACTCGGCCAGCGCCTGTGATAGCGGCAAGTGCTGCGCCTTGCCATGCGCGGACAGGCGCGATGTATAGGTGGCGAGGAAGGCGAAGGGCGCTTCCGCATCCCTGCGATTTTCCGCGAGATTGAAATGCACCCGCCCGACCAGATTCCATGCGGGATAACGCGCCTTGATAAATTCCTGAAGGGTAAGTTTCGATGCCGCGAGGTCGGCGCGCAAGGCAGCGTCGAGCTCCGTCCAGAGTGCCACCAGCATATTTGCCGTGAGATATTCCCAACCCGTCATGGGTGGAAGATCGACCATTGAAGCCCAGAGTACGGCTTCATCGGGCACGGCGACGTCAATCTCGCCGCCTTCCGGCGTGGCGCACAACGCCGTCATATAACGTACCGCGAAATCGCGCCACCAGGCCAGAGCGGGGGGCAAGGCGCAGCCTACCTCGGAGGCACCTAGTTGCAGAAGACCATGCCCAGTGTCGACCGCGAAGGCGGCGGCGAGACGATCATGCAGTACTATGGGAAGAGGTGGCGCGTCGGAATCCGGCGCAAGGCGCAGATGACCCTGCGGTGTCAGAAGCGGCGCGAGAGCGCCAGTGGTGGTGTGTGGCATCAGCGATTTCAAAAATGGCAATTGCCATAGTCAGGCGTTGTTGTATGGATAAATAAAGCACCCCGCCCCAAGGGGCGGGGTATTAATACCGCTCTCCAAGCTGCTGGCTTTCGCCAGCCTTCGTTCCAAAGGACGGGGAATTTACCCGAAGAGGTTAACACACGGCGGCAGGAATTCAATTTACCCTGAGAGCATGTGACTGGATAGGCGCGGAGCATGATGCTGAAGATGAAAGGCATGTGATTTCCAAAGGAAATCATTCTGGTGTGCATCCGGTGGTACGCGGCGTATGGGCTGAGTTATGCAACCTCGAAGAGATGATGCAGGATCACCAGGCGGTGAAACGGATCACAAAACGCATGCCGGGTTTCAAATCTTTCCGCTCTGCCGGCAAGGTACTGGCCGGTATTGAATTGATGCACATGAACCGCAAAGGCCAGATGACCATCACGGAAGGAGTGAAGCGTTCCTTCGCCTAACAATTCTATGCCCTTGCAGACTAATTGCGTCCAGCGCCACTGCCTGCCTGGAAAACCAGCCCAAAATCCAGCAGCGTTCAGCTAATGCGCAGAACCCGCTTTGGCCAACGATTGCTTTTCCATCACTTTAATTTTCCTTTCGTCAAACGACCCCTACTACAGCACCGGGATGGTGGATGTCCCGGTGTAGCATATAGTCAGGCGTGAACCTTGGCGGTCAGCTCAATGCCAAGCGCCTTCATCACGGCAAGGGTGGTTTTCAGGGTCGGGTTGCCGTTCTCGCTGAAGGAGCGGTAAAGCTGTTCGCGGGAAAGGCCGGTTTGTCCGGCAATTTGCGCCATGCCCTTCGCACGAGCGACGACGCCAAGCGCGTGCGCGATGTAACCGGCGTCGCTCGTCTCGAACGCTTCGGCCATGAA
>LSLI01000122.1 GCA_001577345.1 Candidatus Gallionella acididurans
AAGGCACCCATCGCACCGGCAATGCCGGCGGGATTGCCCTCACATCTGTACATAATTTGGGAACAATTTCCCCGCATTGGCGAAAAAATCTCACTAATGTGGGGTTATGTCGAGTTGCAGAAATACCTCAGCAACATCATTCTGGACGACCGTGGTGACCGCGACGGCTTCCCCAAGCCCGTTTTGGATGCCCTGGTGGAAATACACAGGCGTCACGCCGAGATGGTTCCGGAAGATTACACGGGCCCCATTTGAAACATAGTAATTGGGTGGCGCAGTGCATCCCCTGTGGCAGAAAATCAACCCCAGCCCGACACCCTGATTTTTCCGGATGAATGGCCTGGTCGCAAAACCCCGGTGACAGTTTCAGGTAAGCTATCACAAGGTTCCATGGAAAGTTCGGCGCCAATCACTGTCTTAAAAATATACCCATTGCGGCCATACGCTTTAGAATACCGGCGGTGCCGATTATCCCGGAGAGAACATGAAACGGATCATATGTATCACAGTTGCAGCAAGCTTCCTGGCTTCAGGATGCTCATTATTTGTTTCCAAAACCCAACCTTTAAATGTTACCTGTTCGGAACCCGGTGCAACGCTGCAAATAAATGGCGGGCAAATGTACCCGGGGACAGCCCAGGTTGAGGTAAGAAGAAACAAGGTGGCCTCAGTCGTGTGCTACAAACAAGGATACTACCCGGCGCAAAAATTCGTCTCCAATTCCATAAGCTGGACCGGGGTTGCTGATATAGTGGGAACGTTCATATTTATAGTTCCCATAATCGGTTTCTACTCGCCCGGTGCATGGAACCTTGATGAATCAAATGTAACCGTTAACATGGTGAAGGAATGAGCGGGCTGCATTCCGCCCGATTTTATTAACGCCGCATTTCTGGAAGTACAATATTCAGCCTTGTCGAAGCCTGTACCAATGGGAGAGAACACATCATGGAATGGAAAGATGAGTATTCAATGGGAATACTCGAAATCGACAATCAGCACAGGCTTCTGTTGCGCAGTATTACTGTCATCGAAGAGTCTATCCGGTTAAATCAGGGCTGGTCCAACACGCACTTCGCCATACTCGAATTGATCCAGTTGGCCCGGATGCATTTCTCCTTCGAGGAAGCGCTGATGCGCATGTTCGCTTATCCCCTAATGGACACGCATCAGGATGAGCATCAGCGCTTCTTTACCAGGCTGGATGGCATAGAACGCCAATCGCTGAGAAAATCTGCCGAGGCGGAGATGATCGAGTTCCTTAAAAACTGGCTGACAAGGCATATACTTGGCAGTGACAGAGACTATGCAAAGCACATTTTTTCCGGGGCACAGGTTGTCAGGCACAACCCTGCAAACCCTGATTAGGCCAAGAATCAATTTGTGCTTCGTTGCAGCCAATCAAATACCCCATACGCGAAGGGCCCGCTTGGCCAGATGAGCAAAGCTGTCCCGACCAAGGCTGAAATCGCGCTGCTGGAGCCATTTTTCGGCCTCACGCTGGAGAGCATCCATGTGCCGGCGGCCCGGGAAGAGTTTGCGGCCGCCACTGCCGAGATCAAGGCGGCAGGCATCGTTGGTTTCGATACCGAATCCAAACCGACGTTTGTGACAGGCGATGTCAGTGAGGGGCCGCACGTCGTGCAATTTGCGCTGCACGACAAGGCCTACCTGTTTCAACTTCATCGGGTGGACGGGCATCCCTTCCTTGTCGAGCTGCTGCAATCCGGGCAGCTCATCAAGGTCGGCTTCGGCCTTAAATCGGATAGCGGGCAAATCCGCGCGAAGCTGGGTATCCATTTGGGCGCGCTGCTCGACCTCAATACGGTGTTCAGCCTGGCCGGTTACCACAAACACATGGGCGTCCGGGCGGCGGTTGGGATGGTGTTTAACCGGCGCTTTTCCAAGTCAAGGAAGGTCACCACCTCCAACTGGTCGCAGCCTCAGCTCACCCCGCAGCAAATGCTCTACGCGGCAAACGATGCCTACGCGGCACTGAAAGTGCTGGAAGCGCTAGACCTGCCCCGCGAAGATTTGCCCATCACGGGCCCGGCTGCGCATTCTGCGTGAAATCGACTGAACGGAGCAGACTTGCATTACGTTTTTGCATTTTTCCCCGCCAGCTTTTCCATCGCCTCTTCAGCTATCTCCCGCACTTCCTCGTGAACATCCTTGCGGCAGATCTCAACACAAGTGCGTGCGGCTGTGCTGCCGGTAAGGCCGAGCAGGTGACAAGCATCCGCGCGCACGCGATGGTCGGCATGGCGGGTGAGCTCGGCCAGTTGCGGCAGCAATATCTGCAGTTCCGGGGTATTGGCATAGGCTTCCAGCAGCGCGCTGACACCAAGACGCACCGAGATATCGGCATCCGGATTGGCAACGATAGCGAGCAGCGGCTTGAGGCGATAGGTATCCCCCGCGATGAATGCCACGGCATGCTGGTAACTGCCTTCCTTCAACAGATGCTCGACATAGTGAGCAGTCCCCTCTTCACCGCTCGCCCACTCGGCCCATTGTCTTAGTTCGGCAATGCTCTGCGCGCCGGTGAGCGTAAAAAAACCCAGGCGCAACCAAGGAGCGCCGCGCACGTCATATTCCGCAGCCTGTTCGGGATGCGCCGCGATATTCACTACCGTCAATTTTCCAACCTGCGCCTGCTTGACCAGTTCGCTCAACGCCTGCAAAACGGACGGGCAGTGCGTGCATACGGGAGTGATGAAAAGCAGCGCATCGGGGGGTGTAGGAGACATGGTTGATCCTTCGGTTATTCGCCCAGTACAGAGGCCATGATACTCCGACTGCAACCTCGGTACCGATGTTCGCACAGACATATTCCCTACCGGGTCCCCGGCCCGGGTTGCCCTTCGGCGACCGGGATGTCCAGTCTGTTGCCGGGCAGGCACGATTTCAGGTGGCAGATCATCCAGAACTTTGCCCTGATGCCGGCGCGTCGCAGGGTACGAAATTTACAAGCCGTACGATACTTTAGCAAGGGAAAAGCCCGGCGTCGCCGGGCTTTTCCCTTGCGGCAACGTCAGGCCTTGTCGAACTTCATCACGCCACCCTTGCAATCCACCCTGATCGTATCTTTCGCGGCAAAGCGGCCTTCCAGTATCTGCCTGGCCAGCGGATTTTCCAGTTGCGCCTGGATAGCCCGTTTCAACGGACGTGCTCCATACACCGGGTCGAAGCCGGCATTGGCGATCTCGGCCAGCGCGGCATCGCTGATGTCCAGCTTCATCCCCATCGCGGCCAAACGTGTTTCCAGATATTTCAGCTGGATGCGCGCGATCGACTTGATGTTCTTCTCGTCGAGCGCATGGAACACCACGACCTCGTCGATGCGGTTGATGAACTCGGGGCGGAAATAGCTTTTCACCTCGCCCATCACCGCCAGCTTGATCACCTGGTAATCATCACCCGCCATGGTCTGGATCATCTGCGAACCCAGGTTGGAGGTCATCACGATCACGGTGTTCTTGAAGTCCACTGTGCGCCCCTGTCCGTCAGTCATGCGTCCGTCATCGAGCGCTTGCAGCAGCACGTTGAACACGTCGGGGTGCGCCTTCTCCACTTCATCGAGCAGGATCACCGAATAGGGTTTGCGCCGCACCGCCTCGGTCAGCCCGCCGCCTTCCTCATAGCCAACATAGCCGGGCGGCGCGCCGATCAGGCGCGCGACGGAATGTTTCTCCATGTACTCGCTCATGTCGATGCGGATCAGATGGTCTTCGGAGTCGAACATGAAACCGGCCAGCGCCTTGCATAGTTCGGTCTTGCCGACACCGGTCGGACCCAAAAATAAAAACGAGCCATATGGGCGGTTCGGGTCGGACAGGCCGGAGCGTGAACGCCTTATTGCATCCGACACCAGACGCACTGCCTCATCCTGACCAACGACGCGCTCGTGCAACTTGTCTTCCATCTTGAGCAGCTTGTCGCGCTCGCCCTGCATCATCTTGCTGACCGGGATGCCGGTCGCGCGGCTCACCACCTCGGCGATTTCTTCCGCGCCCACCTGGGTGCGCAACAATCGGTTCTTCGGCTTGCTCTCTTCGGCATGCACTGCTTCCTTCAGTTTGGCCTCGAGCTGTGGCAGCTTGCCGTATTGCAGTTCCGCCACCTGTTCGAGTTTGCCTGCGCGTTGCAGCTGAACGATCTCGGCGCGCACTTTTTCCATTTCTTCCTTGAGATGCGCCGTGCCCTGTGCCGCGCCCTTTTCCGCCTTCCATATCTCTTCCAGGTCGGCGTACTCGCGTTGCAGTTTTTTTATCTCTTCCTCGATCAGCGCAAAACGTTTCTGCGAGGCTTCGTCCTTTTCCTTCTTCACCGCCTCACGCTCGATCTTGAGCTGGATCAGGCGGCGATCCAGTTTATCCATCACCTCTGGCTTGGAATCGATTTCCATACGGACGCGCGCGGCGGCCTCGTCGATCAGGTCGATCGCCTTGTCCGGCAGAAAGCGGTCGGTGATGTAGCGGTGAGACAGTTCCGCCGCGGCGATGATCGCAGGGTCGGTGATGTCCACGCCGTGGTGCAGCTCGTATCTTTCCTGCAGGCCGCGCAGGATCGCGATGGTCGCTTCCACGCTCGGCTCCTCGACCAGCACTTTCTGGAAGCGGCGTTCCAGCGCGGCATCCTTCTCGATGTACTTGCGGTATTCGTCCAGCGTGGTCGCGCCGACGCAATGCAGTTCGCCTCGCGCCAGTGCGGGCTTGAGCATGTTGCCGGCGTCCATCGCGCCCTCTGCCTTGCCCGCGCCCACCATCGTGTGCAGCTCGTCGATGAACACGATGGTCTGGCCTTCATCCTGCGCCAGTTCTTTCAGCACGTTCTTCAGGCGTTCCTCGAACTCGCCGCGATATTTCGCGCCGGCCAGCAGCGCCGCCATGTCCAGGCTCAGTACCTTCTTGCCCTTCAGCGACTCGGGCACTTCGCCGTTGACGATGCGCTGCGCCAGACCTTCAACGATCGCTGTCTTGCCGACGCCAGGTTCGCCGATCAGCACCGGATTGTTCTTGGTGCGTCGCTGCAGCACCTGAATCGCGCGGCGAATCTCGTCATCGCGCCCGATCACCGGGTCGAGCTTGCCCTGACGGGCGCGCTCGGTCAGGTCTATCGTGTATTTTTTCAGGGATTCGCGCTGGCCTTCCGCTTCCTGGGAACCCACCGTCTCGCCGCCGCGCACGGCCGTGATCGCCTGTTCCAGCGGGGCACGCGCGACACCGTGCTGCTTGAGCAGGCGCCCGGTTTCGCCCTTGTCGTCGCAAGCCGCGAGCAAAAACATCTCCGAGGCGATGAACTCATCGCCGCGCTTCTGCGCTGCCTTGTCGGTGAGGTTGAGCAGGTTGGACATGTCGCGTCCTACCTGCACTTCGCCGCCGTGGCCTTCGACCTTGGCCAGCCGCTCGACCGCCTCCTTCAGCGCGGCCTTCAGAGGCACAACATTGCCGCCGGCGCGCCCCAGCAGCGAGGCCGCGCCGCTATCGGCATCGTTGAGCAAGGCCAGCAGCAAGTGCTGCGGCTCTATGAACTGGTTGTCGCTGCCGACTGCGAGACTCTGGGCATCGGACAGGGCCTGCTGGAACTTGGTGGTGAATTTGTCGAATCGCATGGTATCCCTTTCGAATATGACTTCCTCCAAAATGGAGCAAGACATGCCCGATTTCAAGTGACCTGCAAAAATTCAGCCCCCAGGCCGGTAAGCTGGCCACCGGTACCGGCATTCTTTCACATTGCCCCGGAAAATGTCGTAAGATTCAGCCCTTGAAATCACAGCAATCATCAGGGCGAAGGAAGATATGTAGCAACCGTATTCAACAATCAGGGAGAACAATAACATGGCAAAAAAGAATGCTTTTTACGCGCAATCCGGCGGCGTCACCGCAGTCATCAATGCGTCGGCCTGCGGCGTGATCGAGACTGCACGCAAGCACAAGGACAAGATCGGCAAGGTGTATGCCGGCCGCAATGGCATCATCGGCGCGCTGACCGAAGAGCTGATCGACACCACCAGGGAATCCGCCAAAGCCATTTCCTCCCTGCGTTACACCCCCTCCGGCGCATTCGGTTCCTGCCGCTACAAACTCAAGAGCCTGGAAGCCAACAAGCGCGAATACGAGCGCCTGATCGAAGTCT
>LSLI01000123.1 GCA_001577345.1 Candidatus Gallionella acididurans
TACACTAGGCATTATCAGGCAGCGGGGCACTCAGATTTGCAGAGGCTTCTCGCTTTTCCACCACCTTGAGCATCATCAGAAACAAGGTACCTACAATCATTATTCCTCCGGCCAGATAGAGACCCGCGGCATAGCTGCCGAAGCGGGTGGCGAGCCAGCCCGTGATGGCCGGACCGATGATTTGTGCAGTTCCATAGGAAAGCGTCATCTTGCCCATCATCTTGGCCGGGCGAGTCGGATAGTATTGTCCGGCCATAGTCAGCACCAGGCTCACCATACCCATCACAGTGCCGCCAAAGAGCAGCGCGCCAACTAACGATGCCACCAAGCCGTCAGCCATGACCGGAAGCATGATGCCGATGATCTGCAGTACAGAAGCAGCGATTAGCGCATTAAGTTTGCCGATACGGCGGGCGATGAAGTCCCACGCGATGCATGAAGGCGCTGCAGCCAGGCCGATGACCAGGAACACCAGGCCGCCACTTCCGGCACGACCGGGAATATGGTCGACGATTGCGACGATGAATGTAGCGCTGACCACATAGCCAATCCCCGCACAGAAATATGCAGCCGTAAAAAGACGCAAGAAGGCAGCGCTCGGCGGGGCATCTTCCATCTTCTGACCGGTTCTGGTCAAAGCGCTACGATCAGGCGGCGGCAGCCAGCGCAAAGCAGGAACAAGCAGCAAACAACCCAGGGCGGTGAGCGCAAACCATTGCTGGCTCCAGTTCAGCCAGTAGCTCATCAATGACACTGCGGCAGCTGCGCTGGCGATGCCGAGTCCGATACCGGAAAAATGGATGCCCAGTTCGCTGCGATGGTTATGGCGGATCAGCCAATTGAGGATCAGCCCGCTGCCCAGCAGCAAACCCGCAGCGCTGCTCAGCCCGGCGACGAATCGTGACAACGCCCAGACTGTGAAATCCGTGGTCATTCCCATCATCGCGGTACTCAAAATCGCGAGGATCATGCCGATGCGGTACAGTCGATCTTTAAGGACCATGTCGCTGATCATCGTCGCGATCAGCGCACCGCTGAGGTATCCGGCGTAATTTATCGCGGCCAGCCAGCCTGCAGCCGCAACGCCCAGACCGGCCTGATGCTGCATAATCGGCAACAACGGTGTATAGGAAAAACGGGCCACCCCAAGCACCAGAATTAAACTGAAAATGCCTGCGCTTAGTACTTTGATTCTATCCCGCTGTTTGCTCACCTGAATGTGTCCTGGACTTTGTGTAAATGAAATTTCTCTATGGCTTTAAATTCAGGCAAGTCTTGACTGGCCGAAAACCACGTTCATTTTGAACCACCTGAAAGTGGCAATTGAAAAACCTACACGCTTTCGTTGCCATAATTAATATTATTGCTGCGCCAGTTTGGGCGATGCCTGCAAAATAGATCCTGTGCTAATGTAAGCCATTTCAGTTCAACAAAGCAATTCCATCACGCAAGCAAGAGGTCATTATTATGATAGTTCGCGGCAGGCCGTCAGGTTTGAGGTTATTTTTGATTCTTCGCGGTTCAGTGCTACATCAAATCTGGGGAGTACTGTTAGTAAATATCGCACTTGCCACTTTGGTTACGTTGAATCATGGCGATCTTTTCAGGTTAAAAATTACGCTCACCGCCATTCCATTTACGTTAATCGGATTAGCATTAGCCATTTTTCTAGGATTTCGAAACAATGCAGCCTATGATCGTTACAGCGAAGGCCGCAAGTTGTGGGGGGAAATTGTTTTACAAAGTCGAAATTTTTCACGGCAGTGCCTGACCCTTATCGAATACCCTGAGCCACCCAAGGATGGTGCCGGACTTAAAGATGTGCGTGTCAGAATGATTTACCGCACTATTGCCTTCTCTCATGCGCTACGCCACATGTTGCGTAATACAGACGCCAGTACTGAGCTCAAATTGCTACTCGAGCAAAACGAATGGCAGCAAACAAGCAAAACCGACAATATCCCCGATTATCTTATGCATCAAATGGGCAAGGACTTGCGCCTGTGTATGGATGAAAAACGGCTCGACGGATGTCTTGCGGCAGCCATCGACAGGACCATGTCTGCCATGACTTCGGCGGCAGCATCCTGTGAACGAATTAAAAGTACTCCTATCCCCTTTTCCTACACGTTGATGCTGCATCGGACGGCTTACATGTACTGCTTTTTGCTGCCTTTTGGCCTTGTTGATACGATAGGCTTCATGACACCTTTTGTTGTGGGCATAGTTGCCTACACTTTTTTCGGGCTAGATGCCCTGGGTGATGAAATTGAAGAACCCTTCGGCAACTTACCAAACGATTTGGCGCTGGATGCAATTTGCCGCTCGATTGAAATCAATCTGCGCGACTCAATAGGGGATAAGCACGAGTTGGTCCCGCTTGAGCCGATAAATTATTGTTTGATGTAGGCTACTAAAAGGTATAGGAAGTCTGGCAGTTCAAGATGGCCTGTGCAAGATGTAAACTGACAGTGGCTTGATTATGGTCAGTATTTGAAAGATATTGTCCTTCTCTTGTCCTAGTAACGGAAGGATGGCACTGCTGAAGTTTTAAACCAAAAAAACACAAAAGCCCTGATTTACAGGGCGTTGCATGATGAATTATGGGGTGACTGATGGGGCTCGAACCCACGACAACCGGAATCACAAGGCGGATATTTAATATAGTTAAAATCCTTTGTTGACGGGGCTTATAAGGCGTTTTATTATCCGTTTATCTATTTTCGGAGACAAAACGGGGACAGTTATGGCAACTTTCGAGCAAAGAGCAAGTGGGTGGTGGCAAGCAAAGATACGAAGAAAAGGTCAATCGGTACAGTCACAGACGTTCGAGAAAAAGATTGACGCGGAAACATGGGCGCGCGATATTGAGAACAAAATGGATAGAGGTGTATTCACGGATCGCAGCGAGGCCGAAGCCACTACTCTACTGGAAGCGTTAAACAGATATGAACGTGAAGTGTCTGTTCTCAAGGACGGACACGAGCAAGAAAAATATCGTATTGGTATTTGGCGTGCCGACCCACTTGCAAGACGCAGTCTTGCAAACTTGCGCAGTGCCGATTTTGCTAAGTGGCGCGATACCAGGCTTAAACAATCCGCCGCCTCTACGGTACGTAAAGACCTAGCCATAATTTCTCACCTGTTCACGATAGCAACCAAGGAATGGGGGCTTGCCGTCACAAACCCGATCAAAAACCTTACTCTGCCTAAGGAAGACAATGCGCGTGAACGTAGACTTGAAGGTGATGAGGAAATCCGCCTTGTTGTCGCTCTCGCCGACTCTGGCGCGGGTAAAAGGTCAAACCATTGGATGAAGCCCTTGGTTGAGTTTGCAATCGAGACTGCGGCGCGACAAAGCGAACTACTGGCATTGAAATGGGTGGACGTGGATTTAACAAAAGCTGTCACGCGCATCAGAGGTCAGGAACGTGCGGACGGCAAAAGCCGCACAAAAAATGGTGACAAGTTTAGGGATGTGCCTCTGTCTAGTAAGGCTAGAATCGTTTTGTCGACCATGCCGCGCAGCATGGGGGGCTATGTGTTCCCGACCACTGTCAGCGCGGTAAAACAAGCCTTTGTGCGCGCCTGTGAACGAGCTTGCATTGAAGATTTTCATTTCCATGACTTGAGGCACGAAGCTACAACCCGACTGGCTGAAAAACTAGCCCTGCATGAGCTAATGAAAGTCACGGGACATAAGGATACTCGGATGCTGTCACGCTACTATCATCCTCGTGCAGAGGATTTAGCCAAGAAGCTGGGGTAATTTACGCAATGAGTTCGCGCAATACTTCAGGGTGTGCTTCGGCGACTCGCAGTAGCGTTTTAGCCGCACCGGAAGGATTGCGTCGCCCCTGATCCCACTCTTGCAGAGTACGTAATGACACGCCCATCAGTGTGGCAAATTGTGCCTGTGATAACCCTGACTTTTGGCGCGCGGCAATAGTTGGCGAATACACGATCACACCTAATCCGGCTTTCATTTGGCGCACTGATTCCAGCAATTTTTTACCAAGCTCTTCACCTGTCATTGATTTTTTAGTCATGATTTTTCGTCTGCGTATTACACCCAAACCCGCCACCTATTCCAATCGCAAAATCGCCACTCCTTAGGATACCAAATCGGCTAGCAATACAAAGCTATTAGCTTTGTTAAAAGCATTGCTTAAGTATTGGATTTGTGCTCTAATTAACTCGCCTCTAACCAGTCCGTCCCACACCAAGCAATCAGAGCTGAAATGTCGTGGATGAGTTAGGGGTTATTTTTTGCCCAAAGCAAAAGTCCTGCTGATAACCATCGCTTATCAAAACTTTCCCCTTCCTTCGCATACATGCTGGTAATCTCGTTAGCGAAGTAGCTACGACCCAACTGCTTAGATGCTCGAATTGGAATGATGACGGGACATCCTCTATGCGTTTCCAAAGTTACTACGACACTGCCAGATTGATGAGGTGGTGCTGCCCGATAAATAGTCATTGGGCTAGAGACTAGACCATGCAGACGTTCAATTACCCCTTTGGTAATTCCGTGATCGAAAAAAATCTTGTCGATGGTTCTACCGGTTATCACTAGCGGTAAATCGGGCAGTCCATAACTAATCAACAATTCCGGTGTTTTCCCAACATAAAGAATCACTTCATGGCGCGGCTTACCTTCCATTGAGGCTTTGATGATCAGATCAACCGCCGTACAAAAATTCAAATCAGCCAATGTGCAACCCTGCTATTTATCAACGCCGATGATTGTACCTCAATACATGCTGTGCATTTTTTCTTGAACTACGTCTGTCACCAAAAAACTGAGTGCGTAGCACTCGACAAAAAGGAAGGCAGGTCTTGACACACTATTGATCCGGCCAGATTATGTTTGAACTTATCCTCTCGCCAAACCGAACAATGACGGGTCTCTGACTTCAAACTTCACTTGGCCGGATCAATAGATGCACAAGGTGTGGAACTTCCCCGCCCCTTGGAATTCATTCACGAATTCCAAGGGGCGGGTAAATATTGGGACTGGTGTTACCTGCGCAACCAAAGCCACCAAAAGCCACGTATAAGGGCTGCAACGATGATGCAGCCCTACCCCATTTTAAATGCCGCTCGCATTGGTGCAGGTATAGGTCTCGCCTTCATACTCGAACTCGCACATATCGCCGCTTTGCTGGCAATCGTTGGCGAAGGCTTTGTAGTCGATATAGTTGCGCAGATTTTCCGGGATGCTTTGCGCATAGCATTCATCAAAAAGTTCTTCGGCTGCATCTTCGAGGTGTCCACTGTACAGATTCACATCGTCGATCTTGTCCAGTGCATCCGCAACGCTATAGCCGGTCATGCTTACAAGATAAAACAGGGCCGCTTTCTCGTTGTCGTCCAGCACTTCCACGTCGTTGAACCATGTACCCAGGTTGGCTTGGTTGATTCCACAAGCGTTAAACAGTGCGCCGTCGTCGCCGTCGATGTACTGAATCTCAAACTCTTCTACAGGATTGCCCCAGCGGTCTTTGCACGCTTCCGCCTTTTCTTCATAGTCGGTAAGGTCGTTAAAATAAAAGCCCGCTGCATCCAGGCTGTAGGGTTGCGCGAAGTAGCTTTTCTCACATGCTGTTTGGTGAGCTGCGCTTTTGAATTGATTGTTGGCGGTGATGTTGTTGACGTTTTCCATGATTTTCCCTTTTCGTTTTAAGTTGACATGCTTTTTGGAGCCGCTACGCTGAAAGCGATGTAACGACTGGCATAGCGGGCAATGGCAAGTTGAAAAGTGAAAGATGGTGCGGCCTGCGCGACTGCACTGACCTTCCCTCGGTTTTTCGTCTTCCAAGAGGTGGGTTTCATGCTACCAGTTTTTCCTGCTGTTGAGCTATGAGCCAGTCACTCAAGAACTGCATCGGTGATTTGTAGCCCAGCGTCGAGTGCAGCG
>LSLI01000124.1 GCA_001577345.1 Candidatus Gallionella acididurans
AAACGCAGTGGCAAGCCGAAACCGGGATGGTCACTGACCATTCACGGTTTGGGTACGCGACAGACATCGTAATCGGATGCGTTGACAACAGGAAGGGTAGAGGGGCGATACTGGCAGCATTGAAACGCAGCGTGCGCCACTCAGCTTATTTCTTGGATATTGGGAATCGTGAGCATGATGGCCAGGTGGTGTTGGGTGAAGTCTTCGAGGCGGGATACAAACGCGAAAATCGTTTGCCCCACGTCGCTGATCTCTACCCGGACATTATCGACGGGTCGTTAGATGCAACGGACGATACGCCAAGCTGTAGTTTGGCTGAAGCGTTGGATAAGCAAGCTCTGTTCATCAACGACACGATGGCGAATGCGGCCTGCAACTTGTTGTGGGAGTTGTTGCGATACGGGCAACTAACGCATCACGGCCAGTTCGTCAACATCAAGTCAGGGCGGGTAACGCCACTGGCGATTGATCCGGATGTGTGGAAACGCTTCGGGTATGAAGTTAAACCAAAGCGGCGCAGTAAGGCTGTGAAGGAAAAAGTAGCGCAGGGCAGGTAGCCACCGGACCTATCCGCGATGTTTGCGGATAGGGTCACGATGAAGCCCCTTGTTGGTAACTGCCATCAGGGGGCTTCACTAAGTCATCACAGGCTTAGTGAAGCCCCTTTTTGGCTTCCTTATCAATTAACCACAAGGAGATTCATCATGCCGTTATCTGTCGAAATGAAAGCGTTTTTTGAAAAAGTGGCCAGCAAGAATTTTAGTCTGGCCTGCGATGTGTATCATGTGCTGAGATCCGGGAAGGAAATTACGCCCCACGCTCGCAGCCAGATACGCCAAGCATTGCGCATTGCCGCTTAATGGTCGATGCATGATGTGAATTACTTCAAGCCAGCGCATTCGTGTGCTGGCTTTTTTTCTCAGCATCCGTTCCAGTGCGCTGCCGAAAACACCGCAAAAATGCAACATGCGCAAAAAAGCAATCTGAATTATGCTTGGCGTATTCCAATTGAAATTCGCCACTTGTTTCAACCTCAAACCCGCCAAACCCGAACCTGCCAAAACCGCCACCTGTTCCGATGACAAATACGCCAGAAATTTCAACTGCAAAATACACATATGAATGTGACTGCTCAATGTCGTGATTTGAACGACGGCTTTGGTTCATATATCGGAAGTTGATTGTGATGCAGCGCGACGTACCGCACCCGACACTGATCTGCCGGTCGTCTAGACAATCACAAGTGACCGGTTCTCGGCCGAAGCGGACCTTTACGGCAGATCTTTAGAGTGTCCGCTTGGAGGCCACTAAGTGACACAAACTCTGAGTAGGTCACTTACAGCTCCCTGCAATTCCCATAGCTATGTCTTTTTACATATTGCACGCATGGCTCTCAGGTGATAGTGTGCAAAAGCTTCGAGAAGTCATAACTCGGCAAAGATAGGGAGACATAATCATATGAGGCCGAGCATCACAATCCCGGTTTTCTAATTGGCTTTTTCTCCGTTCAAAACCTAGCTTGCAGTTATTTTTTATGGAGGTGGCATGAGCAAGAAGGAAGAGGTTGAATTGAAAATATCAGTTTCCGGCACGGAGATAACGCTGGAAGCCAACCCTAATCAGACGCTGCAAAGCTTGGTAGAGAAAGCTCTGAAGGAAGCCAAAGAAGCAAGCGATCCTGCCCAATGGGGGTTCTTCACCCAGAAAGGTGCCGAGATGGTCGCAGTCGATATGGCGATGAAAGCCGGTGACGCAACGAATCACTATGACATCCTGTACCTGAATAAGAAAGCTGGCATCACAGGATGATCGCCGATCCGTCTGTCTCAAGACGGAAGTTCGAACGTGAGGTTGCGGCAGCACTGGCACACAAGCCTTTCCATGAACAGGGCGTTTGGATATTGCGCGCTGAATATCCGACAGTCTTTGCCGTCTTAATAACGACCCTCAACGTGCCCATCTGGCGCGGGATTTTGTGTGGCGTGCATATCAACTTCACGAACTTCGATGTGCGACCGCCCTCCCTAAAGTTTGTCGACCCCTTCAATGAAAGGCCGCTGAATTACAATGAGTGCTGGAAATTCACGCGGCTCAATCTGAAGTCGCCACTGCCTGGCGACACTGCTGGCCCGCAACAATACGAAGCGGTGCCGCTACTACAGGCCTTTGATACAAATAAACCCTTTTTGTGCCTGCCAGGCGTACGTGAATATCACGATTCCTCCGCCCATACCGGGGACTCGTGGTTCCTTCACCGCAGGAAGAATATGCTCATTTACATTCTGACCATCCTGCAGCAATTCGGCTCGAGTTCTGCTTCACTCCAGGTGCAGTTTGTGCAAGCCATTAATCCTTCTATTCAAAAATGACAGACTTTTCAGAAATCCAAGCCGTCATGGTGCCGCGCGAAGTCCTTGATGACGGACAAGCATTCATGCGCGCCGCCGGCCTCCGAGGCAACGAAGGCATAGTTCTATGGGTCGGCCAGAAGGATGGACCGACATTCCATGTAACAACCCTCGCCATTCCAGAACAGAGGGGTATCAGAACAGCTGATGGTATCTGCGCGGTCATTGAGGGGCCTGAGCTTGCCCGGCTGAACATGGAGCTTCACAAAAGTAAATTGCAACTCATTGCCCAAGTACACAGCCATCCAGGTGCTGCCTATCACTCGACAACGGATGATGAATTCGCCGTAGCCACTCGTATCGGATGCTTCTCTCTTGTCGTACCGGATTTTGCCACGCGGCCATTCTCATTTGCGGAGGCTGCAATATACCGAATAAACAGTGCCGGACAATGGCTCGAAGCGCCCAGCAGCCTGTTCCATATTGCCGGGGAAGGCGGATACTATGGCGCGTGCTGACTATTTCGATCGCGCGGTACAGGCCGCGTCTCATGTTCTCAACGACTTCGACCAGCAGACATTCCTCGAAAAGGTCGATGCACACTGCGTAGCATTGGCGTTCGACTCCCACGCCTTGACGCTGGAGGGTATGTCAGCTCTGGACCTGGCCATTCGTCTCATTGCGCGCTTCTATCCCAAGATCGCCATCGTGCCGCTGGATCATGAATGCGAGGATGCTGCCATGACACTCCAGGCAATAGCAAAGTTCATCAATCCGAAGATTGCCATCACCTCCCGGTTTGGAGGCGCCACGGATGTAATCGTGGTCGGCGAAACAGTCCCTGCCGATACTGGCGACGCCTTCAAGTATTTCATCGGCTCAGACGGTTGGATAGCCCGGTTTTCGCGTTCGAATCCGGTCGGCAGTGGCAAAAGCGATAATGCGCTTGGCGCTGGAGTCGCCGCCTGCCTTGGCGCATCGAACATTTTCAGGCGCATATTCTCTGACGCAGAATTGGACAACGACCTTGCGTTCTCCCTGCTCGACATGGATATCACCGCGAAAACGCCGCGCAATCCCAAGCTGGAAAAGGTCGATATCGGGGATACCTACCTTGTCGGGGCTGGCGCGATCGGACACGGATTCCTTTGGGCGATGTTTGGGTACGCCAACATGGCGGGGAACCTCACGGTCATCGACCATGACAGCATCGACCTTTTTAATATCCAGCGTTACGCGCTTACTGGAAGGCAAAGCGAAGGCTCCAAGAAAGTGGAGCTTGCAGCCGATTTCCTGTCGGGGCGCAAAGAACTTCATGTAACAAAATTCTTCGGGACATGGGAGGATTTCGTAAGCAGCCTGACGGAAGGAGACTGGTCATTCGAGAGAGTGGTGTCTGCGCTTGACTCGGCCAAGGATCGGATTGAGCTGCAAGCGGCCTTGCCCAAATGGATCGTGAACGGCTGGACAGGTGATACTGACGTCGGCATATCGCACCATAACTTCATCAAATATGCTTGCCTTGCGTGCCTCTACATGCCCTCCGGCGTGGTAAAAAGCGAGGATGTGCTAATCATGGAGGCGCTGAAGCTTCCAGCTTATATGACAATGAATGTGCGCAGTCGGCTGGATTGCGGCACCCCGTCGGAGCGAGGCTTTCTCGAGATCATCGCTCAGCAAAACGGCATTGAGGTTGCGAAACTACTGCCATTTGAGGGGCAACCGCTACGCGAGTTCTATACAAAAGCTGTATGCAGCGGGGCGGTCATGGAGCTGGCCACCGGCCAGAAAAGTGTGACACGCGCCGAGGTTCCTATGCCATTCCAATCCACGCTTGCCGGGATACTGGAGGCAGTCGTCCTGATTGCGCATGCTGCAGGCGAATCGACCATTCTTGGTTTCACCCGCATCAACCTGATGAAGCCGTTCGCCGGTACCCGCCCCGGCACGAGTTGGAACCAGGCGAAACATCCGCACTGTTTTTGCAAAGATGAAGATTACAAGCAGGCCTACAATGAAAAATATATATGAATTGAAGGATATTTTGTACCAGTAGGAAATTTCGTCTGCAATCTCACACAGAACGGACCTTACTGATGGAACCACCAAGAGTCCGATATGGCCGATGACTGGACCTCGGCCTAAGGAGACCTTGGCGTTTTTATGAAAAGGCCTTCGGTTTAGCCTACTGGAAGGTCCGCTTCCAGGTTTTTCAAATGTTCACTGCCGACCCGTTGCAGTCCTTCAACGCTCTCCGAAGCTAAGTGGATCGTCGTTGGCAGGTTCGCTTGAAGGAAGGCGTCACGGAACTTTTTGTGGCCACTAAGAATCGTTGTCGATGTAATAGGAAATATTATGGGACGATTCACTAATGCAACGCCTGATCGACTCGCAATTGTACTCCACCGCCTCCACGTTGCCGATAGGTTGGGTATGAGAAGTACGATTAGGTTTATGATTCACGCATTGGCACGGGGCCCAACAGCTTCTGTTTGCAACTGCAACCAAATTAAGTATGGTCAATCACGTCGGTGGAGTCGCTGAAATGCCTTATCAAGTTAAGTATCCGGTTCCATTGATTCCGTGTCCGATTAAGAGAAAATGATTGTGTCACTTGACCCACGCCAGATCGTACGAATCGAATCCGTGCATCGCGGATTTCTCTACCAGCACCTTTACGCTGCAGGATGTCTGCTACTTGCCGGCGGCAATGGCATTCAAGCGATCGGCATCGAACGTGACGAAGACATTGAGATAGAGACTGAATCTAATCGTCGTTTGTATGTGCAGGTCAAGACGCGCTCGTCCCCTTTGATGCTGAGTGACATTACGGACGCGTTGGCCAGATTCGAAGCCATCAGGGGGGAGCATGATGCTGCCCGCCGATCCGGCAGCGCGTCCTTCTTCATCGTCGCCAACGTTGCACCTGGCCCCGAGCTTCGCAGGAGGATCGAGAACGCCTATCTTGCCGCTGACGTTCGGTTGGTTTGGCCGGGCGCCCCGACAGTCGACGAGGTATGCCTGCCACCGGCGTGGGTAGATATTCCGGCCGCCGCTCGGTGGTGCGCCGACCGCGCGCGTAGCTTGCCAATGGCGCTACTGGAACCGGAGACGCTGGTTTGGAAGCTTGCCGGAAAAGTCATGCTGGCAGCGACCGGTGGCCCCGCAAATGCCAATCACTCCTTCAGCATTGACGATCTTCCCGCCCTGTTCGAGCAATTGGTGATTCAACTACAGCAGTTCCCTTCGCCGCCGGACTTGTATCGTCCGCAGGAGGATGAGCCAAGCCTTCAGAGTCACGAGCGCGTCCGCATCGTGAGCGGTTTCTCGGGTGCCGGGAAGACGGCTTGGGCCGCTGAGGCTGCACTGCATACTGCGAGAGCATGCGCATATTTCGATGTTGGCGACATGCCAGGGCCAGCCATCGCGTCGAGTTTAGTCCGTGAACTCGCCGCCCAATGGGCGAGTCACGAAGCTGGTGCATTGCGGAGGGTGCTCCTGCCAGGGGCGACAGGCATCGACACCCTGCGCGCACTGGATATGTA
>LSLI01000125.1 GCA_001577345.1 Candidatus Gallionella acididurans
CCACCTGACAAACCCGGCAAACGACGCAGGGCAAGTCATTGGTTATGGCATCCGGGCTACTCCCGGGGGCGATGATTCACAAAACAGTATTACTTAATCTGCCCGCGCTCGATACTGATCCCCACCATCTTGCAGTTGCGTATTGCCTGCAGTTTGGCGACGCTGACTTTGACCCACGGTGCGTTGAAGTCCTTGAGGATGATCTGTGCGATGTGTTCGGCCAGCGTTTCCAGCAACGAAAAATGTCCCTCGCTTAACACTGACTGGATGTGTTGCGCGACGTCCGCATAATCCAGCGCGTCGTTGATGTCGTCGCTGGTGCAGGCGCGGCTGTTGGGCAGCGCGATGTCAAGGTCGATCTGCAAGGTTTGCGGCACGACCTTTTCACGTTCGTAGATGCCGATCAGTGTGGTGACTTTGAGTTCGCGCAGGAAGATGATGTCCATATATTGCAGATTGGTTGACTGGTGTGGTTTCGCGTAAAATCCGCGTCTGTTTCAATTCCCATCCATTCATTTTAAGGCATTCCCGATGTTGACCATAGTTTTTGTAATCGCCGCATATCTGTTGGGCTCGGTCTCTTTCGCTGTCATCACCAGTAAATTGTTCGGCCTGGCCGATCCGCGCACTTACGGTTCCGGCAATCCCGGCGCGACCAATGTGCTGCGCAGCGGCAAGAAGGTGGCTGCGGCGCTGACCCTGCTTGGCGATGCGGCGAAGGGCTGGCTGGCGGTATTTCTGGCGATACATTTTTCTCCGTCTAACGTGTCGTTCACGATGCTGGCTGCCGCAGTGGCTCTGGCCGTGTTCATCGGGCACCTGTTCCCAGTCTTCCTGCGTTTCAAGGGCGGCAAGGGGGTGGCGACGGCTTTGGGCGTGTTGCTGGCGTTGAATGTCTGGGTGGGGTTGGGCGGCCTGGCGACCTGGTTGTTCATCGCGCTGGTATTCCGCTACTCATCATTGGCCGCATTGGCCGCTGCATTTGCTACACCTATCTATGCGGTGTTGCTGGGCCTGCCGCGCGAGTGGGTGCTGGCGTCTGGGATTATGTCGCTGCTGCTGGCCTGGCGGCACAAGAGCAACATCCGGAATCTGCTGGCGGGAAAAGAATCGAAGATTGGCGGCAATAAAGCCAGCCGGTAAATGGTACGCCGTTGAACAAGACCTTGGAGATGGGTGGCCGCTCGAGTATTATAAGATAATAATATTAGGTCTCGACTGTTGGAGAAACCATGCGTCCGGCACAACTTCAAGCTGTACTTGATCGGGAATTCATCAGTGCGCGTGAAGGGCACCATACGCCGGTCATGCTCTGGGGGCCGCCCGGCGTGGGGAAATCCCAGATCATCGCGCAGGTCGCAATCCGCCATGCAGTGACTATGATCGATATACGCCTGTCGCAAATGGAACCATCGGATTTGCGCGGCATCCCGTTCAGGATCGACAATCGCGTCGAGTGGGCAGTGCCCTCCATGCTGCCCGATGCCGAACGCCATGGCCCGGAAGGCGTTCTGTTTCTGGACGAAATCACCTCTGCTCCGCCCAGCGTTTCGGCAGCTGCCTATCAGCTGATTCTCGATCGCCGTCTGGGTGCGTACGAAGTTCCGGCGGGATGGGCGATTTTCGCTGCCGGTAATCGTCAGGGCGACCGGGGCGTCACTTACACGATGCCGGCACCCTTGGCCAACCGCTTTTCCCATTTCGAGATCGAGGCCAATCTCGACGATTGGGTCAGCTGGGCCTATGGCAATGGGATTGATGAACGGCTGATCGGTTTTCTGCGCTTTCGTCCCGAGCGCCTGTTCGACTTCGATCCCGCGCACAACCCGGTTGCGTTTCCCAGCCCGCGCTCCTGGGAATTCGCCCACCGCGCGTTGCAGAAATTCGGCGGCTCCCCACAATTGCTGCTAGCCACGCTGCAAGCCTGTGTAGGCCCAGCGGCAGGGCTGGAACTCCATGCCTTTGTCGAAAATCTGGATCGTATGCCTGATCTGGATGCCATCCTGCGCGGCGAACTGGTGGACGTGCCGCGCGAAGTGGATCTGCAATATGCCGTGGCCTCGGCGCTGATCGGGCGAGCGGCCCGGGCCAAGGGCAGCAGTGATGCGCGTGAGATCCATGGGTATATTCTGGATTATGCCAGCCGCTTCCCGCTGCGTGAAATGGGAGTCATGCTGGTATCCGACATGCATCGCGCCATCGGGAAGCAATTGTTTACCGTGCCGCAGTTTTCCACATGGGCGAATGCCGTGGCTGATGTGATGCTTTATCAGCGCTAGGGAAACTCATAAATAGCAAATGGACCTTCACGACATCGAAACCAAGCTGACAGCAGCCCGTACCCGGCTGATACTGGACAAGCCGTTTCTGGGAGCTCTGGCGCTGCGCCTGCCGATGATCGCGGCCGATCCGAAATGGTGCCAGACCACAAGTACCGATGCGCGCAGCTTTTATTACAATCCGGCCTACATCGATGCATTGAGCATGGAACAAACCCAGTTCGTGCTGGCTAATCAGGCGTTGCATTGTGCGCTCTCCCATTTTGCGCGCCGTCAGCATCGCAGCAGGTTCCGCTGGAATATTGCCTGCGATCACGCCATCAATCCGTTGCTGGCCAAGGACGGGCTCATTCCTCCCCCCGGCACCCTGGTGATGGAGTGCTTTGAAGGCATGACAGCGGAGGAAATCTACCCTTGCATAGAAGAGAACGATAGCGACGAACATTCGGAACAGCCCAAATATGATGGCGACGGAAGTGGCGATTCAAAAGAAGAAGCCAGGGGCAAAAAGCCGGAGCAGGATGCTTCTGGTCATGAAGGAGCAAGCGGTGCCGCAGAGCCGCAGCCGCTGAGTGCAAGCGAACAGGAAACACTGGCCGCACAATGGCAACAACGTCTTGCCGGTGCGGCCCAGCAGGCGCAACAGGCCGGGAAACTGGGCGGTATCCTGGGCCGCATGGTCGGGGAACTGATGCAGCCCAAGTTGCCGTGGCGATTGTTGCTCGCCCGCTACCTGACTCAATATGCGCGCGACGATTACAGTTACATGCGTCCCTCGAGGCGTGAAGGGGAGATGATCCTGCCTTCCTTGCGGAGTGCACAGGCCGATATTCTGGTGGTGCTCGATACCAGCGGCTCGATCTCGGGGCAGGAGATAGATGAATTCATCAGCGAGATCGATGCGATCAAAGGGCAGTTGCGCGCGCGTATTTTGCTCCATGCCTGCGATACCGCGCTTGCCGAGGATGGGCCGTGGCTATTTGAATTGTGGGATGAATTCAGGTTGCCCAAGGCAATCCGGGGAGGAGGCGGTACCGATTTCAGGCCGATCTTCGAGTGGGTTTCGCTTCAGGGGCGCACGCCCGATTTGCTGCTGTATTTTACCGATGCTCAGGGAGAATTTCCTCCGGTTGAATCCTCCTTTCCCGTGCTCTGGCTGGTCAAGGGCAAGGCACTTGTGCCTTGGGGGCAACGCATCCAGCTGAATTAAGGGTAGACATGTCGGAGCTTGCGCCGGAAGATGAATTACGCCTCAATGTGATGATGGCCGGAGATCTTCAGGCTGTCCGTATCGATGAGGCAGCGATGGCCGTTCATGGCTTGTCTTCGCGCGGTGAGGCGGCTATCAAACTGCATCCGACCGGGAGGAATGAGCAGTATCTGCGCCGGGTGCGCGAATTGCTGGCGGGCCATGCCACGGGTTCCCCGGGCGGTTACCCTGTCTATTTGCACGGCTGGACGCGCATGGGGCAAGCGCGCGACAAGGGACTCGATTGCCTGCTGTTGCTCGGGGAGGTCGAGGCGGTTGTGTCGGTGGCGTATTCAAACGGGCTGACCGACGAACTGGCGAGGCGCGCATGGTGGGCCATGCCTGTGGCGGATAATGCACGCCGCATGTTGGAACGCGAATGCGTGGTCCGGGGCAAAATGGGCAAGGTATTAGCCGAATATCTTGTTGAGCACCTGCCTTTCGAAAATAACCCGCATACGATTATCGATACGGTCCGGCTGCTGCTGCAACCGGGGTTGGTTGATGACGTGGTGCGCAAAAAGCTGTGGAACAGGGGTTCTGTCGATAACGCTTACCATGTCGGTTTCCTTGAACGCATGCCTGACGATTTGCCGGCAGTGGTTTCACCACGCGACGACTGGGGCGCACTGAGTTCGAGGTTGGCACAATGGGCGGATCATCCTTATGCGCTTCAGCTTGAGCGAGTCTTGTCGGCCAGAGGACAGGCCTTTCTTCAGGCCGGTGAGGTGATGCTGCGCTATCCCGCGGACAAGGATGTGGTAAATGCACTGCTCGATGCGCTGGCCGCATATTTTTCATCCACGTTGCATGCCGCATGCTGCGATGGGGGAACGCCGGAGGCAATCCTTGCAAACGTGGATGCATTTTGCCGCGATGCTTCATCAAAAGCGGGGCAATTTCTGGAGTACTTTCCGGAATACGCATCGGAGGTGCGTGCGATGCTGGCTTTGTCGTGCATGAACAGCGATGTGGCGGCGCCGGTTTTGTCACGGAGTACGGCTGGAGGCACCCTGATGCGCCAGAAACTCGAACCGGTCACGACGCCGATTTTGCAGCAAATCGCGGTATTGCGCGGACAAATTTTCAGCGCCACCGCGCCGCGCAGGCGTTCTCGCGCATAAGAACCGGGGAATTCCGGTAGCCTGCCGACGGTTTTTTAGAGCGTTATTTCCTGCAGGTTCCAGCGCGGTTTGACATTGAAGCGATAATCCTTCTTGCCTTGTTGTTGCGCAAGCCTCAAAGCGCCGGCGAATGCGATCATCGCGCCGTTGTCTGTGCAGAATTCCAGGTCGGGATAGAATACTTTCCCGCCGCGCTTGCTTACGCTTTCGGTCAGGTGGCTGCGCAGCAAGCGGTTTGCGCCCACGCCGCCTGCCACGACCAATTGATCCAGTCCGGTGTGCTCCAGTGCAGCGCGGGCCTTGTGTGCCAGCACATCGACGATGGCTTCCTGTACCGCGTAAGCGATATTGGCTTTGGTCTGTACGGCGTCATCGCTTTGCTTCACCAGCGTCAGCACCGCCGTTTTCAATCCGCTGAAACTGAAATTCAGGTCGCCGCTGTGTTGCATCGGACGCGGCAGCTTGTACAGGCCGGGGCTGCCCGATGCGGCGAGCTTCGCCAGCGCGGGGCCGCCGGGATAACCAAGGCCAAGCAGCTTCGCGCTCTTGTCGAAGGCTTCGCCTGCGGCATCGTCCAGTGTTTCGCCGAGCAAGGTGTATTGCCCCACACCGTCCACGCGCATCAGCTGCGTGTGCCCGCCGGAAACCAGCAGGGCAACGAACGGAAACTCGGGTGCGGGGTGGGACAGCAATGGGGAAAGCAGGTGGCCTTCCAGATGATGGATTCCTATCGTGGGAATATCGAGCGCGTAAGCCAGTGCGTTTGCGACGCTGGCACCGACCAGCAATGCGCCGCCCAGTCCCGGCCCCTGGGTATAGGCGACTGCGCTGATCTGGGCGAGCGACACTTCGGCTTCGCGCATGACCTGGCGCACCAGCGGTATGACGCGCCGGACATGGTCACGCGAAGCGAGCTCCGGAACGACGCCGCCATATTCGTTGTGCATAGTTACCTGCGTATATAGCGCGTGCGCCAGCAAGCCGCGCTCCATCTGGTAGAGCGCGATGCCGGTCTCATCGCAAGATGACTCGATTCCCAGTGTGATCAGTGCCATTTTCAAGACTTTTAAGTGAGGCGGCATTGTAATGAATAACCCGATAAAACAGGGCCGATGCAAATATTATTAAATTATTTCAGAAAAGTGTTGACGAGAGTTTTTACATCTCTATAATGCGCACCTCTTCGCTGCCCGGCAGTTTATCCGGATAG
>LSLI01000126.1 GCA_001577345.1 Candidatus Gallionella acididurans
AAATTCCTGCGCCCGAAACAAACCGCATTGCTGCGCCGCGCGCTCAATCCATTGTCGCGCCGCATTGCCACGCGCATGGACGTGGTGTTCGAGGAAATACTGCGCGAAGTGCCGCAACTGGAAAAGATCAGCGACGTGCCACTGCTTGCCGGAGGCTGGTTTCGCGGGATCGTGCTGCGCAGGGTCTGATTTGTTTGCAGTTCTATTTCGCGAGCAAGCCCAGCTTTTTCGCCAGCCATTTGGTGGTGGTCGCCTGGATCAGGATGGTCATCAGGATCGCGATGAAGGTCACCGAGGCGATGATCTGCGCGCCGGGGGCTTTCATGCCGACCAGCATGCCTGCCAGCGCGCCGGGAATTACCCCGGTTTCGCGCGTCCAGCACATGAACAGCATCTCCTTCAAGCTCCATCTGGCGCGGCGGTCGGGCAGTGCGCACAGGAACACCGTGACCGGTCGCGCCACTAGCATGAATACCACAACCACCGCCACGCCGCCGAGCAGGTATTGGTTGATCAATCCGAAATCCACCTGAGTGCCGAGCAGGATGAAGATGAACATGCGCATGATCAATGCCGTCGTCATCACGTAGTCTTCCAGTTCGGCGCCCTCCGTTTTGGTCAGCCTGAACCCCAGCGATTCCTGGTTGCCCAGCATGATGCCGAACACGAACACCGCCATGAAGCCGCTGGCATGCACGCCGTCCGCGCCCATGTATGCGCCTATCACCGCCATCAGCGTGACCACCGGCGCGAATTCGGCGAGAAAGTTGAATCTTTCATGGGAGATCAGGAAGGCGGCCAGGTATCCCAGCCCGCCGCCGATGAATACACCCAGCAACGATTGCTTGAGCAGGTCGGTAACAGCGGCGCCTATCGAGAAGTCGCCTGTGCCCATCGCGATGCCCAGCACGGTGAACGTCAGGATCGCGCCCATCGCGTCGTTGAACGCGGATTCGCTCATCACGGTCTGCGCGACGCGTTCCCTGATGCGCACCTGCTTGAACACCGGCACCAATGTCGCCGGATCGGTGGAAGCGATCACGCTGCCGAGCAGCAGCGCGGTGACAGGCGCAAGCCCGAGGAAATACCAGGCGGCAACACCGGTGATTGCGGCGGTGATCAGCAAGCCCACGGTGGCGATTATGAGGATCGTGATCCAGACTTCCTTAAGCACCTTGAGCCGGATCGAGGCGCCGCCGTCGAACAGGATGTAGCTGGAACCGAACACCATGATCAACTGGTTGATCGTGGAGTCGGCCTTGATGTTCACGATGCCCGTCGCGCCGGAACCGAGCAGCATGCCTGCCAGCAGTAACACCACCACATCGGGTATCCGCAGCAGTCGCGCGATCAGGCCGGAGAAAGTGCCGGCGGCGAGGATGGTGCCGAACATCAGCAATGCGTGCTTGGCCAATTCCAGCGATGCTGAGGACTCCATTTGCTTTCCTTGAATACTATTGCGGGGTTATTGTTCCGGTTTGCTTGTAGCATGAGCCTGTACAACGCGTATAGCGAAACACTTTACCAAAAATGTCGATCCGGTGGCGCCGGGATATACATGGCCGAATTCGGTGATCGCCATCACACTTGACGATGCGTTCACTACAACCTAGAATTCCCGACTGTTTAATTCAGGTAATAACATCATGAGCCCAGATATGCAAAAAGACATCCAGCAACGCATCAAAGAGCAAGTCACCACACATCCTGTGGTGCTGTACATGAAGGGCAACCCGCAGTTCCCGCAGTGCGGTTTTTCCGCCAACGCAATCGGCATACTCAACGCACTCGGCGTGAAAGAACTGTTCACCGTGGATGTGCTGCAGGATCCTGAAATCCGCCAGGGGGTCAAGGATTTCGCCAACTGGCCTACCGTCCCGCAGTTATACATCAAGGGCGAATTCGTCGGCGGTTCGGACATCATGACCGAGATGTACCAGAGCGGGGAATTGAAGCAGCTGCTGACGGCCTAAGCTGCGGAGCCGGTACAGGCTGCCGAAAGCCGGCTTGAGCGGATCCCGCAAAAAACTCGACAATCACTGCTGAAAGCCGCAGGGCTTACGCCCTGAAGCTGTTGCTCAGCGCGATAAGCTGATCCAGCTTGGTTTTTGCCGCGCCGCTGGCGATCACCCGATCGGCCAGCGCTACACCCTCTTCCAGTGTTCCGGCCAGACCCGCCACATAAATCGCCGCACCGGCATTCAGCTGCACGATGTCGCGCGGCGCACCGGCTTCGTCGTTCAACACGCCAAGCAGTTTTTCCCGCGCCTCGTCGATGTTGGTGACACGCAGCATGTTGAGCGGTGCGGTAGTCATGCCGAACAGGTCAGGGTGCACGGTGTATTCGCTGACCTCGCCGTCCTTCAGTTCCGCGATATAAGTGCCGTCGCTGATCGATATTTCATCCATGCCATCCGCGCCGTGCACCACCAGCACGTGGCGGCTGCCCAGGCGCTGCAGCACGCGCGCCTGGATACCCACCAGATCGCGGTGAAACACGCCCAGCACCTGGTTCTCGGCGCCGGCGGGGTTGGTCAGCGGTCCCAGCACGTTGAAAATCGTGCGCACGCCCAGTTCGCGGCGCACCGGGGCGGCATGCTTCATCGCGCCGTGGAAATTGGGCGCAAACATGAAGCCGATGCCGATCTGGTCTATGCATGAGCCGACCTGTTCTGGACTCAGGTGCAGGTTGACGCCCAGCGCCTCCAGCACGTCCGCCGAGCCGCAGGTCGAGGATACCGAGCGCCCGCCGTGCTTGGCCACCCGCGCACCCGCGGCGGCGCTGACCAGCGCGCTGGCGGTGGAGATGTTGAACGTGTGTGCGGCATCACCGCCGGTGCCGCAGGTATCCACCAGGTGCGCGCGGTTGGTGACCGGCACCCTGGTGGCGAATTCGCGCATCACCTGGGCGGCGGCGGAGATCTCTCCCACGGTTTCCTTTTTGACGCGCAGGCCGATCAGGATGCCGGCAATCTGCACCGGCGTGACTTCGCCGCCCATGATCTGGCGCATCAGCGAAAGCATCTCGTCGTAAAAAATCTCGCGCTGTTCAATCAAGCGGGTCAGTGCCTGTTGCGGTGTGATCATGGCTATCTCTTCCCTTCCAAAAAGTTCTTCAGCATGTCGTGCCCGTGTTCGGTGAGTATGGATTCGGGATGGAACTGCACGCCATGCACCGCCAGCGTTTTGTGGCGCACCCCCATGATCTCGCCGTCGTCGGTCCATGCTGTGATCTCCAGGCAATCCGGCAAAGTCGTGCGCTCGATCACCAGCGAGTGGTAGCGAGTTGCGGTGAACGGATTCGGCAGTCCGGTAAACACGCTGTTGTTGCTGTGGTGTATCAGCGAGGTCTTGCCGTGCATCAGCTGTTTGGCGTGAATGATGCGTCCGCCGAATGCCGACCCTATGCTCTGATGGCCGAGACAAACGCCTAGGATGGGGATTTTCCCCGCGAAATTCCGGATGGTTGCGACGGACACGCCCGCTTCATTCGGCGTGCACGGGCCGGGCGAGATGACGATGTGCTGCGGATTCATCGCTGCAATCTGTTCGATGCTGATCCCGTCGTTGCGATGCACCACCACATCCTCACCCAGTTCGGCGAAATACTGCACCAGGTTGTAGGTGAAGGAGTCGTAGTTGTCTATCATCAAAAGCATGTTTGTCCCTATCGTTGATTCTTCGTGCGTATCATACTCAAAGCCACTGCTTCGGCAACCTCGATTCCGTCCACCGCAGCAGAAAGTATCCCGCCCGCATAGCCCGCGCCCTCGCCGGATGGATACAGGCCGCGGGTGTTGATGCTCTGGTAATCGTCCTTGTTGCGCTTGATGCGGATCGGCGAAGAGGTGCGAGTCTCGACGCCGGTCAGCACCGCGTCGGCCAGGTCAAATCCCCTGATCTGCCTGGCGAATGCGGGCAACGCCTCGCGGATTGCGGCAATCGCGTAGTCGGGCAGCGCGCTCGACAGGTCGGTCAGGTGCACGCCGGGGGTGTAGGACGGCTGCACTACACCGAATTTTGTCGAGGGCCTTCCGGCGATGAAATCGCCGACCAGTTGTCCGGGCGCCCGGTAATTTTTTCCGCCCAATTCGAATGCGTGCGATTCCCAGCGGCGCTGAAATTCCATTCCTGCCAGCGGGCCACCGGGGTAGTCCTGCTCGGGGGTGATGCCCACCACGATGCCACTATTGGCGTTGCGTTCATTGCGCGAATACTGGCTCATGCCGTTGGTTACCACGCGTCCGATTTCGGAAGTCGCCGCGACCACCGTGCCGCCGGGACACATGCAGAAACTGTAAACCGAACGACCGTTGCCGGCGTGATGCACCAGCTTGTAATCCGCCGCACCCAGCAGCGGATTGCCGGCGTTCTTGCCGTAGCGTGCGGCATCGATCAGCGACTGCGGGTGTTCGATGCGGAAACCGATCGAGAATGGTTTGGCTTCGATGTAAATGCCGCGCTTGTGAACCATTTCGAAAGTATCGCGCGCGCTGTGCCCGACGGCGAGCACCAGATGGCGCGTCGCGATAAACTCGCCGTTGGCAAGCTTCACGCCGGTAACGTGTTTGATGTCATTGGGTCCGTTGCTGATCTCGATGTCGTCGACGCGGCTGCTGAAGCGTATCTCGCCGCCCAGCGCCTGTATCGTCTCTCGCATCTGTTCCACCATGCCCACCAGGCGGAACGTGCCGATGTGCGGATGGCTCTCGTACAGAATCTCCGCGGGCGCACCGGCCTTGACGAATTCCTCAAGCACCTTCCTGCCCAGGTAGCGCGGGTCCTTGATCTGGCTGTACAGCTTGCCGTCCGAGAATGTTCCCGCGCCGCCCTCGCCAAACTGCACGTTGGATTCCGGATTGAGCACGCCCTGTCGCCACAGACCGAAAGTGTCCTTGGTGCGCTCGCGCACTTCCTTGCCGCGCTCCAGGATCAGCGGGCGGAAACCCATCTGAGCCAGCAGCAAACCGGCGAATAAACCGGCAGGTCCCATGCCGATAACTATTGGGCGCGAGGTTAAATTCTGCGGAGCATGCGCGACGAAATGATAGCGGGTGTCGGGCGAAATCCTGATATGCGGGTCGTTGTTGAACTGCGCCAGGATCGCAGCTTCGTCGCGCACCTCCGACACGTTAGCCGTCAGGCCAGGTTGCGGGAGGAGGTGCGATGCGGGCACTCCCGCCCCAGCAGGCTTCGCCCCACCGTGTCGTGCCCGCAGTTCCACGTCCAGCGTATAGGTGAACAGTATCGCGTTAGGCTTGCGCGCATCCACGCCGCGCTTGAACACGGCATAGCCGACCAGGTCATCGTCGCCGATACCCAGGCGCTTGAGGATCGCGGCCCTGATCTCGCCCTCGGCATGAGTAAGGGGAAGTTTGATTTCTGTTAGTCGCAGCATAATTTTAATCTGGAGTCTTGGGAGTGCGGCAACACGTCGCCGCTCCTAAAGCGCAAACATGTCTGGTGCAACTACTGGTAAGGCTACTAGCCATCTGACTAACCCAGCAAAAGACGCTGGGCAAGTCATTGGTTATAGCCATTCCACTAAGCAATCTAAAAACGATTGCTAAGAGGCTGGTTATGCGCACCCCAAACTACGGTTCCGGATCGTTGTCCAAACCCGCCAGCACCATCTCCGCCGCGCGCAGCACGGCGC
>LSLI01000127.1 GCA_001577345.1 Candidatus Gallionella acididurans
TTAAAGCTGCCCGCAGAGAGGGTTGTTTGTTTCATCGTTCGGCTCCGTTTGTTCGATCTTCGCTTCTGACAACATGAAACAAAATCGTTCAGGACTTAATCAGAGATTCCTTAGCCAGCTTGCGCAAACGATGGCTCGCGAAATTCTGCACTGCCTCCTGATTCTCGGCTGCCTGATGCCATTCAGTATGCTGCCAATAATCACCATGCATCCAGACGGAGAAACGCAACAGCAGGCGCTGCAGTTCGCGCGCCTGCACCGCATCGCGCAGCACTGCATGGCAGGCAGAACGCTGCCGCATGGCAGCTGACAGCAAAGCCTGCAGCCCGGGATGGCCTTTGATCTGCGTGCACAGCGGCTGCATCGTTTGGGCGATGAACACATCCCATTCGCGTATCCGCCCCAAAGTGACAAACAACGCTGAAATATCCCGGTTCAATGCGGCCAGATTCTCGTCGGATCGAAATTTTTCAGCCATGCGCAGCACCACCCGCAAGCGGCGCAAGGCGACGCGCATCTGGTGCAGATATTCGGCATCATCGCCATCCATTGCACCGGACAGGTTGTTCTGGAAATGCTGCAGGCAGGACCATATCTGTGTTTTCAATATCTCTGCCAAGGTATCCGTTTCAGCCAGGACTGGCGCAACACTCTTGAGCGGGTGCGCCAAGTACCCCGACAACAAACGATAGCCTTGTTCCGCCTTACTGACCGCCTCCAGCTCGAACGGCACGATATCCAGCAGCGCCTGTGCCAAAGCGAACAACTGTTGCGGCTCGCCGGATTTCAATTCGAGCTCCAACTCGCAGAGCTCCGTGCTGCGCTGTTCGGTGCTGATCACGCCCTGGTCCATGCACAATTCGATTTGCGCACCCTGCCAAAGAAGCATCCGGCTGGTGCGGGAAAAATCCGTGACGAAAACCGGCCGCAGTCTCTTGCGCCACGACGCCGGCAGATGCTCATCCCATTCCGCCGCCAGCCCGGAAAAATCCAGTGCGGCGCCGCGCACCCGCACTTCCCATTCGCTGCGCTGATGCAGGCCGGCTTTGACCGAACCGCCACCTTTCAATGTTTGCAGCCATTGCTGTCCGACGCGTCGCAGGCGCAGAGCCATTCCGGACTGATGCAGATCAAGCTTGGGTGTATCGTAATAGATGTTGTACAGGCGGCGCGTGTCCGGGCGCGTTGGTGAGTGCGCCTTGAGCAGTGCATGCCGCCTCAGCCTGGCAAACTGCTCGGGACTGACGCGCAACTTGAGTTCGGTTTCAACTGCCATGTACAACCCCGGTGTGCTTGAATAATTGCTATAGGAGTATCGAAAACACAAAAACGGTGCAACAGGTTCCACCGCTCATATTCAGGGGAGCCGGTACTAATGTTCCTTTTCTGCCGGTTGTGGTCTGCCAAGTACTCGGGCGTAAATTTTTTGTGTTGTTGGAAAGGGGTAGGCAATGACCAATAATGCCGTCAACGTAATGCTGACCAGCACCACCATGTAGGCGGCATCACGAATTATTGCGCCCCCCGCAATGCCATATTCCAGGGGCAATGTGGCCAGTACCGCAGACACCAGACCTTTGGGCGCCATCATCGAGGTGATGGCGGCATCGCGCAGGCTATAGCTGGCATCGCGCACAATAAAACGCGTCAGTCCCAGGCGCATCGCATATATGACCAGCACGATCCCGATCGCGACCAAAGCCAGATGCATCTCACCGAAACGGATGGAAATGCCGAGGTAAACGAAGAAGTAGGTTTTCAGCAGAAATACCGCTTCGCTGTAGAACGTCAGCTCAGTTTCATTCAGCGGCACGATGTTCTGATCAATGTTTGAAAAACGGTAAAGGCCAAACTTTTCGAAATTGGTCAGTGTGATGCCCAATGCCAGCGCTGCAATCGCTCCGGAAAAACCCAATATTTCGGTCAGGCCATAAACGATAAAGGCATAGGCGAGTGTGGAAGATATGGTATTGGGAAAGCCGCGCACCTTGTCCAGTACCAGCAGCCAGCCGATTCCGCCCAGCACACCGATCACCGCTGCAAAAATCAGGGAGGCCAGTACACTGCCCACCAGCTTGCCCGGTTCGACACCGCCTTGCGCATGAACCTGCAACAAAGCCAACACGGCGACAATACTCAGCACGTCAGCTAATGCCGATTCCAGCACCAGTACCGTGGCAGGTTTTTCCGACATTCGCAGAGAGTTCACCATCGGAATGACCACAGCCGAGGAGGTGTTTCCCAGAGTGACACCGAGGATGGCGGCGGCAAGTGGCGACAAGCCCAGCGCAAAAAACCCGACCAGCGCGGCGATGATAGAAGTCAGCACAAAGCAGACAATGCCCAGAAAACCGGTCGTGCCCAGTGATTTTCCCAGCACATTAAGGTTCAGCGAAGTTCCGCCTTCAAACAGGATCACCACCAGGGCAATGGTGGCGATCAAAGAGCCTACCTTGCCAAAATCTTCCGCTTTGACTATGCCAAGCACCGGGCCCATAACGATACCGACAAGCATCAGCACCAGCACATCCGGAATATGGGTCTTGCGAAATTGCAGCGACAGAAAGTGTGCAAAAAAAACCAGCATGCCTATGACCAGTATCGTTGTGGACATCAAAAATCTCCAAATTTTATTGGCCGTATTATACATGACGAGATACACTCGACTTTAACGGCGGCATCAGCGCAACTGACACTGCCGCGCCTGCAAGCCAATGAACACGCTGCAAAGGACACGCCCCAAAGGACACACCATGGATATCCATTCATATTCAGAGTACCTGCATATATCGAAAGAACTGCTGCACGTAATCGTCATCCTGATTCTGGCCTGGATACTGGCGGGAATGAGCCGCATGCTGATTCGCGTCTTCCGCAATTACATGAATACCCGCGCAGGCACGGCCGAAGATGGAAGGCGCATCGAAACGCTGGCGCGCGTGTTCCGCTACATCTCCACGGTGGTGATCTCGCTGGTCGCGGGCATGCTGGCTTTAAGCGAACTGGGCATCTCCATCGCACCCATCCTCGGCGCGGCCGGAGTGGTCGGCCTGGCTGTCGGCTTCGGCGCACAAAATCTGGTCAAGGATTATTTCAACGGCTTTTTCCTGCTGCTGGAAAACCAGATCCGCCAAGGCGACGTGGTCGAAGTATGTTCCAAGAGCGGTGCCGTGGAAGACATTACTCTGCGCTATATCTGCCTGCGCGATTACGAAGGAAGCGTCCATTACATACCCAACGGACTGATCACCACCGTGACCAACAAGTCACGGGGCCATGCATTCGCCGTGATCGACGTGAGCATCGCCTACCGGGAAAACGTGGACGAAGTGTTTGAAGTCATGCGCAAGGTGGCCACTGAGATGCGTGAGGACAAGGATTACAGCGCAATTATATTGGCAGACATCGAGATCGCGGGCGTGCAGGAATGGGGCGATTCGGCGGTGACCCTGCGTTGCCGCTTCAAGACCGTACCACTGGAACAGTGGAACATACGCCGTGTATTCCTCGGCAAGCTCAAGCGGGTATTTGACGAACTTGGCATAGAGATCCCCTATCCGCACCTGACCATCTATGCCGGGCAGGACAAACAGGGCCATGCGCCCGCATTTCGATTCATCGCATCGCAAGACAGCAAGTAGCACAATTACAGCGGGTGCTGGCCCGGGCGGCGAAACGCGATTACGCAAGGTGATGCGTTATGCCAGCCGCTTAACCGGGAACTTTATTACGGAGACGCAATTACCCCAGCCATCTCATGCGCGCCGGTCAGATATGGATCCGGCAAGCAATCTCACAAATCCGACAACGGCTGCCCGGCCAGTTTGTCGTCTTTCACCTTCAATTGGTCGATCACCTTTTCCAGCGACAGGTTCAATGCCTGAATTGTTTCCACTGAAAGTGAACGCAATGCTTCCGGCAGCACGCCTTCAGCCGGGCCGGGGGCACTTGCCAGCAGCGCAGCTGCCGATGCTGTCAGGCGCAAGCCGACACGGCGCTGATCCTGCTTGCTGCGTTCCTTGATTATCATTTTTCTGGCGACCAGCTTTTCCACCAGTTGACTGCAGGTGGACTGGTGGATAGACAAGTGCTCCGCCAATTCCGAAACACCGATGCCCGAAGTATTGGCGATTTCCTGCAAGATCCACAACTGCGATCCGGTCACCCCGCAGGTCTGCTCGATTTGCCGAAAATGCTGGCGCACGGAACCGTAAATGACCCTGAATTTCTTCAGTACCTGAAGTGACAATTGCTCTTTGTTGTGTCTGGTCAAAATATTCCTTTCATTCGCAGCTCTCTGCTCTCTTTAAGGTTAAGACTCTCTTTGCTTCGCCAAATTAGATTATAAAGCTTGCATTTCCAGTTTTCACCAATTATATTTACATAAATATAATTTTCATTATAATAAAAGCTTGTTCGATTCCCGGCAGGGGTAGTTCCATGACAGTAGAAATTCGATGGGAATAATCCCGACATTGTTGTGCTTGCCTCCCCTGCAGTTTCGACTTGCTCTCAGATTCTACCGCGTTCAGGGGCATATCCTTCCTTTGCGCAATAAAAGCCGGCAAAACTGAATATCCTGACGGGTATTCAAGCGGGCACAAAGGTCGCCACGACCTGTTTCAGGCCGGAAATCCCCCGTGGAATACCAGATTGAATAATTAGGAAAGGAACAAGCAAACCGATGGCACTGATCCCGTTTTCCCAACAATCGACTTCCAGAATATCTGGGCTTCGCACCAACCAGAAAGGTACAGTCGTGTTGTTCGGCGAGGTATTGGTGGACATATTCCACGATCGGGCCGTTCTGGGTGGTGCGCCGTTCAACGTGGCAAGACATCTGAAAGCCTTCGGGCAAAATCCTGTCCTGGTCACACGCCTGGGCCATGACAAACTGGGCGAGCAAGTGCTTGGCGTAATGTCGCAAAACGGAATGGAAACCATAGGTATCCAGTGCGGCAATCGCCATCCGACTGGCCGGGTGTTGGTTCATTTCAAGGACGGCCAGCACCGCTTCGAAATCCTTCCTGCGCAGGCCTACGATTTCATCCATCCTTCAATGGTGCGCATGACCACATTGTCCGTTGATCCCGCTCTGGTCTATTTCGGCACATTGGCGCAACGCAATGAGATATCCGGTCGGGCGTTAAAAGTCCTGCTGCGCAGCACTGGTGCCATGAAATTCCTGGATATCAACCTGCGCGCACCCTGGTATGAAGAAAAAACCATCAGGCAATCCCTGCAATACGCGGATGTCGTGAAACTGAATGCGGAAGAACTGGGGTTGCTGGCGGAAATGTTCGACCTGGCCGGAAATACCGAACAAAACCAGGTTGTGGAATTGATGAACCGGTTCGACCTCAACCAGGCCGTGGTCACCTGCGGGAAAAATGGGGCGTGGCAGATCGATCGAAATGGCCGGATAACCGAGGCCGCAGGAAAAGACACGGCAGCAAAGACAGTCGATACAGTGGGTGCCGGTGATGGTTTCTCCGCTGTGTGCATCCTGGGAACACTGCTGCACTGGTCAGTGACTGTAACGCTGGAAAGGGCCAATAGTTTCGCCGCCGCGATTTGCGGGATACGTGGGGCAATTCCCGACCATGCGGATTTCTATCAACCATACACGCGCGACTGGGGCATATGAAACAGCA
>LSLI01000128.1 GCA_001577345.1 Candidatus Gallionella acididurans
GGCGCAGGCTGGCCTTCTTCCTGATGATGCGGGACGTGGACACGCAACAGGTATTTTGCCAGCGTCGGCACCAGGGTGCGGGACAGGATGAACGACGCGATCATCGCAAATATCACGGCCTCGGCCAAAGGGACAAAAAGATATTTCTGCACCCCGGTGAGAAAGAACATCGGGATGAACACGATGCAGATCGAAAGCAGAGACACAAACGCGGGCACCACGATCTGGTTCGCGCCATCCAGGATCGAGGTCTCGACATGCTTGCCCTGTTCGAGGTGCCAATTGATACTTTCGATGGTCACGGTCGCCTCGTCAACCAGCACCCCCACCGCCAGGGCAAGGCCGCCCAGCGTCATGACATTCAGGGTCTGGCCGAAAGCCGACAGCGCGATGACCGCCGATAGTATCGACAGCGGAATCGATATCGTGACGATCAGTGTGGAGCGCCAGCTGCCGAGAAACAGCAGGATCATCAGGCTGGTCAGCGCCGCTGCGGTCACCCCTTCGCGGATCACCCCGTTCACCGCATTCTTGACGAATATCGACTGGTCTCCAACCAGCTTGAGGATCAGCCCGGGCGGGGCGCCGGCCTCGATGCGCGGCAACAGCGCCTTGACGTCTTCGATGATGTCCAGCGTGGAGGCATTGCCGTTTTTCTGGATGGTGGTCAATACCGAGTGCACGCCGTCGACCCGTACCATGTTGGTCTGCGGAAAGTAGCCGTCGCGCACGTGCGCCACGTCGCGCAGCAGGATGGGGACACCGTTGACCTCCTTGACCGGCAGGTCGTTGAGCTCGTCGATGACATTCGTGCTCGCGTTGAGCAGAACGTTGTATTCGAATATGCCCAGTTTCTCGGTTCCCGCCGGCAGGATCAGGTTCTGTATGATCATGGCATTTGCCACGTCCTGGGGGGCCAGCCCCTTGGAGCGCATCTCGTGCATATCCAGATCTACCGCTATCATTCTGCGCTTGCCGCCGTAGGGCGATGGAACTGCCGCGCCCTCCACCCTGGCCAACTGCGGACGGATGAAGTTGTTGGAAAGATCGAACAGCTCGTTGTCCAACAGGGTGTGGCTGGACAACGCCAATTGCAGTACCGGCACGCTGGATGCGTTGTAACTCAGGATCAGTGGCGGCGCAATGCCGGACGGCATGCGCTTGAGCACGGTCTGGGACAGCGCGGTCACCTGGCTGACCGCCGCATTGATATTGACCTCCGGCTGAAAGAATATCTTGACCACGGCCACGCCCGTCAGGGACTGGGATTCGATGTGCTCGATATCGTTGACCGTGGTCGTCAGCTGCCTTTCATAAAAGGTGACGATGCGGTTGGACATGTCCGTGGGCGCCATGCCGTTGTATGTCCACACTGCGCTGACCACCGGCACCCGGATATCGGGGAAAATATCCGTGCGCATGTTCACATACACGAGCGGGCCGAGGATCATGATCAGCAGCGCCAGCACGATAAAAGTGTAAGGTCGGTTTAAGGCAACCCGGACAATCCATATCATAGTTTTATTTCCCTAACCGAAGAGCTTTGTTGCTTCAGGCGATCGGCTACACAGAGAGGCTGGGCGACCATCATGAAATCCGCGGAATTCTAAGTAAAAATGGGGGACATGCGTAAAAATTAATTAAATTTAATAATCCAACGGTTGTGCCGCGCACCTATCAGGCAACTGATATGCCGACTTTCGAGCAGCCTGAATAACGCTGGTTTGTATAACCTGATATTTGCACGCAGCAATACAAGGGTCTTGCTATCTGAATACAGCATCTTGCGAGGATTATGAATACAACCCGGACACGCGACCAGAAAATGGTTGAGCCAGAAATCCACTAGGGCTTCGATAGAAATGCGCCCACTTGGGCCCAATTAGCCTGCCCCAATTCGGCCAATGGATTATCCGGGTTGAATATTGGCGGGATCATTTAGACCATCCTGCCCTGTTGGCGGTCTGCCAGGATCATGTCGCTGGCTTTTTCGGCGAACATGACCACCGGCGAACAGGTGTTGCCCGACAATATGGTCGGCATGATGGATGCGTCCACCACCCTCAGGCCGGAAATGCCATGCACGCGCAAACGCGCATCTACCACCGACATCGTGTCTGCTTCTTTGCCCATCTTGCAGGTGCCCGACGGGTGGAATATGGTCGTGCCGATGTCGCCGGCCGCGTTGGCCAATTCCTCGTCGCTTTGCAGGGCAGGGCCGGGTTTGAACTCTTCCGGCACGAAGCGTCGCAAGGCCGGGGCCGCAACGATGCGCCGCGTCAGTCGCAGAGCATCCACTGCCATTTTCCGGTCGCCCTCTGTGGACAGGTAGTTGGGCTGAATAAGCGGTGCCACCCGGCTGTCCGGGTTGTTGATGCGGATATGGCCGCGGCTTTCCGGATGCAGGTTGCACACCGAGGCAGTAAAGGCGGGGAAGTCGTGCAGCGGATCGCCGAACTTGTCGAGCGACAGGGGCTGCACGTGATATTGCAGATTCGGCGTGGGCTGGCTTTCGTCCGAGCGGACAAATGCCCCCAACTGGCTGGGAGACATCGACAGCGGGCCGTTGCGCAACAGCAGATATTCCAGTCCCATACCGAGCCGCCCGATCAGGCTCCGCGAAGTTTCATTCAGGGTGCGGGTATTTTTCACCTTGAACGCCATGCGCAACTGCAAATGATCCTGCAGATTTTCGCCTACCCCGGGCAGATGGTGAACCACCGCGATGCCGTGTTGCTGCAGCAATGCAGCCGGACCGATGCCGGAACATTGCAGTATCTGCGGCGAACTCACCGCACCCGCAGCAAGCAGGGTTTCGCGATTGGCATCGGCCCGGAATAGCTGGTCGCCCTGCCAGAATTCCACCCCGCTGACCAGCTTGCCCGCAAAACACAGACGCCGCACGGCCGCATGAGTGACAACCTTGAGGTTGGGGCGGCCCAGCGCGGGACGCAAAAATCCCTTGGCGGCATTCCAGCGCACACCGCGCTTCTGGTTGACCTCGAAATAACCGCAACCTTCGTTATTGCCGCGATTGAAGTCGACGACCCTGGGAATACCGGTCTCGGCTGCCGCATCGCGAAATGCCTCGAGTATCTCCCACGACAGGCGCTGCTTCTCGACCCGCCATTCGCCGCCGCTGTTGTGCATATCGTCCGCGCCGCGCGCATAGTCTTCGGAGCGTTTGTAGTAGGGCAGCACATCGTCCCATCCCCAGCCGGGATTGCCGAGTGCCCGCCACTGTTCAAAATCACGCACCTGTCCGCGCATGTAGATCATGCCGTTGATCGACGAACTGCCGCCCAGCACCCGGCCGCGCGGATAGCCGATGGCGCGCCCGTTCAGGCCGGGTTCGGGCTGGGTCTTGAAGCACCAATCGGTGCGCGGATTGCCGATGCAATTCAGATATCCGACCGGGATATGTATCCACAGGTAGTTATCCCTGCCACCCGCTTCCAGCATCAACACCTTGATGTCGGGGTCGCTTGAAAGGCGGTTGGCCAGCACGCATCCGGCTGTCCCGCCGCCGATGATGATGTAGTCGTAACTGCCGATCGATGCAGGCCTATTCATGATTGCGTGGATTCATATGGCGGATGCATGCAGCTCCGGGTCATTCCATCTCTGCATAACAATAGTTGGTCAGGAATTCGACGATGGGCTGTTTGGCCATCAATTGCTCGAACACCAGCGCGGCATGTTCATAATTACCCGGAATGAAGCGATGTTCCGTCACTCCCCTGGTGATGATCGCGAGCGCCGCGGGGATCATCGCGACCACCATCTGCAGCGTCACCTTGCGCCCGTCATCCAGCACACCGAGCGGGCTGTGTATCCACTGCCACACCTGGGAGCGGGAAATTTCGGCGGTGGCCGCATCCTCCATCAGGTGGTGTATAGGCACGCAGCCGGTCCCGGCGAGCCACGCGCCAAGGTAGGCGATTGCCACTTCGATGTTGAAGTGCAGCCCCGCCTCGGTGATCGGGCCTTGCGGTTCGAATTTCAGCAGGTCGTCCGCCGTGGAATGCACGTCTGCGCGCTTCCTGTCCAATTGATTCGGGGCAGGCATCAAACGGTCGAACACTTCCATCGCCACGGGCACCAGGCCGGGATGGGCAACCCAGGTGCCGTCGTGCCCGTCGCCGGCCTCGCGCTCCTTGTCGGCGCGCACCTTGTCCAGCGCCGCATCATTTGCATCGGGGTCGGACTTGATCGGAATCTGTGCGGCCATCCCGCCCATCGCGTGCGCGTTGCGGCGGTGACAGGTCTTGATCAGCAGCAGCGAATAGGCGCGCATGAACGGTGAAGTCATGTTCACCAGTCCGCGGTCGGCGAGGATGAAGTCGGGGCTGCGGCCGAATTTCTTGATGACGCTGAAGATGTAATCCCAGCGCCCGCAGTTCAGTCCCGCCGAGTGTTCGCGCAACTCATAGAGAATCTCGTCCATCTCGAAAGCGGCGGGCAGCGTCTCGATCAGCACCGTCGCCTTGATCGTCCCGCGCGGGATGCCAAGGATATCCTGGGCATGAATGAAGACCTCGTTCCACAGCCTGGCTTCAAGGTGGCTTTCCATCTTGGGCAGATAGAAATAGGGCGCGGTGCCGCGGGACAGCAGGGCTTTTGCATTGTGAAAAAAATACATGCCGAAGTCGAACAGGCTGGCCGACACAGGTTTGCCATCCACGGTCACGTGCTTCTCCACCATGTGCCAGCCGCGCGGGCGCATGAACATCACGGCAGTTTTTTCGTGCAACCGGTAAGTCTTGCCGTCCGGGTTGACGTGGCTGATGGTACGGCTGACTGCATCGCGCAGGTTGATCAGCGCATCGACCACGTTGTGCCAGGTCGGCGTCATGGAGTCTTCCATATCCGCCAGGTATATCTGTGCACCGGCATTGAGGCCGTTGATCAGCATCTTGCGCTCTGCCGGGCCGGTCAATTCGACACGCCGGTCGAGCAGCTCGGCGGGCACCGAGGCTATGGTCCAGTCGCTGTTGCGCACTGCGGCAGTCTCCGCAAGGAAGCCTGGCCGCTTGCCCGCATCCAGTTCAGCCTGGCGCTGCACCCTGCGCTGCAGCAACGATAAGCGCACCGGCTCGAACTGACGCGCCAGTTCGGCGATGAAGGCCAGCGCCTCGGTGGTCAGGATGGCGGATTGTTCCGCAGTGACCACAGCACTGATATTGATACCCGCAGGATAAGTCATGGTCGTCTCCTTGATCGAAAGCCGTGCCGGCGAAAGCACATCATACAACCCGGTTCTGCGCTGCGCCTGCCGCGTACGCCTCAATGTTGGCGATGAGCTGGTCGGCCAGTGCCTGCATCGCCCCTCTTCCCGACCAGGCGATGTGCGGGGTCAGGATGAAATTGGGCAGATCCAGCTCAAGCAAGGCATGGCCTTGCGCGGGAGGCTCCTTGCCCAGCACGTCAAATCCGGCGCCGCCTATGCGCCCTGAGCGCAGCGTCTCCAGCAGTGCCGCTTCATCCACCAGGCCGCCGCGAGCGGTGTTGATCAGCAGTGCCCCCGGTCGCATGCGGCCGAATTCCGCCGCACCGATCAGGTGGCGGGTCTGTG
>LSLI01000129.1 GCA_001577345.1 Candidatus Gallionella acididurans
AATGCAGCTTTTTAGGTCTGCAAGACCGCGCGAACACATCCAGTCTGGGCGAATCCTGCATGGCAAGCCAGTGTATTCTTCCGTCCAGAACAAGGATGTTTCAGCCTCACCTTCGTGCAGCAACTTCGCCGCACCTTCGTGATTGAAAACACTCATCCGCATTGCGGCCAGTGTATCCATTTGTTCGCCTGTCAAAGGAGATTTCTCAGCGTTATTCTCGTCCCATTTTGCCCCCAATTCCTTGCCCTCTTTGGTGCGCTTGTCAAACTTCGGCGCGAGGGTGAATTCTTTGGCAAACACTTCTGGTTCAAGGATGAAGTTATGGAAAGCAGATCCAAATTCCATTGCTGGTGTAGGTTCTACCGTTCCATTCTTGTATTGCAGATAATGCTCAGGGGAACGTAGCAACTGCACAATGCCGCTGTGAGAGATTTCGCTCCCGCTGTGGTATGTGGCATTCGGTAAATTTCGGACAATTCTTTTCATGGTGATCTCCGTGGTTCGTTAATGCGAAAACCGGAGACCCCACGCCCAAACCGGGAACGATGTCCCCGGTTGGGTTTTGTTTAATTACAAATCCAGCGCGCGTACTACTGGGCGGCTGATGATGTAGCCTGAAATACAGCAAGCAAGAATTACGATTATCATGGTGCTCTCCTTCTTTTCGTTGAGACAAAAAAAGGGACACCATGCCCTTGCGGGGAAGTGTCCCCGCTTGGGCTTGCTTTGGTACTACTTTATGTCACCGTCCTTTCCTTGGTGACGCTATCGGTACTTCTATAAGGACACTTGCGTGTCTCCTGTTTATTTGAATTGGTCAGGTCGCCAATATCAACCGAGCAATAAGCTGCGGTGTAGATTTTTGAAGACTATACCCATCAACATTATGTGTCAAACTCTCCGTCAATGAACCGCCCGCTGATTATCGCGTGTCTCCTGAAGATAAGAGCCCTATGTCGAAATATGTGTTTGGCGGTTTCAAGCGCTGTTTGTAAACGGAACAAAAGTTTGATTCAGAGGCGGAGCACGTGCAGTCATTCTTGAGCGTGATGCAGAAAAGTGGTTCAAGCCCGCCAAGGGGCAATTTCAGATTTTCTACAAACAGGGAGCTGACCATCTGGAATATTAGCCTGACTTTGTGGCCGAAACGAATAACACGATCTACATGCTGGAGCCAAAGGCCAGCAACCAGATGATGCGATTGTTCTAGCCAAGAAGGACGCTGTAATCGATGCTTCCGACTACACCGCCACCCATGGCGGTAAACCTTGGCGCTATGTGCTGATTCTGCATCACGTAATTGCGGTCAATATGGCGCTGGATGGATATGGCGCTGGATGGATATGGCGCTGGATGGATTGGCAAGGCAATTCGGAATGTATTATGTTTAGTAGGTGTAACGGCTCGCGTTTGAAAACGGTCAGCTTCATGGCAATGCGAATTTTTTAGTCCCAGCGGCAGTTTGTGGTGGGCAGTTCGTGGTGATGAATGATTACTATACTGTGCCAGTAGACAAATAGTAAATGATCCAACCGTGCTGGTAGAATGCGCGTGCCTAAAATCCAAACAAAAATTAATGACGCTCATTGAAACGCAACTTGATGCCATGCTGAAAATGCAGGATGACATAAACAGCAAGGTTAACCCTGACTGGGTATTGGCCAGGAATAACTGGCATCGCGCCATTCAGGTCGAAGGTGTTGAGGCGATCGAACATCACGGCTGGAAATGGTGGAAAAAGCAGGACTGCGACATGGCACAGTTGCGCATGGAGCTGGTCGACATCTGGCACTTCATGCTATCTGCCTTTATCCAAAGCAAACACGGGGCCATTCCGCTGGCCAAAATGGAGATGATGGCCGAGCTCAACCTGTGCCAAAAATCAGTTCAGTTTGATAACCAATACTATGGCCTCGCTCATATCAATCTGCTGGAAAAGCTTGACTTGCTGGTCGGTCTGGCCGCTGCCAGACGCACTAACCTGGCGTTATTTGAATCGCTATTGTCGGACTGCGGGATGAACTGGCTCGAACTGTTCAAGCAATACGTGGGGAAGAACGTGCTGAACGTATTCCGCCAGGATCACGGATACAAGGCAGGAACCTATAACAAGATATGGAATGGTCGCGAGGATAACGAGCATTTGGTCGAGGTCCTGGGCATGGTCGATCTGGATGGGGGCGATGTCCGCGATTCGCTCTACCAATCTCTCAAGGCGCGGTACATCCTGGTTCTGGGGTAACGCGACCCATGCAGGGCAGGGGAAAGATTGGAATTACCTTGCATTACGTGTACCTTATGTGGTACAAATGCGCCAAGGTGATTGATGGTCAATGAAACACAAAAAACGCCGCTACTGTTCTACAAAAACAGCGGCGGCAACGAACCGGTACGCGAATGGCTCAAGACACTGGACGAGCCGGATAGGCACGCCATTGGCCAAGACCTGATGCGGGCGCAATGGCGCTGGCCGGTGGGTATGCCCTTATGCCGTCCGATGGGGCAGGGCTTATGGGAAGTACGCACCGATCTGCCCAGCAACCGCATCGCTCGCGTGCTGATATGTTTGCACAAGGGCACTTTGGTGGCCTTGCACGGCTTCATCAAGAAGACGCAAAAGACACCTGACGACGAACTTGCCCTGGCGAGGAAACGCCAAAAGGAGTTGAAATCATGAGCAACCGTCATATTGGATCAAGCCTCGACGACTTCCTCAAGGAAGAGGGCCTGTTTGAAGAAACCCAGGCACTGGCCATCAAGGAAGTCGTGGTGTGGCAGCTTGTCGAAGCGATGGAAAAGCAATCGCTGACCAAAGCGCGCCTGGCGGTCATGCTTAAAACAAGCCGCTCGCAGGTTGATCGACTGCTCGATCCTACTCGCGACGTGACACTCTCGACCTTGCAGCGTGCCGCTGCCCTGGTTGGTCGCAAGGTGCAAATCGAATTGGTGTGATGCGGTGAATGGTCGGCATCACACCAATTTGACATAATGATGATTATGCGTATTAACTTATTGATTAATAATAGTTATTAATATTTAATGCGAAGTATCTTTTCTCATAAATATTCAGCCCTTCGCCGTTTTCAGGGCTTTCTTGAAGGCCCTTAATGCTGGAACCGCGAACATCTGGTTGCGTCCGACCGTCGTACTCGGAGTCAGCTTTCCGCCAGCGGCAAACCGTCGGAAGGTCGACATCGAGACCTCCAGATATTCGGCCGCTTCCCGGGCCGTGAACTCATCGCCAGCGAGATGGCCGAACAACTCCCCATGGCTCATATCATCGCCACGGAAAGCATTCGTAGACAAGATCACGAAAAACTTCTGCCGCTCGGTTGTCGGCATTTGCTTGAGATCCCGGAACAGATCTTCTGCAGTTATCACATGTGCCATTTCTCTATCCCTCCGATTTCAGGTATCGCTTGAGTTCATCATAGAAATTCTCGTGCGAACCCACCTGATAAAAATCGATAATCAACAATTCCACATCTACACCCTGACGTCGAGCCTCCAGTGTCGGAGGACGATATGCGATCAGGTACTCTTGGCGATTGAATTTGAATTTGTAGACCCATATCTCGGCCAGATCGCCCACTTTGGCTTCCCCGATCTCCGGATTATCACAGACCTCATCTACAGCGTCCTCAATGGCCAACTGCAGCGGCTTGTGAGCTTTCTTCACGAACCGGCTGAACGGAAGTTTGTAGATGGACTTAATCGTCATGAGCTGATATTGCTCCAATTTTGGTTAAATATCAACTCATATTATTGGGCATTAATAGCCAGTACGGACAGGACACCATGGGCCGACGACAGACTCGGCTGATGACACCTGCCGCAGCTTGCCCCAGCGCGGCTGCCTCTGAAATTTGCACGCTTATGAAAGCACGGGCTTGTTGCCATTAAGCAGATAGTCCAGCAGTTTCCGCACTGACCGGATAGCAGCGCCAAACGGCAGGCTTTCCGAGCCCCTGAAGAACAAGCCCTTGCCGATATCGCCGCGCAGCGCTGCAGCCAGCTGCGACTCAATGCAAAATTGCCCGGCCTTCGCGATGCCGTCGCGCAGCCCGCACTGGGTCAGACAATGCAACCCGGACGCGCAACGCGCCAGATGGCTTTTGGCGCAATCCTGCAGCTTGCTTTCCCGGCGCAGGTAGTTTGCTAGCCACGGCGTCAGCACCGCGCGCGCAGGCAAGCCGGCAACGCTCATGAAAGTGACGATGTCTTCCGGCCTGGCCTCCGCCAGCACTTTTTTGAAGTTGGGGTGAGCGTCCCCCTCCTCGGTAACCGCGAATGGTGTGCCGAGCTGTACCGCGCTGGCACCGAGTGTGAGCAGGTCGCAAATTTTTTCGTGAGTGTTGATACCGCCGGCTGGTATCAGCGGGATGCGCTCGCGTTCGATGCCCAGATCCTTGAACAAATGGAACACGGTTTCCAGAACCCCGGGGAAATCGAAGCGAGGATCGTTGATGTCCTCCGGTTTGGTGGCGCCAAGATGGCCACCGGCATAGCGCGGGTGCTCGATCACAATGGCGTCGGGCAGGCGATTCTTGCGCATCCATTTCTTCAGCACGATGCCGATTCCACGCGCATCGGACAGGATGGGGATCAACGCCACCTCGGGAAAACCTTCGGTCAGTTCGGGCAGGTCCAGCGGCAGGCCGGCGCCCATCACCACAGTCTGTGCCCCGCTCGCGCATGCTTGGCGCGCCAGGGCGGCATGTTCGGTCACCGCCTTCATCACGTTGACTGCCACCAGACCCTCACCGCCCGCCGTGTCGAGGGCGGCTTTAACCTCCCGTTCCAGTGCGACCAGATTGAGTTTATCCAGCACTGCCTTGTCCCGGCAGCACTTTCCCTGCGCCACCAGATCAGGGTGATGCAGTCGCAGATCGATGCTGGCGATGGTGCCGACCGCGCCCTGCTGCGCCACCGCGCTCGCCAGCCTGTGCGCGGATACGCCGCCCCCCCTGCACGATCGGCAGCAAGCGCCGGCCTTTAATGTATAAGTGGGGCAAAACGGTCTCCAGTATTTATTTTGGTTCCTCAAAACGACGGGGCACCCGCCCATGACGGGATGGATAGAAATTCACAATCTTCATATCCGTAATCGAGTATACACTTAGCTGCCTGGAATCAAGGGCGACTTCCTGGGCAACAGGTGCATAAACCGGCCTGCAACTTCACTGTAATAGCGGAACCAGACTACCCCGATTGTGCGTCTTTTCCTGGAAATTCCCCTGGGCTTGATCTGCGGTTGTGCGGCCCACATCCCATGCCTCGTTTCTAGCATCAACGAGCACGTATCGATCGTATAGGGTGAGGCGCCTAAGCTTCCGTACTGGTCGAAGATCGCATTCATCTGCGGTATTTTGTCTGGCCGAAGCGACCATGCTTCCATGATCGTGAACACGAAATCGGCCTTCAATGTCAACGCCGCTGACTGGATCTCCCGCGCAGACGGGTCCTTGTCCTCGACGCTGCCGGGATGGATCATCACCGGGACATACTGTCGGGTGGTCAGGTTGCCCACGAAGGCGAACGCCTGGAGTTTTTCACCGGCCTCCAGAAGTT
>LSLI01000130.1 GCA_001577345.1 Candidatus Gallionella acididurans
ACTAGCCATCCCACTAAGCAACCAGAAGACGGTTGCCAAGTGGTTGGTTATAGCCAATCGACTAAGCCAGCAAGCTGGCAAGTCGCTGGTTATCGCAATGACAGGTGTTTGTGCCATCGCTCGCAGCCAAGCCTTGTTGCAATGACGAAGCATTCTGGATTCCCTGAATTCGCGGGAATGACGAACCTATCGGATTATCTGGGTTTAATTTTACATTAGATTCGTTATTGCATTTATCATAACGATTGTTACCAAGTGCCGCCCGATTCCGCTTTAATTTCGAATGCTATTTAACTCCTACGGTTTCATTTTCCTGTTTTTGCCGGTGGTGCTGCTGGGTTTCTTCTGGTTAGCCCGGTTCAGTGATGCATACGCGGCAGCCTGGTTGGCGGCCGCTTCGTTATTTTTTTACGGGTACTGGAATCCGGCCTATGTCGGTTTGCTGCTGGCCTCGATTATATGCAACTACACTTTCGGAATGTGGATTGCCAGGGCGCATGGCAAAACTGCTGCCAGGAAAGGGAAACAACTTTTGGTGGCAGCGATATCAGCCAATTTGCTGCTGCTCGCCTATTATAAATACGCCAATTTTTTTCTGCACAACATTGATGCCGCGGCAGGACTGCATCTTTCGCTGGGCGAAATCATCTTGCCGCTTGGCATCTCTTTTTTTACCTTTACCCAGATAGCGTTTCTGGTGGATACATGGCAGGGCAAGGTTAAGGAATACAGCTTTATCCATTACCTCCTTTTTGTGACGTATTTCCCCCACCTGATAGCGGGGCCGATATTGCATCACGCTGAGATGATGCCGCAATTCGCATTGCGGACAAACTACAGGGTCAATTGGGAAAACACAGCCAGTGGAATGCTTTTGTTCACAGTGGGACTGTGCAAGAAAACTCTTTGGGCGGATTCGTTCGCTCCCTTTGCCAATGCAATCTTCGGCGGTGTTCAGCGTGGAGGGGTACCGACGGTCTACGAAGCATGGTGCGGTGCCCTGGCCTATACCATGCAAATTTATTTCGATTTCTCCGGCTACACGGATATGGCGTTGGGAACTGCACTGATGTTCAATATCCGCCTGCCGATAAATTTCGATTCACCCTACAAGGCCACCAGCATTATCGAATTCTGGCGCACCTGGCACATGACGCTGTCCCGGTTCCTGCGCGATTATCTGTATATTCCGCTGGGGGGTAATCGCAAGGGCGAGCCGCGGCGCTATGCCAACCTGATGGCGACGATGCTGCTGGGCGGCTTGTGGCACGGTGCCGGATGGACTTTTGTCTGTTGGGGCGGGTTGCACGGCATATATTTGACGGTAAATCACTTGTGGCGCGAACTGCTTCCTGAACGACCGGTGAAATGGCTTCCTGTGTGGATGGGCGGCTTGGCAGGGGGAGCGATCACATTTGTTGCGGTGGTGGTTGCGTGGGTGATGTTCCGTTCATTCGACATGACCCATGCCCTGATAATGATGAAGGCCATGGTTGGCATAGAGGCACGGCCGATCTCATTTGCAGATGTGATGCACGGGCAGTTGTTAATGATTACCGATCTCAGGGGGCGCGAGCTGGCCATTCTGCTGGTGTCGGCGCTGGCCTGGGTGTGGCTGTTGCCCAATTCGACGCGTGTGAAGTTTATAAATGGCAATTTCGTGCTGATGTTGGCGCAGGCGATTGCCACGGTATATTTCCTGTATCTCGCGATAGACCAATTCGGCAGTTACAGCCCGTTCCTTTACTTTCAGTTCTGACGATGAACCAAGCCAGATTCTATACGATACTAGTGGCAGTGATAATGGCGGTCTATGCTCTGGTCGGATTTTATTTCCTGCCGCTCGCGAGCTTTGAAGGCAATTTGACCCGTATGGCGAAGTTGCCGGAATCCTATTTCGGCTGGACCAGGGAGCAACCGGCAATAGACCCGCGCCTGATGAAATCTGCGGAATGGCAGGATGCGGACGTGCTGGTGATAGGAGATAGTTTTTCATACGCGCAAGTCTGGCAAACCGTATTCACGCAAAGGGGGGTGCGCGTCAGGACCGAGACCTGGGAAAGCGTTTTCAACATTTGCGGGGATTTTTCGGATTGGTTGCGCAGCACAGGCTTCAAGGGAAAATACATAGTAATAGAAAGCGTAGAGGCGTACTTTGAAGACCGGGTTTCCCGCTCGTTAGAGTGCAAGCGCATGGAATATCATGCACAGCAGCAGCTGGCGACCAAACCACCTCCTACGCTGCCAGGCCGAAATATGGCCGACTACTCGGGCAGAATGTCCGTGGGCATCGAAACCGAACTCAATGCGAGGAAATATGACCGGTTGAGCAGTCTTCCGGGTTTCAAGGGCTGGGATGGTCTCGGCGAAGCCAGAGTGGTACGCATTGAAAATGGCTGCGAGCTTTTCAGTCATCCCCGGTGCAAGGATGCGCTGTTTTATACAAAAGATCGCGCCGAGGATATGGGGAAAAATATTCTTGACGGCATGGCGGGAATCAACGCACGGTTAAAGAACTACACCGTGGTGTGGGCGGTCATTCCCGACAAGTCGACCGTCTATCTGCATCCGGAAAAGAAATTCTGGGATGAAGCGGAGCAACGATTTGACGCCCCCAACCTATTGAAAACTTTCCGGCAGGAGATCCGGAAGAAGACCATAGACTTCTATCCTGCAAACAACACTCATGTGTCAACGACAGGGTACTTGATTTTGGGAGACGCAATTTACCAGAATATGTATCATTAACTGACGATGCTTTACTTGGCACAGCTATCGGCTCTTTATTGATACTTCCATAATTCCCGACACCCTTGCCGTCATTGCGAACGAAGTGAAGCAATCCAGCAAGACCAAAATGCATTTTTTTAAACCATCTGGATTGCCGCGTCGGCTTCGCCTCTGCCGCGCTTCGCTCGCAGTTGAAGCCTTGTTGCAATGACAAGGCATTCTGGATTCCCCGAATTCGCGGGATTGACGTGCCAGTTTTTTAATTTCCCCTGACTGCATTCCGAAAGATGTGTCATTGTCATCAAATATGAAAACCTCAATAGTTCTCTGACCACACGCTTGTTCTAAAAATTGTGAGCTGCAATAATCCGGTGCGCTTGTATTTCAAATAATAATTATGCTATTCAACTCCTACGTTTTTATTTTCGTCTTTTTTCCGATTGTGTTTTTCGGGTTTTTTCGTATTGGTAAATACAGCCATGCGCTGGCTTCTTTATGGCTTGCCGCTGCCTCACTGTTTTTTTACGGCTGGTGGGATGTCCGATTTGTGGAATTACTGCTTGGCTCTATCGTGTTCAACTACGCTGCCGGCTATTCAATTGGCCACAGGGTCGCACGCCAGCCAGCCAGCCAGTCAAAATTGCTGCTGATAGCGGCAATTACGGCCAACCTGATTCTGTTGGGCTATTTCAAATATGCCAACTTCTTTGCTGAAAATCTGAACCACTTGACGGGCGTTTCTCTGCCCATGGGGCAAGCCATCCTTCCGCTCGGCATCTCATTTTTTACCTTCACCCAAATTGCCTTTCTGGTGGATACCTATCAGGGCAAAGTAAAGGAATTCAACTTCGTGCATTACATTCTGTTCGTTTCATACTTCCCGCACCTGATTGCCGGCCCGATATTGCATCACAAGGAAATGATGCCGCAATTCGCCAAGCGCAACGTCTGCCGCCTCAGCTGGGACAACGCCGCAGTGGGCTTGACCATCTTCGTTCTGGGGCTGGCAAAAAAAGTGTTGATTGCCGATTCACTGGCGGATATTGCCACGCCAATTTTCAGCGCAGTCGCAACCGGCGGGCAACCGATGCTGCTGGAAGCGTGGATTGGAGCATTGGCCTATACGCTCCAGTTGTATTTCGACTTCTCCGCCTATTCCGACATGGCGATTGGAATGTCGCTGATGTTCAACGTGCGTTTGCCCAAAAATTTCGACTCGCCTTACAAAGCCACCAGTATCATTGACTTTTGGCGTCGTTGGCACATGACCCTGTCGCGTTTTTTGCGCGACTACCTGTATATCCCGCTGGGCGGAAACCGCAAAGGAAAGTTCCGTCGTTACATAAATCTGACGGCTACCATGTTGCTGGGCGGACTGTGGCATGGCGCCGGCTGGACTTTTGTAATGTGGGGCGGATTGCACGGTTTTTACCTGATGTTGAACCATTCCTGGCGCAGATTCAAAGAGATCATGGGTTGGGGCGAAAGCGGCAGAATCGCTAAACTTGGGGCTGGCTCGCTGACCTTCCTTGCCGTGGTGGTTGGCTGGGTATTTTTCAGGGCGGATAGTTTTACCTCGGCGATAAGCATGCTGCATGGCATGGCCGGGATGAATGGCATGTCGTTGCCGCCCTCATTGGAAGCCCAATTCGGACAATACCTTGCCCGATACGACTGGATAATTTTTAAAGATGCCAACTTTCATCCGGAGAAAGCCAAATTCTTCTTGGGCTGGGGCTTCGCGATTGTCTGGCTGTTGCCTAACCTGGGGCAATCGTTCCGAACTTATCGGCCTACCTGTGAAGATTTGCAAGAGAATCGCCAACCGTTTGAGCAAATATCAGCGAGCACGCTGCCCATTCGATTTATCAAATGGCAACCAACGACCATCTATGCCATATTGTTTTCTATTTTATTTTATTACTGCATTTATTCCATGACGCAGGTCAGCGAATTTATCTATTTTCAGTTCTAAACATGCGACGTTATTTCATCATTCTCACGGCAGGCTGGATGCTGCCAGCCATAATCGTTTTATGCATCAATCTGCTGATTGACCCCTATAGGATTTTTCATAAACCGTGGGTGCGCGACAACTATTATTTGTACAGCGGTAGCGGGATGCGCATATCAGACAGCGGCATAATCAACACCGAAAGTTTTAACTCGATTATTTTAGGCACCAGCATTGCGGAAAATTTTTCGCCAGCCGAGGCTTCCAGAATATTCGGTGGACAATTTGTAAATTTGTCCCTGAGCGGCTCATCGATAGCGGAGCGGTCTCTGGTGCTTAATTATGCACTGGAGAAACGAAATTTAAATGTGGTAATCGATTCCTTGGATTGGGGAGCGCTTGATATTGCAACCCCAGCCAATAGCTCGATCGCCCCCTTCGCCTACCTGTACGATGACTCTTACCTGAATGATGTCATCCTTTACGTCAACCCGAAAATCCTCCGGTTTGTGTTTTGCGGAAATATTTTTGTTTCAAGCGACAGGCCTTGCCCCGATACCAGAAAAGATATTGAACATCTCACCGAGTGGTACTCAGATCCGGATGCCAGGAAACGATTCGGCGGCCTGCATAATTGGCTGGACAACAGGAATAACTCCCAAATCCAGGATGCACTTGCACGCATCTCAAAGAGTATAAAATTCATAGACTCAGGTCAGGTAAAAACTGTGGATTGGGCTGAGGTTGCCCGCGATACATC
>LSLI01000131.1 GCA_001577345.1 Candidatus Gallionella acididurans
CTGGGTGACGGCCGGCTTCGTTACCGCCCTGATGGGATTGTGGGTGCTTTGGCGGCCCGATCCCCACGCCCTGTCTATTGATGTGGCGCGTCGCCAGGTTTTAAGTAGCGATGCACGCACAGCCATCATCATGCCGATCTGCAACGAGCCGGTTGGCCCCGTGTTCGCTGGATTGCGTGCCACCTGCGAATCCTTGGCGGATAGCGAGGCGGCCGACTTGTTTGATGTTTATGTGCTGTCTGACAGTTACGACCCCGTCTTGCGCGCACAAGAACTGGCCGCCTGGTCCACCCTGCAGGAACAACTGGGGGATCGTTGCCGGCTCTATTACCGGCTGCGCGAACGCCGCACCCGGCGCAAGGCGGGCAATGTGGCCGATTTCTGCCGCCGCTGGGGAAGCAATTACCGCTACATGGTGGTACTCGATGCGGACAGCGTCATGACCGGGGAAACCATCACCATGATGGTTCGCATGATGGAGGCATATCCCAAAGCGGGAATCATTCAGACCGCCCCCCGCGCCTGCGGTGTGCAAACCTTGCATGCCCGTGCCCAGCAGTTTGCGGGGCGGGTAGTCGGGCGCTTATTCACTGCCGGCATGATGTATTGGCAATTGGGGGAATCCCATTACTGGGGGCACAACGCCATCATCCGTGTCGAGCCGTTCATGAAGCATTGCGCATTGGCAAAGTTACCCGGTCGCGGCGGACTCTCGGGAGAAATCCTCTCCCACGATTTCGTCGAAGCGGCGCTGATGCGCCGTGCCGGTTATTACACTTGGCTCACCACCGACCTGGAAGGCAGTTACGAGCAGCAACCTTCCAACCTGATGGAAGAACTCCAGCGCGACCGTCGCTGGTGTCAGGGCAACCTGATGAACTTTCGCCTGATCACCGAGCCCGGTTTCCAGCCGGTTCATCGCGCCATGTTGTTTACCGGCGCGATGGCCTACGTTTCGGCTCCGCTGTGGCTGTGCTTTCTGCTGGTCAGTTTAAGCCTGCGCCTGCTGGAACCGCATACCGGAGCAACGGGATTTTTTTCATATCTGGAAATGTCGCCTCAGCTGGAATGGTTGTGGGGACTCACCCTGACCCTGTTATTTTTGCCGCGCCTGCTGGCGGTAGGAGCAATCCTGCTCCGCGGTGAACAGGCCGCATATGGCGGCAGTGCGGCATTGATAAAAAGCTCCCTTCTGGAAGCCATTCTGTCTGCCCTGCAGGCGCCGATTCGCATGATGGCTCATACGCTGTTCGTGGTCACTGCGCTGACCGGACTGAACCTGGAGTGGAAGTCACCGATGCGTGAATCGCAATCTATCCTATGGCGAGATGCGCTGCACCGCTTCGTACCCACGATGATCACAGTTGCCTTCGGTCTGGTGGCAACCTTTCAGTCTTATCACGATGCTATATGGTGTCTGCTGCCCGTTGGTTTACCGCTGCTGCTGGCAGCCCCGTTGACGGTGTTTACCAGCGAGTCCCGCTGGGGTTTGTCCTTGCGCCGCCGCCTCTGGCTGCTCACGCCGGAAGAACGCACGACCCCGGCTGTTCTGGTGCGCGCTTGGGCATGATCGGACTTTTGCTTATGTCCTGAACGCGCCTCTCTTTGCGTCTCTCTTCTTTATAAATAATAAACAAGGTTTTATCCATGCCTGAATTCAACCGTCGCCAATTTCTTGGCCTGCTGGCCACTGCCGCTGCGTCTGCCGCGTTACCTTGGTCCAATGCGCTGTCCGCTGAAACGGGTTTGGCGCTGGACTCGGCCTCTGCTTTCTCCTGGGAAGGCCTGATCGACCAGGCCAGACTGATGGCACTGCAAGCATACCAGGCAGCCCCGCAACCCAACCACGACGTGCTCGAACAGATTGATTGGGCCGCCCACGGGAAAATCCACTTCAAGGCGGAAGACGCGCTGTTCGCCAGCGGACCCGGGCAGTACCCGGTTGCCTTCTTTCACCCGGGACGCTTTTTTCAGTCTCCGGTGCAGATGTTTCGGCTGGATAAATTTACTTCGAGCGGCAAACAAACCCAGCTGATTGCGCGCGAAATCCTGTACGACAAACGTCATTTCGAAATGCCTGGCGACAGCCCTGCCCAACACCTTGGGGCGCATACCAGCTACGCCGGCTTCCGCATCCAGGAAAGCCGCCTCGGCGACCAGACCCACCTCGATTGGCAGCACAATGACTGGGCCGCGTTTCTGGGAGCCTCATATTTCCGCGCGATAGGCGATGAGTACCAATACGGCCTTTCGGCGCGCGGCATCGCGATCAACGTCGTGGAACCCGGCTTGGCCGAAGAGTTTCCGGCATTCACCCGGTTTTATTTTGCCCCGCAAACAGAAGGCTCTGACACGGTAGTCGTCTACGCCCTGCTGGACGGCCCCAGCATCACCGGCGCCTACCGCTTTGCGATGACGCGCGGGACCGGAGTGGTGATGGACATCGAGGCTAACCTGTTCCTGCGTAAAGATGTTGCCCGCTTTGGCATTGCGCCGGCCACTTCAATGTACTGGCTTTCAGAGAAGGACAAGGCTTTCCAGATAGACTGGCGTCCCGAGGTGCATGACTCGGACGGTCTGGCATTATGGACCGGCACTAATGAACATATCTGGCGCCCTCTCATTGATCCCAAGGGCATCAACGTTTCCGCTTTTGCCGACCGCAATCCGCGCGGATACGGCCTGATGCAGCGGGAGCGCCGCTTCGGCGAATACCTGGATGCTGTTCATTATGAGCGTCGCCCCAGCCTGTGGATCGAACCGTTGGAAGAGTGGGGCGAGGGTTCAGTGCAACTGATTGAACTGCATACGGAAGAAGAACTCTACGATAACATCGTCGCGATGTGGGTACCGCGCGAGAAGGCCATAGCAGGTTCCAGCCATCGCTTGCGCTATCGGCTGCACTGGCAGGCCGAAGAACCGTTCAAGACCGATCTGGCGCGTTGCGTGGCGACCCGCATCGGGCGCGGCGGCGAACCGGCGCAGCGTCCGCCCGGGGCCCACAAGTTCGAAGTCGAATTCAAAGGGGGCGCACTCGATCAACTTCCGCCCGGCAATATCCCGGAAGCGATAGTGACGGCTACGCACGGCAATATATCGAACGTGGCAACCGAGGCCATCCCTAATGGCGTACCGGGACATTGGCGCACACTGTTTGATCTGGGCGTTTCAGACAAGGAAAATGGTCCTGTTGAAATACGCCTTTTCCTCAAGGCTGGGGAACAGACACTCACCGAGACCTGGCTCTATCAACACCACACAGCCTGAAGTACTGTGAAGTTTGAGGTGCGGTTCCGTGTGACGGCTGATTAATCAAAATCTGACTACCGGATCAGACTGAACGTGAAATCGCCCGAACGTGAAAACATCTTTGATTTACGTATGAGTTAAAGGTATTTAAAAAAGACAGCAATAGCTGCGAGGCTTTATCCCATACCGATTGGGCACCATGCAGAATGCATGAATTACTGGATTTTTGGGGGATGAATGAAAGTTGGAATCATTGGTTTTGGTAAAACAGGGAGGGCTGTCGCCTCGGTATTGCTGGAGTCTAAAAAGATCAATCTACAATGGGTGGTTCGTCAGTCGAGATTGCTTGAACACCGCTCTGTTCCCGAGTTCCTGGGGCTTGCATCAGACGAGCCGGGCTTGATTTATACAAAGGACGAATTCACTGCCTCTGAATTACTCGAACGGTATCCTGTTGATGCGATTGTTGACTTCTCCTCAGAAACGGGTTTGGACTACTACGGTGCAGAGGCCGCAAAACGCGGCATTATCATCGTCAGTGCCGTATCACAATATTCTGACGAGAAAATTGGGTTGATTCACCAACTCGCACAGCATACATGTGTGCTGCATTCGCCCAATATTACTCTGGGCATTAACTTTCTTCTCATCGCTGCCAAGATACTCAAGAACATTGCACCTTATGCTGATATTGAGGTAATTGAGGAGCATTTTAAGGCAAAGTCTGAGATATCAGGTACGGCCAATATCATTGCGCGTGAGCTGAATCTGCCTGAAGAAAGCATTAAGTCAGTGAGGGCTGGCGGCATAATCGGGGTGCATGAAATTTTGTTTGGTTTTCCTTACCAGACAGTGCGCCTCAAGCATGAATCCATTACCCGCGAAGCCTTTGGGAATGGCATTTTGTTTGCGCTGGAAAATTTACGAGGAAAACCGAAGGGTATATACAGCATGGAGGATTTGCTGCTGCCTTATTTTAAACTGAAAGAACCTGAGTCAGAAATTATCACGGCCAAGAAACAGCCGTGGTGGCAATTTTGGCTTAAGTAACTGGGAAGTATCATTAACCATGCCGACACCCAACCTATCGGTCAACCAGACGTTGCACGATAAGGCCACGTAGCGCCGGTTCAAAACTACCATCTTTAGGCATGGGTGTTTAGTCTTGAGCTGTATTTTGGAGGAAAGTATGTACAGTTTTATCACCACAAAAATGACCGCGAGTACTTGACACAATTGGGAACACAATCTCGGCGCAGAAACATAACTTGCCTTCCTGCCGGACGAAAGGACACAGTGGTGCTGTTTGGCGAAGTGCTGGCAGACATTTTCCCCGACCAAACCGTGCTCGGTGGCGCGCCGTTCAACGTGGCAAGACATCTGAAAGCCTTCGGGCAAAATCCTGTTCTGATCACGCGCTTGGGCAATGATGCCCTGCGCGATAACGTATTGAATGTGATGTCGAAAAACGGGATGGAAACTCTGGGTATCCAGTGCGGCAACCGCCATCCGACTGGCCGGGTGTTAGTTCATTTCAAGGACGGCCAGCACCGCTTCGAAATCCTTCCTGCGCAGGCCTACGATTTCATCCATCCTTCAATGGTGCGCATGACCACATTGTCCGTTGATCCCGCTCTGGTCTATTTCGGCACATTGGCGCAACGCAATGAGATATCCGGTCGGGCGTTAAAAGTCCTGCTGCGCAGCACTGGTGCCATGAAATTCCTGGATATCAACCTGCGCGCACCCTGGTTTGAAGAAAAAACCATCAGGCAATCCCTGCAATACGCGGATGTCGTGAAACTGAATGCGGAAGAACTGGGGTTGCTGGCGGAAATGTTCGACCTGGCCGGAAATACCGAACAAAACCAGGTTGTGGAATTGATGAACCGGTTCGACCTCAACCAGGCCGTGGTCACCTGCGGGAAAAATGGGGCGTGGCAGATCGATCGAAATGGCCGGATAACCGAGGCCGCAGGAAAAAACACGGCAGCAAAGACAGTCGATACAGTGGGCGCCGGTGACGGTTTCTCCGCTGTGTGCATCTTGGGAACACTGCTGCACTGGTCAGTGACTGTAACGCTGGAAAGGGCCAATAGTTTCGCCGCCGCGATTTGCGGGATACGCGGGGCAATTCCCGACCATGCGGATTTCTATCAACCATACACGCGCGACTGGGGCATATGAAACAGCG
>LSLI01000132.1 GCA_001577345.1 Candidatus Gallionella acididurans
TACACTAGAGCGCGAGAAAAGCCAGGGCAGGGTCGGCAATCTGGCCAAGCAACTGTGTCTCGTGGATGCCGTGATCATGGATGAGCTGGGCTATTTGCCGTTTCCGGCATCGGGCGGTGCGTTGCTGTTTCATCTGATCAGCCAGCTTTACGAAAAGACTTCTCTGATCATCACCACGAATCTGTCGTTTGGGGAGTGGGTGCAGGTATTTGGCGATGCAAAGATGACGACCGCGTTACTGGATCGCGTCACCCATCATTGTGACATCCTGGAAACGGGTAACGATTCTTATCGCTTCAAGCATCGTAAGAATAGCCATCAGAAACCCGAAAAAGTGGAAAAGATTGGATGCTGATTGGTGGAAAGTATTGGACGCTGTTTGACAGGATTGTCGCTTCCGTTCTCGCTCCAACGGTGTTCCCCACGTGCGTGGGGATGAACCGTTTACACGGCGTTGCAAATGGCAGAGAAAGCGGTGTTCCCCACGTGCGTGGGGATGAACCGTTTCCGCACGGCCGAGTAAACGTCGGCAACGCGTGTTCCCCACGTGCGTGGGGATGAACCGGCGCTTATCCCGATCCGCTTGCTGTTGATGGTGTGTTCCCCACGTGCGTGGGGATGAACCGGTGGCGAAAATAGAGGAGAAGATTCGGCAATTGTGTTCCCCACGTGCGTGGGGATGAACCGCAAACTCAATCCAAAGCAGGAAGATGAAATCAGTGTTCCCCACGTGCGTGGGGATGAACCGGCTGGATTGATATTGCCCGCGCGCGCAATCGAGTGTTCCCCACGTGCGTGGGGATGAACCGACGCACAGCTTCTTCCGCCCGATCAGCGCGGAGTGTTCCCCACGTGCGTGGGGATGAACCGCAGGCGGCTGGCCTCTGTTTGGCATGTCTAACGAGACGTACCCGTCGTTCGCGACGGGCAGCTATCCGGCAGGCAGGTCAGCTAGGCGACATCTCCAAACAGCCAGATGTGGTCCGGTCATGGCAAATGTCCAGAATTTTCGAGGGCATGAGCCAGATTCGGGTACTGTTTTTGAAATTGGTTATGCGATTGGTCGAGGTAAAACCGTATGATGATACAACGTGCCGGAAATCAGTTTGCAGGAACAAATTTCAACCGAAGCTCAAGAGGCTCAAAAATGAGGGTAATCATTATTTACCCGGTGTTACTGGCCGTACTGATGGCCAATACCGCCAGAGTCATCTAACATGCGTGAGTTTGCTTGAAATACACTCACCCTCAAGTCGTCAGGATGATTGATTTGACTCTCACTTTCAAATACCGCATGGGAGAAAGAATGAAATACAGGGACGGTAATATTCTCATGGATGAGGACGAAATAACGATGTTGTCTCAAATTCTGATGTGTGAAGTCGAGCCGAATTACCCGGCGTGTTTGCTTCTCGATGAATTGGACAGGATGAGAGCAGAGGCGGAGGAATATCTTCACAAGATTGAATCAGAGGAAGCAGCCAGTCGTCGCCGTTCGTTAAAGATTGACATGATTCGATTGCTCATCAATTGTTGCGCAACGATTAAAGACCGTGGGTATGCTGCTGCTCGGGATGCGGGGTGTTCTATACGAATGCATTAGAAACTTAATGTTCGGCTAATCGGCTATGGTGGGGTGGTATTGTTGTAAAGAACGAATTGCGTCGTCTGACCTCGCCGACTTTGCCTGATGGGGCTAACAACGTGCCGGATGGCATTACCCTGACAATGGAGCCATTGGCCAGCTGCCAGCGTTACGATCATCTGCTGTGCAGCAAAAAACGGAAGCCTGGATCGGTGCGTCTGTACTGAGCAAGATGACAAATCTTGGTATCCCGGTGTCAGTGAAAATCTGAAAAATAGTGACAATGGCGGGGAGATTTCGCCAATTTTTGATTTATGCAACAGCGCCTCCTGCAACGCCTGGAGTACCCAGTGTGGGCAAAGGAATGGGCTGGCTCCATTCATCTCGCATGGCCAAGCGCGGCAGTGCGAAGCGGCTGATTACCGTGTTTTCCGACGAATTCAAGGTGCATATTTCACGGCCATTCATGACCAGCTTGGGGGCGGCAGCGGGGTGGGGGATGCACTGTATTCTGGCATTCCAATCCTTACAGGACTTGGCGGATGTACCGGCCGACTTGGACAAGGATAGTGTGCGTGGCGCGGTAATGGAAAACTGCGCGATCCAGGGGGGCTACCGCATCAAAGACCCGGAAACGGCGGAGTGGCTGGCCGCAGCCACAGGCCCAATTCTGGTGGATGACGAGGCTCGCAAGATTGAGCGCAATCTTGCCTTGTCCGAGACGGTATTAGCGGAACGCACGGTGCGCATGGCGGAACGGTTTTTAATCGACACAAATATGCTGATGAATCTGCCTGCGGGTTGCGGCGTATTGAGCGGTGCGTCGGCGTTGCCGTCATTCTGCTATACCAGCCCGGTGCGGGCGGCCAAGCAGCCGCAGGCGGTGACTGCGGTGGCGGTGGCAGGTTTTACAAAGCGGACTGCGCCACCGGCGCAACCTTCCAATGCGTCGGCCGCTCCCTTTATTACCCCGTCGGAAGAAATGGCTGCTCCAGTCCGCGAGGTTTTTGTTGCGAAGCCACGCCAGGTATTGGTGGATGAGGATGATTTTTTGTGAGCGGGTTGCGGAAAATATTGCACCTGCTTTCAATAGCCTATTGATCTGGGCAGATTAAGTTTGAAGTCCGTTCGCCTTGATAACCATCGCAAAACCACCACCTGTTCCAGTGAGAAATCCGTCAGCAATTTCAACTGCAAAATACTATATGAATGTGACTGAACAATGTTGTAATTTGAACGACGGCTTTGCTTCATATAGCGGAAGTTGGTTGTGTTGTAGCACGACGTGGCTATCGACACCAAAGAGACGGTCGATTTTCTTCGAAGCAGATATTCAGAATTCGAGTTCTTGTTGGCTCGCCGGTTCGAACAAATCTGGTAACTGGATTATCACAGTTCTGATTTGATATTGGCGCGCCCGAAGAGATAGAACTGGGCACTGGGAAACATTCGTTTTACTACTTAAAATGTGAGATTCACTATTGTTCTGTACCTTTGCTCCAAACCAGACGATCAAAATGCTCAATCCATCTCAATCTTGAGAGCTGCAAAACCGTCTGTTATCTCCGTCGATTAGAGACAAGAACCCTCTGATAGAATTACGCTCCTTATATATTGCGGCATTTTTATAGTCTCCATCGCTCAGAAGCAATCCGGCACTCAAAGCCCCACCTGCCAGATATCGTGCGGCAGTACTGTATGGAACAAACTGTTTGTCGCCAGGACGTTGGAAGTAAACCATTGAAAGACCACACGGTGCGCATCCGACGTTGGGGCTACAGTATTCGTCTTTGTATACTGAACGCTGAATTCGGAATCCGAAATAGCAACCCTCTGGAACTTTGGCGTTTGCCATTTGGCGCGGCATACAATAGATATCCTCAGACGTTTTGGAGACCTTTAGTTGGTTGGATTTCAAAACGTTATAAAGAGATTGGCCGTCCTTTCCGGGTAATTTTTTTAGAAAAGACCAGTCGCCGCGCTGAAGCTTTGCATTTTCAATATCGGCGTCGAATTCTCCACAATAGGCGATACTTGCAAATGCGAACGTAAGACAGAAGAAAACACAATTTTGTAATAAATGCATTATTTTTTTCATCGTCGATTCCTTATGATGCTGAGATAGTCCCCGTCCAGGTAACACGGGGTCTTAATACATAACCAGCAATCTAGCAGTAAAAACCATATTCTGCCATTGGAGAAAATTATTGGTTCGAGTCCAGGTCGGGGCTTTATCGCGTAGCGTCCGGTTGATTGCCAGTTTGAGCAGAGCCTTCCTCCTGTGGAAGACGGACGGGGTGATAAGTTTTGTACCAGTGCTCGGCCGCCTCGTGCATTGCGCGCACATTTGCGGCACCACCCCACCCGAGCTTGTTGTATGTCTCTTGAAGTTGTTGGGGAGGTGTGCTCGCGACGATTGCAACCACGAATCTCGATAAGTCACCATAGATCGTCGCAAGGTCTTGATACTTGTTTCCTTGGACAGTATCAATCTGGCCGAGCATTTTCTCAAAGACGCCGCGATCTATGAAATTCTTACCTCTGCTCATGAATGTCTCCGATGGAATTGTTAGGTAGATTAACGAAGGGGTGGAACCTAGAACGCTGTTGGCTGGATAAAGAAATCTCCGTTAGTTCCATAGCCGACGCGAAAGATGACAGGACGTGATCGGACTACCGTGACTTTTGTTTCAACAAGCCCGCCGCCACAAAGTGGCTGTGTAGCCTCTGCTCCAATTATATTTTCGCCCTCCGGCAAATAAAATGTAACTTTTTCTCCAGTGGATATATCCGCAACAGGAATTCCATTGGCATAGACGCGAGAATTACACGCCCCATATTGAAGGCCTCCATCTCTCTTGACTATCACTTGCCCATACCCGTCTTTGGCTATAAGAAGTGATCTATCTAGCACTCTTCTGACTGGAACATTTTCAGCGCTGCTAGTCGGGACGGGTGTCGTGGCACACCCATAGAGACTCGCCAACAAGGCAGTTGCCAGTAGGCTTCTTGCTATTATCGTCATTGTCATATTTAGTCCGTTTGGTAAGAGGTGATGTGAGTAAGGCGCTACGGAATCTTAGGGGTAAACGTGGAATAAAAATCGCAAAATATTTGACGCAGACTGCGCCTTTTCAAACCCATGGTCAATACTTATGCCAAATTGCCCAAGCAATTCCTTCCGGCTTATTTTATTGCTCACGCAACAGCATGGACAACTTTCGAACGTCAGGTTGTGGCACACAACGGACCATACGCTACGCCATTTTACCCCTAATTGTACGTCTGCTTACGCGTTGCGCTCATTGCTGCTAGTCGAAACGCAGTGATTGAGATTTGTATTGCTAGTCGATTGGGTATCATGAAGATTGCGATTTAATTTTGTTGAGTCCATATTCAACGAGCACAGGTGGTCAGTTGCAACTGTGCGCCAACAGCGAGACATTCTAAACGAATTGCCATCCGCAAACGTCGTGATGCGCAAGTGAACAACAAGCTTGCATACCACCACGTTAAAACGCGGCAGTGCGCCGTCATGCCCTCGATCCACAGCCTCACCTTCGCCCACAATTCACCTGCTCGTTCGACACGCACCATTACGCAAGCTCCATTCAGAGACTTCTCTCTAAGCCTCCGGTGGTGGTCGCGCGGTTACGTTGTGGCTTCGAACATCACGGTAAAACCAAATAAGAAAATAAAATTCGACAGCACGCTGATGTTACCCGGTTGCCGTTCCCCATCTTTTCCTTACGTTGCCATGCAATCGCCGCTTTTGTTCATTACCCGCCTGTCGCAATCAATCTCAAGTTTCGTTCAAGCCGAGGCTGTG
>LSLI01000133.1 GCA_001577345.1 Candidatus Gallionella acididurans
TGGCTTGCCAATGACCCACCAGTTGAGAACAGGAAGAACGAAATCGGGGATCTGCTTGAATTCCATGTGGAAGACTTTTATGCATTTTTTGGGCGAGCTCGCAAGGGCGATCGCGATGAGTCTTTAGTACAAGCACTGGACCGACTAAAAGGCAGCACCATCATCACCAACACGGTGTGTATGGGTCACGATACAACAGGCGAGCCTCGCGGCTACATATCGGGTTACAAGCTGGTGCGCGACGAAACGTCGAAAATCAAAACGGTTTTTGTGCAACTCCCATATCGGCTTAGCCTAATGTTCGATAAGGACTGGTTTCGTTATTACCACGATGGCTTCACCAATCTGTCGCCGTCGCGCAAGGCGATCTACATGTTCCTGAAATGCTACGCTACCCAGCCCGAAAATTTCGTTACCGCGTCATACGAAAAGATGCGCCAAATAACCGGCGCAACATCGCCGATTAGAATCTTCAAAAATCTCATAGAAGACCTCGAAGAAAACTCGATTCCTGGCTACGCGGCCACGGTACACAGGAATGAGCAACGGGTTACTTTCAAGTGCATTAGCCAGGCGTACCGTGGCGATGAGCAAGCGGAGTGAAAACGACATGCGGAATTGTTCAGGGCAATATCTGGACGAGCTTTACGTTCTGGACGAGCGTTACGCTCTGGACTGGACGAGCGTTACGTTTTTGGGCTTGCATCGCGCATTGAGCCGGACGGGTGTTACGCTTTGACTGGACTGGCGTTACGCTCTCTAATGCACTGGTTAAATGATTGAATTATCTGGACGAGCGTTACGTTTTTGGATGAAAAACGGGTGTTTTTTTGAGTTTCCGGAAGATTTTAGCAAGGCGGTTTTAGAGCGCGGAAGCATAGCTTTCCGCGCTGAAGTAAAACTGTGCGGAAATAGGCTTTTTATGAAGCTGTTTATTTTTTAATAAAAGGAGAAAGCGTCGTGTCAGAACAAGTTTTAGTGTCACCCCATATCAATGACGCGCTTGGGTATCTGCAAGCAAGGATGGGTGTCCTTAATGACATGGCAGAGAATCTTTGTAAGCAGCATTTTGATTTTGTCATGGCCGAGAACAAGAAGAAGACATGGGCAGAAAAAAGCGTGCTTTACGCACAACCAAGAGCGCGTGACAACACACTGGCGGTTGTATGGTTTGTGGTGCGCTGGTATGGGTCGAAGGCAGCGAATACTCGTCGTATGCAAAAGAAGGTCATCATCAAGCCAAAAAACAAACATGGATACACCACAGCTACTTTGGTAAACAAAGCACGGCACTGGGAAGCCGACATGGTAATTGAAGTTGAGCAGGAGTTGATTCCAATTCGCCGTGAGGCAGCATTGCTTGCGAAAGCCATTGGCCAGCTCAACCAGATCATCAAAGCTGCGAAGACTGGCAAAAGCCGGTGAGCGAACTGATTCATGTACTCAAGCAACTGGCAATCCTGTCCTACCGATACAACACCTTTCGGGGCAAGTGGAGCGGCATGCCGGATTCAACATGGCTGTCGTCATATTGGGAATCGTGTTCACCGCTGCCTGCACGTTCTCAATCTATGTCGAGTATGGACTACAGACGGCATTGGGTATCCCCGGTGCATGGCTGTTTGTGGCTGATCACCGCCGACACCTCGAAGTCAAACAAGCGGCTTTTATTGGCCATGTTCCTATTGACCATCCTGCCGTCATGCCTGATGTCGTTGGCAGGCAACGGACATCCGTACATCGAGATAATCGCGGGAATATATGTATCCGCCAACATGCTGCTACTTAAAACGAGACAGTAACCAATGAAAGCATCATATGACTGGGAAGACCCGTGGCGGCCAAACATCGAGGCGAAGATGGCGACGGCCTGGTTTGCTGGAGCGTCAGTAACCCTTGCGATAGCGAAATACATGCCTGTACCGCTCCCGCATAAATTCAGCGCGCTGGCCGTGTTCGTCTGCACAGGGATGGCGGCGTTTCGTGGAAGGCAGGCATGGAAGCGGTATGTTGACAAGACGCGCCTGGACAATTACGGGTTTGATTTTATCAGCATCCCGGAACTCATGAAAAAGACCGCCCTGGCAACAAAGAAGAAAGCCGTATGGCTTGGGACAGGTTTTGACTGGACGGACATTGAAGCGCAGAAGATGCACACGCTGATCGGGCGAGGTGTTGCTCAGACGATAGGCAAGATCACCAACGAGCATCATCTGAACGGGGACTACTGGATACACGGACTGGACAAAGAGACCGACCGGTTCATGGATGTTGCCAATCTGGTTGGACACACTTTGCTCATTGGCACAACACGGGTTGGTAAAACCAGAATGATGGAGCTTTTGATAGGCCAGGCGATCATGCGCGGCGAGACCGTCATTATCATCGACCCGAAAGGCGATCATTTCTTGGCAGAGAACGCCCGGAAGATGTGCGAAGCAATAGGGCAGCCAGAGCGATTCGTCTATTTCCATCCTGCTCACCCAGAAAAGTCAGCCGCCATCGACCCGATGCGCAACTGGAATCGGCGCACGGAGCTTGCCAGTCGCGTTGCCGCGCTCATCCCCTCAGAGACCGGCGCAGATCCGTTTGCTGCGTTTGGCTGGAAAGTGCTGAACGACATCGTGAATGGCTTGGTGGCCACGGGTGTCAGCCCTAATCTGGCGCACCTGAAGCGTTACATCGAGGGCGGCCCGGACAACCTGGTGCTGAACACCTTGCGCCATCACTTCAATGACCATGTGGCAGACTGGGAAACGAGATCAAGTGGTTTTGTTAAAAAGTTCAAGGACAACGTTCTTGAAGCATACATCGCGTTCTACAAGCAGATTGTTATTCACGAGGCACAGTCTTCGGACTTGGACGGATTGATTTCGACATATGAGCATAACCGTGACCACTTTCAGAAGATGGTCGCATCGCTGATTCCGATTTTGTCGATGCTGACATCCGACCCATTATCGGAACTGCTGTCACCCGAACTTGAGATTGGCAGCCAGCGCTTATCGACCGACATGTCCAAGATCATCAACAACGGCCAAGTGCTGTACATGGGGCTTGATAGTTTGGCGGACGGGACGGTGGGCAGTGCCATCGGCTCAATCATGCTGGCTGATCTGACTGCTGTGGCGGGTGATCGGTACAACTACGGCATCAACACCAACAAGCCGGTGAACCTCTTCATTGACGAAGCGGCGGAAGTGATTAACCAGCCGACCATCCAGCTTATGAACAAGGGCGGCGGTGCATTGTTCCGTGTCACGATTGCAACACAGACCTTTGCCGACTTCCCTGCGCGGCTTGGCGATGAAAACAAGGCGCGTCAGGTACTCGCCAACGTCAACAACCAGATTGTCCTGCGCGTGCTGGATGCCGAGACGCAACAATACATTGCGGACAGTATGCCCAAGATAAAAGCGAAGACACTCAGCCTGCGTTATGGTCATGGCGTGGATGCGCATGTCCAGGACGAGTACCAGGCTTCGTATCAGGAATCCATGACAGAAGAGGAGGCGGAGATATTCCCGGCGGCGATGCTGGGTCGCCTTCCGCCGCTGCATTTTATCGCGAAGATGTCAGGCGGGCGCATCATCAAAGGCCGAATCCCGATACTGGATGGGGACAAATAACACATGGCAGCCAAAAAAGAGAAAAGCGGTGCAGGAGCGGTAGCATGGCTTGCAATCATCACGATTGTTGCGCTAATGGCCACCTGGGTGGTTATCTCCCCTGAATACCTGCTGAAGTCGCTAACCGTCGATCGCGAGTTCTCGGTAAGCCTTGGAGGGCAGGCAGCCGACCAGTGGATATATGGAAAGATGATCTCATCCAGTCTTGAGCAAGCACGGGGAATGCCAGGCTCATTCAAGGATACCGGTACCCTGCCCACCGCACTCCGAAACTGGGCGCGCGAGCACATCATCACAACGTGGCTATGGGCTTCGCTCATTCTCTATCGTGCCAACATGCTGCTGCTGTATTTCTTCATCCTGATGCCATTCATCGCCGTGATCGCTATGGATGGATTTTGGGTGAAACAGATCAGCACTTATCGGTTTTCTTCGCAATCACCGATACGCCATCGGTTTGGGGTCATCCTGTCTACTTGGACAGCCATCGGAACTTGTATCTGGGCTGTATTGCCAGTCCCCATTCCATCGGTGGTTGCGCCCCTGGCAATAGCTTCCATCGGTTTTGCGACGTGGACGTGGTTAGCCAATTTGCAGAAAAGGATTTAGTGATGCTCGCCTTCACCCACGTGGCTGCTGGCTGCGCATCCTCGTTACTGGTAGCCGAATACCTGCACGCCGGTCCGGTGCAAACCATTCTGATTGTGGCCGGCGGCATTATCGGTAGCCATCTGCCCGACATCGACCACCCGAAAAGTGCGTTTGGAAGCCGCGTTCTGCCGCTCTCCCTGCCGATTTCTGCTGTGTTTGGGCACCGTGGTATCACGCACAGCCTGATCGCCGTGGCGGGCATGTCATGGCTGATTTGGTGGTCGCTGCATTACGTCCACTGGCAGCAAGGCTTTACTGTGCCGCTGGTGGTGGGGATTGCCACGGGCTACTTGTCGCATCTGGCCGGTGACTTTTTTACCAACTCCGGCGTGCCGCTGCTGTGGCCAAGCAGAAGGCGTTTTGTATCACCGCTGAAGTTCTGCACGGGAGATATGCGCGAGTATCTGTTGGCGTTCGGGATGTATGGCTGGTCATTGATGGAATGTTTAAGGATGCTGAAGTAAATAATCCGAGTTGGTGCAGCAGGTCGCAATCCGGTGGACAGCCTGATGCTGTTTAACCTGATGCTGTTTAACTGGGTACTCTTTCCGTACGGCTTTCTATCAGGCATGTTGCTTGCCTTCTTTACCGCGCATAAACTGCATGGTGAGAGTAGGGCGTGGGCGCGATAGCAACTTGCATCCGCCTGCTTCTGAGACTAACCCAGTCAAATATCAATAAGTAACGAGGTTTATCTCATGCGCGTATTCCGGTTCGGTTTTATAACGACATGCCCCAACTTTCTCAATTTACGCTACTGCGCTGTAGGCTCTTCTTGCAGAACTGATGTTCCTATATATTGACATATATTGACAATTACCGATGTTGTGGAACATTATTGCCGCCATGAATAAACTCGCAGAAAAACTGGTTGATCTGGCGCGAACCCACGGGCTGATACGTCCATGTGATCTGGCACCGCTGGGTATTCCGCGTGTTTCGTTGACGCGCGCTGTCCGTCGCGGGCAGTTGGAGCGTGTCGGGCGCGGTCTTTACGGATTG
>LSLI01000134.1 GCA_001577345.1 Candidatus Gallionella acididurans
GACTACCTCGCCACAACCCGAATGCCTCTGCTGGTGCTGGTGCTGCCTGTTCAATATAAAGCGCAATGGCGCGTCTGATTATTTCGGATCGAGACGCTTTTTCAGAAGCGCAAATAGCAGCTAAAGCGGCAATCTGCCCGTCCGGTATTTCAATCAATGCCCGCATGATTACTTCCTTCGTTGAACCGAGGTTGTAAGTATATCGCAATATACATATAAGTATATAACATAATTATGACTAGCCGCGATGCAGACGCTCAGGGTCTGGGCGGCATCCGCGCCACTTTCCGCCAAGTGTCCTGTAGTCGTACTGGGGACGCTTTGCGCTTCAGAGGCTTCGACGGCTGATACATCCAAGTGTTCTGTAGCTGTACTGGGGACGTGATGGCCCTGCGCGGCATTCACGCCACTTTCCATCAGGTGTGCTGTAGCCGCTCCGTAGTCGTGCTGCCTCTGATCTGCAATTTCAAGGCACCGCCGCCAAAAAACACCCAAGCGAGCACAAATTCAGGCACAAAAAAAATAGTCGAGTTTCTCTGCATCTTTGACGAGAATCTCTCTGATTTTTTTTACAAGCACAGCTAGACTTTATTCTTACACAGGGTCTAACTATTATGGAATCAGGGAATTCAATAAAAATCCACAGCTCTGAATTCGAGCAGCTAATGATGGTGGATTATTTCTGGTGGTCATTTTCAAAAGACTTTGACCTTTTTCCGTGTGACAAAGTAACGCCAGACGGAATAGTTGAAGAGTACGGCTACACGGATTTCTGCGACGACTATCCGTATTGCCAACAGTTCTCGACCCATGTTGGGGATATGCTGCCGAGGAGATTTGAGTACAAAGGGAAATTCATGGAGTTTCACCCCAGCCCCAATGGAATTGCGACCTTGCGGGATTACGACATCTTGCTCTATTGTCAATGCGGGCTTGCCAATGACCCACCAGTTGAGAACAGGAAGAACGAAATCGGGGATCTGCTTGAATTCCATGTGGAAGACTTTTATGCATTTTTTGGGCGAGCTCGCAAGGGCGATCGCGATGAGTCTTTAGTACAAGCACTGGACCGACTAAAAGGCAGCACCATCATCACCAACACGGTGTGTATGGGTCACGATACAACAGGCGCGCCTCGCGGCTACATATCGGGTTACAGGCTGGTGCGCGACGAAACGTCGAAAATCAAAACGGTTTTTGTGCAACTCCCATATCGGCTTAGCCTATTGTTTGATGAGAGCTGGTTTCGTTATTACCACGATGGCTTCACCAATCTGTCGCCGTCGCGCAAGGCGATCTACATGTTCCTGAAATGCTACGCTACCCAGCCCGAAAATTTCGTTACCGCGTCATACGAAAAGATGCGCCAAATAACCGGCGCAACATCGCCGATTAGAATCTTCAAAAATCTCATAGAAGACCTCGAAGAAAACTCGATTCCTGGGTACGCGGCCACGGTACACAGGAATGAGCAAAGGGTTACTTTCAAGTGCATTAGCCACGCGTACCGTGGCGATGAGCAAGCGGAGTGAAAACGACATGCGGAATTGTTCAGGGCAATATCTGGACGAGCTTTACGTTCTGGACGAGCGTTACGTTTTTGGGCTTGCATTGCGCATTGAGCCGGACGGGTGTTACGCTTTGACTGGACGGGCGTTACGCTCTCTAACACACTGGTTAAATGAGTGAACTATCTGGACGAGCATTACGTTTTTGGATGAAAAACGGGTGTTTTTTTAAGTTTCTGGAAGATTTGAGCAAGGCGGTTTTAGAGCGCGGAAGCATAGCTTTCTGCGCTGAAGTAAAACTGTGCGGAAATAGGCTTTTTATGAAGCTGTTTATTTCCGTTTTAAAAAGGAGAAAGAGTCTTGTCAGAACAAGTTTTAGTGTCACCCCATATCAATGACGCGCTTGGGTATCTGCAAGCAAGGATGGGTGTCCTTAATGACATGGCCGGGAATCTTTGCAAGCAGCATTTTGATTTTGTCATGGCCGAGAACAAGAAGAAGACATGGGCAGAAAAAAGCGTGCTTTACGCACAACCAAGAGCGCGTGACAACACACTGGCGGTTGTATGGTTTGTGGTGCGCTGGTATGGGTCGAAGGCAGCGAATACTCGTCGTATGCAAAAGAAGGTCATCATCAAGCCAAAAAACAAACATGGATACACCACAGCTACTTTGGTAAACAAAGCACGGCACTGGGAAGCCGACATGGTAATTGAAGTTGAGCAGGAGTTGATTCCAATTCGCCGTGAGGCTGCATTGCTTGCGAAAGCCATTGGTCAGCTCAACCAGATCATCAAAGCTGCGAAGGCTGGCGAAAGCCGGTGAGAGAACTGATTCATGTACTCAAGCAACTGGCAATCCTGTCCTACCGATACAACACCTTTCGGGGCAAGTGGAGCGGCATGCCGGATTCAACATGGCTGTCGTCATATTGGGAATCGTGTTCACCGCTGCCTGCACGTTCTCAATCTATGTCGAGTATGGACTACAGACGGCATTGGGTATCCCCGGTGCATGGCTGTTTGTGGCTGATCACCGCCGACACCTCGAAGTCAAACAAGCGGCTTTTATTGGCCATGTTCCTATTGACCATCCTGCCGTCATGCCTGATGTCGTTGGCAGGCAACGGACATCCGTACATCGAGATAATCGCGGGAATGTATGTATCCGCCAACATGCTGCTACTTAAAACGAGACAGTAACCAATGAAAGCATCATATGACTGGGAAGACCCGTGGCGGCCAAACATCGAGGCGAAGATGGCGAAGGCGTGGTTTGCTGGAGCGTCAGCAACCATTGCGATTGCGAAATACATGCCTGTACCGCTCCCTCACAAATTCAGCGCGCTGGCCGTGTTCGTCTGCACAGGGATGGCGGCGTTTCGTGGAAGGCAGGCATGGAAGCGGTATGTTGACAAGACGCGCCTGGACAATTACGGGTTTGATTTTATCAGCATCCCGGAGCTCATGAAAAAGACCGTCCTGGCAGCAAAGAAGAAAGCCGTATGGCTTGGGACAGGTTTTGACTGGACGGACATTGAAGCGCAGAAGATGCACACGCTGATCGGGCGAGGTGTTGCTCAGACGATAGGCAAGATCACCAACGAGCATCACCTCAACGGGGACTACTGGATACACGGACTGGACAAAGAGACCGACCGGTTCATGGATGTTGCCAATCTGGTCGGACACACTTTGCTCATTGGCACAACACGGGTTGGTAAAACCAGAATGATGGAGCTTTTGATAGGCCAGGCGATCATGCGGGGCGAGACCGTCATCATCATCGACCCGAAAGGCGATCACGCTTTGGCGGAAAACACCCGGAAGATGTGCGAGGCGATAGGGCATCGTGATCGTTTTGTGTATTTCCATCCTGCCCATCCAGAAAAATCAACCGCTATCGACCCGATGCGCAACTGGAATCGCCGCACAGAGCTTGCCAGTCGCGTAGCGGCACTCATCCCGTCCGAAACGGGCTCAGACCCGTTTGCTGCGTTTGGCTGGAAAGTGCTGAACGACATTGTGAATGGATTGGTTCTGACGGGTGTGAGCCCTAATCTGGCGCACCTGAAACGATACATAGAAGGCGGCGCGGACAATCTGGTACTGAACACCCTGCGCATTCACTTCATCGACCATGTGAATGACTGGGAAACGCGCTCAAGCGGTTTCGTTAAAAAACACAAAGACCGTGTTCTTGAAGCGTACATTGAGTTCTACAAGCAAATCGCGATTCACGAAGCGCAGTCATCCGATCTGGATGGCCTGATTTCCACGTTCGAGCATAACCGTGACCATTTCCAAAAGATGGTCGCATCGCTGATTCCAATTTTGTCGATGCTGACATCAGACCCGTTGTCGGAACTGCTGTCACCGGAACGAGAAATCGGCAGCCAGCGTCCATCAACCGACATGTGCAAGATCATCAACAACAACCAGGTGCTGTACCTTGGCCTGGATAGTTTGGCCGATGGCACGGTCGGGAGCGCCATCGGCTCAATCATGCTGGCTGATCTGACTGCTGTGGCGGGTGATCGGTACAACTACGGCATCAACACCAACAAGCCGGTGAACCTCTTCATTGACGAAGCGGCGGAAGTGATTAATCAGCCGACCATCCAGCTTATGAACAAGGGCGGCGGTGCGCTGTTCCGTGTCACGATTGCAACACAGACCTTTGCCGACTTCCCTGCGCGGCTTGGAGATGAAAACAAGGCGCGTCAGGTACTCGCCAACGTCAACAACCAGATAGTCCTGCGCGTGCTGGATGCCGAGACGCAACAATACATTGCGGACAGTATGCCCAAGATAAAAGTGAAGACACTCAGCCTGCGTTATGGGCATGGCGTTGATGCGCATGTCCAGGACGAGTACCAGGCTTCGTATCAGGAATCCATGACAGAAGAAGAGGCGGAGATATTCCCGGCGGCGATGCTGGGTCGCCTTCCGCCGCTGCATTTTATCGCGAAGATGTCAGGCGGGCGCATCATCAAAGGCCGAATCCCGATACTGGATGGGGACAAATAACACATGGCAGCCAAAAAAGAGAAAAGCGGTGCAGGGGCGGCGACATGGCTTGCAATCATCACGATTGTTGCGTTAATGGCTACCTGGGCGGTTATCTCTCCCGAATACCTGCTGAAATCACTAACCGTCGAGCGCGAGTTCTCGGTAAGCCTTGGAGGGCAGGCAGCCGACCAGTGGATATATGGAGAGATGATCTCATCCAGCCTTGAGCAAGCACGGGGAATGCCAGGCTCGTTCAAGGATACCGGTACCATGCCCACTGCACTCCGAAACTGGGCGCACGAGCACATCATCACAACATGGCTATGGGCTTCGCTCATTCTCTATCGTGCCAACATGCTGCTGCTGTATTTCTTCATCCTGATGCCATTCATCGCCGTGATCGCTATGGATGGATTTTGGGTGAAACAGATCAGCACTTATCGGTTTTCTTCGCAATCACCGATACGCCATCGGTTTGGGGTCATCCTGTCTACCTGGACAGCCATCGGAACTTGTATCTGGGCTGTATTGCCAGTACCCATTCCATCGGTGGTTGCGCCCCTGGCAATAACTTCCATCGGCTTTGCGACGTGGACGTGGTTAGCCAATTTGCAGAAAAGGATTTAGTGATGCTCGCCTTCACCCACGTGGCCGCTGGCTGCGCATCCTCGTTACTGGTAGCCGAAT
>LSLI01000135.1 GCA_001577345.1 Candidatus Gallionella acididurans
CCAGTTCTTTAAAAAACAAACGAACAACCGACGAGTGTAGGTGCTTGGTTTTTGGGGAGTTTCCGTGGTCAATTGGATACGGGAACGACTTTAAAAATATGTAGTACTTACGCAAAGTCGAAAATAAATCATGCAAGTGATTTTCTTTGAGTAAGACCAGGTTCTTAAATGAACCAAAACAGGTATTGAACTGAAGAGTTTGATCCTGGCTCAGATTGAACGCTGGCGGCATGCTTTACACATGCAAGTCGAACGGCAGCACGGGGGCAACCCTGGTGGCGAGTGGCGAACGGGTGAGTAATATATCGGAACATGTCCGGAAGTGGGGGATAGCTCGGCGAAAGCCGGATTAATACCGCATATGCCCTGAGGGGGAAAGGAGGGGATCCGCAAGGACCTTTCGCTTTCGGAGTGGCCGATATCGGATTAGCTAGTTGGTGAGGTAAAGGCTCACCAAGGCGACGATCCGTAGCTGGTCTGAGAGGACGACCAGCCACACTGGAACTGAGACACGGTCCAGACTCCTACGGGAGGCAGCAGTGGGGAATTTTGGACAATGGGGGAAACCCTGATCCAGCCATGCCGCGTGAGTGAAGAAGGCCTTCGGGTTGTAAAGCTCTTTCAGACGGAAAGAAACGGTTACGGCTAATACCCGTGACTAATGACGGTACCGTCAGAAGAAGCACCGGCTAACTACGTGCCAGCAGCCGCGGTAATACGTAGGGTGCGAGCGTTAATCGGAATTACTGGGCGTAAAGCGTGCGCAGGCGGTTTTGTAAGACAGGCGTGAAATCCCCGGGCTTAACCTGGGAACTGCGTTTGTGACTGCAAGACTAGAGTACGGCAGAGGGGGGTAGAATTCCACGTGTAGCAGTGAAATGCGTAGATATGTGGAGGAATACCGATGGCGAAGGCAGCCCCCTGGGTCGATACTGACGCTCATGCACGAAAGCGTGGGGAGCAAACAGGATTAGATACCCTGGTAGTCCACGCCCTAAACGATGTCAACTAGGTGTTGGGGAAGGAGACTTCTTTAGTACCGCAGCTAACGCGATAAGTTGACCGCCTGGGGAGTACGGTCGCAAGATTAAAACTCAAAGGAATTGACGGGGACCCGCACAAGCGGTGGATTATGTGGATTAATTCGATGCAACGCGAAAAACCTTACCTACCCTTGACATGTCAGAAAGATCGCAGAGATGTGATTGTGCCCGAAAGGGAATCTGAACACAGGTGCTGCATGGCTGTCGTCAGCTCGTGTCGTGAGATGTTGGGTTAAGTCCCGCAACGAGCGCAACCCTTGTCATTAATTGCCATCATTTAGTTGGGCACTTTAATGAGACTGCCGGTGATAAACCGGAGGAAGGTGGGGATGACGTCAAGTCCTCATGGCCCTTATGGGTAGGGCTTCACACGTAATACAATGGTCGGTACAGAGGGTTGCCAACCCGCGAGGGGGAGCTAATCTCAGAAAGCCGATCGTAGTCCGGATTGGAGTCTGCAACTCGACTCCATGAAGTCGGAATCGCTAGTAATCGCGGATCAGCATGTCGCGGTGAATACGTTCCCGGGTCTTGTACACACCGCCCGTCACACCATGGGAGTGGAATCTGGCAGAAGTAGGTAGCCTAACCGCAAGGAGGGCGCTTACCACGCTGGGTTTCATGACTGGGGTGAAGTCGTAACAAGGTAGCCGTATCGGAAGGTGCGGCTGGATCACCTCCTTTCTAGAGAATCCAGAGGCTGAGTGCCTACACTCATCGGTTGTTCAAGAGCAGGACTGAGGAACGAGGACTAAGTGCTGAGTTAAAGCGAGGGCTACGCCACGCGGAACACTCAGTCCTGGTTTCTCAGGCCTCAGTCCTGAAGTTATGGGTCTGTAGCTCAGCTGGTTAGAGCATTGTGTTGATAACGCAGGGGTCGTTGGTTCGAGTCCAACCAGACCCACCAAGATGCCGGGTGTGTCGGTAAAGTTTAAGGGGGGTTTAGCTCAGCTGGGAGAGCACCTGCTTTGCAAGCAGGGGGTCGTCGGTTCGATCCCGTCAACCTCCACCAACAACTTTGAGGGCGAATCGGGTAGGCGGCAGGAAACAAAAAAGTAATGAGTCGTGAAAAGTGAATAGTGAGCGCGTAGCGTGACACATTTCAGCTTTCACCATTTATGGTGTGTAGTTCTTTAAAAATTTGGAAGAAGTAAAGAAAGTGATTCACGCGCGAGCGATGATGGGGCGACCTGTTGTTGTGAGCGCATGAAAAACAATGGGTTTTGATTGTATCAAGCCGATTCATGATTAGTCATTGTGAGTTGGTCACAAACCTTTGCGAAAGCCCGGCCCTTAAATCAGCCGGGTAGAAGTAAAGATTTAAATGCGAAACACGATAACGCCTTGGCAGCGATGCTGAGGGCTTAACGTTATAGGGTCAAGCGAATAAGTGCATGTGGTGGATGCCTTGGCGATTACAGGCGATGAAAGACGTGTTAGCCTGCGAAAAGCTACGGGGAGCTGGCAAAAAGCTTTGATCCGTAGATATCTGAATGGGGAAACCCGGCCCTTTAGGGTCATTCCCTGCTGAATACATAGGCAGGGTAAAGCGAACCCAGGGAACTGAAACATCTAAGTACCTGGAGGAAAAGAAATCAACCGAGATTCCGTAAGTAGTGGCGAGCGAACGCGGAGCAGCCTGCAATTTTTAGCTTTTGTGTTAACAGAACAGTCTGGAAAGTCTGGCCATAGTGGGTGATAGCCCCGTACGTTAAAACACAGGAGTGGAACTAGGATTGCGACAAGTAGGGCGGGGCACGAGAAACCCTGTCTGAACATGGGGGGACCATCCTCCAAGGCTAAATACTCGTAATCGACCGATAGTGAACCAGTACCGTGAGGGAAAGGCGAAAAGAACCCCGGAAGGGGAGTGAAATAGACCTGAAACCGCATGCATACAAACAGTGGGAGCGGACTTGTTCCGTGACTGCGTACCTTTTGTATAATGGGTCAGCGACTTACGTTCAGTAGCGAGCTTAACCGAATAGGGGAGGCGTAGGGAAACCGAGTCTGATAAGGGCGATAGTTGCTGGGCGTAGACCCGAAACCAAGTGATCTATCCATGGCCAGGATGAAGGTTGGGTAAAACCAACTGGAGGTCCGAACCCACTAGTGTTGAAAAACTAGGGGATGAGCTGTGGATAGGGGTGAAAGGCTAAACAAACTTGGAAATAGCTGGTTCTCTCCGAAAACTATTTAGGTAGTGCCTCACGTATCACTCTCGGGGGTAGAGCACTGTTATGGCTAGGGGTCTATTGCTGACTACCAAACCATTGCAAACTCCGAATACCGAGAAGTGCGAGCGTGGGAGACAGACATCGGGTGCTAACGTCCGGTGTCAAGAGGGAAACAACCCAGACCGCCGATTAAGGTCCCCAAGACATAGTTAAGTGGAAAACGAAGTGGGAAGGCTAAAACAGTCAGGATGTTGGCTTAGAAGCAGCCATCATTTAAAGAAAGCGTAATAGCTCACTGATCGAGTCGTCCTGCGCGGAAGATGTAACGGGGCTCAAACTATGCACCGAAATCGCGGATATCGAACATTCTTCGGAGTGTTGATATGGTAGGAGAGCGTTCCGTAGGCCTGCGAAGGTGTGGTGTGAACCATGCTGGAGGTATCGGAAGTGCGAATGCTGACATGAGTAGCGATAAAGGGAGTGAAAGGCTCCCTCGCCGAAAGCCCAAGGTTTCCTGTTCAACGTTCATCGGAACAGGGTGAGTCGGCCCCTAAGGCGAGGCAGAAATGCGTAGTCGATGGGAAACAGGTTAATATTCCTGTACCTCAATGCAATGCGATGTGGGGACGGAGAAGGTTAAGCAAGCCGGGTGTTGGATGTCCCGGTTCAAGCGTGTAGGAAGATCCTTTAGGCAAATCCGGAGGGTTAATTCTGAGGCGTGATAACGAGTGTTCTAGGACACGAAGTTGCTGATACCCAGCTTCCAAGAAAAGCCACTAAGCTTCAGTTGTATTGAGACCGTACCGCAAACCGACACAGGTGGGCAGGATGAGAATTCTAAGGCGCTTGAGAGAACTCGGGTGAAGGAACTCGGCAAATTAGCACCGTAACTTCGGGAAAAGGTGCGCCCCGGTAGCGTGTAGCGATTTACTTGCGAAGCGCGATGGGGTTGCAGTGAAATGGTGGCTGCGACTGTTTAATAAAAACACAGCACTCTGCAAACACGAAAGTGGACGTATAGAGTGTGACGCCTGCCCGGTGCTGGAAGATTAAATGATGGGGTGCAAGCTCTTGATTGAAGTCCCAGTAAACGGCGGCCGTAACTATAACGGTCCTAAGGTAGCGAAATTCCTTGTCGGGTAAGTTCCGACCTGCACGAATGGCGTAACGATGGCCACACTGTCTCCACCCGAGACTCAGCGAAGTTGAAATGTTTGTGAAGATGCAATCTACCCGAGGCTAGACGGAAAGACCCCATGAACCTTTACTGTAGCTTTGCATTGGACTTTGAATAGATCTGTGTAGGATAGCTGGGAGGCTATGAAGCGGGAACGCCAGTTCTCGTGGAGCCAACCTTGAAATACCAGCCTGATGTGTTTGAGGTTCTAACCTAGACCCCTAATCGGGGTTGGGGACCGTGCATGGTAGGCAGTTTGACTGGGGCGGTCTCCTCCCAAATTGTAACGGAGGAGTACGAAGGTATCCTAGGTACGGTCGGACATCGTACTGATAGTGCAATGGCAAAAGGATGCTTAACTGCGAGACTGACAAGTCGAGCAGATACGAAAGTAGGTCATAGTGATCCGGTGGTTCTGTATGGAAGGGCCATCGCTCAACGGATAAAAGGTACTCTGGGGATAACAGGCTGATTCCTCCCAAGAGTTCATATCGACGGGGGAGTTTGGCACCTCGATGTCGGCTCATCACATCCTGGGGCTGTAGCCGGTCCCAAGGGTATGGCTGTTCGCCATTTAAAGTGGTACGTGAGCTGGGTTTAAAACGTCGTGAGACAGTTTGGTCCCTATCTGCCTTGGGCG
>LSLI01000136.1 GCA_001577345.1 Candidatus Gallionella acididurans
CGGATCATCTATCATCACCGCGACCACCAGACGCGGATCCGACGCCGGCGCAACCCCGACGAACGATGCGACATAGTGATTGACGTAATGGCCGTTCTCCAGCTTGTGAGCCGTTCCGGTCTTGCCAGCCACGCGATAACCCGCCACCTGCGCCAGCGGAGCAGTGCCCCCGGGCTGCACCACCATTTCCAGCATGCCCAGCATTTCACGCGTAGTGCGCTCCGAAAACACCCTTTGCCCCAATGGCGGGGCATCCAGCTTGAGCAACGAAATCGGTTTCAATTCGCCGTTGTTGGCAAAGATGGTATAGGCACGGGCCAGCTGCAACAGGTTCACCGATATCCCGTGTCCATAGGCCATGGTCGCCTGCTCGATGGGCCGCCATGTTTTGGGGTCGTACAATTTTCCCAGTGCCTCGCCGGGAAAGTTGCTGCCTGTCAATGCACCGAAGCCGCTTTCTGACAAGCCGCGCCACATTGTTTCAGGCTGCATAGCCAGGGCTATTTTGGCCGCGCCGATATTGCTGGATTTCTGGATCACCTGCGCCACAGTCAACCTTGGTTCCGGATGCGCATCGTGGATCTTTCTGCCGGCGAGAGTAAATACGCCATTTTCGGTGTTGATGATCGTGTTCGGACGCACGACACCCGTCTCCATCGCCATCGCCACGGTGAACGGCTTCAGCGTCGAACCGGGCTCGAACAGATCGGTAATGGCGCGGTTGCGCATCGCCCTGCTGCTGGTGTTGTCGCGGTTGTTCGGGTTGTAGCCGGGATAATTGGCAAGCGCCAGCACTTCCCCGCTGCGCGCATCGAGAATCACCACCGCACCTGACCTGGCATGATGCTGCTTGACTGCACTCTCCAGTTCGCGATAGGCAAGATGCTGCAAATTGCCGTCCAGACTAAGCACGATATCGCTGCCCGGTTTTGGCGGATGCAGGCTGCCGGCATCCTCGACGATGTGCCCGTGGTTATCCTTTATGACGCGCTGGCTGCCGGGCTTCCCGGCCAACTGATCCTGCATCGCCAACTCCACCCCCTCCTGCCCATTGTCATCCTGCCCGGTAAAACCCAGCACCTGGGCAGCCTCCTCCCCCGACGGATAGTAACGGCGGTATTCGCGCTGCAATGAAATCCCGGGAAGATTCAGATTCACCACTTTCTCCACCTGGTCGGGGGGAAGCAGTCTTTTAAGGTAGACAAAGTCGCGCGAGGTATCAAACAGGCGATTCGTTACTTCTCCCGCGTTCAAACCGAGTATCTGTGCCAGCTTTCTTATCTGTTGCCTGTCCGCTTCCACATCGGGCGGGCTCGCCCACACCGACTCCACCGGGGTGCTCACTGCAAGAGGCTCGCCATTGCGGTCGGAAATTTTGCCGCGATGTGCGCTAACCTCTACCACCCGGCTGTAGCGGGCATTACCCTTCTCCTGCAGAAAATCATCATGTATCCCCTGCAAATAAACTCCGCGCCCAAGCAACCCGGCCAAGCCTGCCAGCAACGCAAAAAAAAGCGCAGCGGCGCGCCATCCCGGCAATTTCGCCACTACGTTCATGCTTGCATTGGCCGCGTAATTCATTTTGGCGAATTTGTCCCGTCGTTAGATCCTGCCCGTATGAATTGGACTTGCCCATCCTTGGGCAGTTGCATTTGCAGCTTTTGCACCGCCACTCCCTCTACACGCGCCGGTGCAGCCCATGTACTTTGTTCCAGCTGCAATCGCCCCCACTCCACATCCATTTGCTGGGCCTGTTCCTTTTCCTTTTGCAGTTCTATAAACAATTTGCGCACCTTGTGTTGCGAAGTGACTACGCTCAATGCACATACCATCACAGCCGCCAGCAGCAAGGCCTGGTAGGCCGGGCTCAGGCGAACCACCCTGCCCATGACCGGCTTGAAAATCCCGGCAATATCTTTCTTCATACGCGCACAATCGAAACAATGCCGTTACGCCACATCGCTGCGCTCTGCAACGCGCATCACTGCGCTGCGCGCGCGCAAATTCGTCCTGACTTCGGCTTCGCCGGCACGCAGGGCCCTGCCTATCAATTTCAGTTTCCCCTGCGGCACTTCGCTTGCGCGTATCGGCACTTTGCGCGGCAACTTGTCTCCCTCGGCCATCTCACGCATATATTGCTTCACGATACGATCCTCCAGGGAATGGAAGCTGATCACCACCAGTCGTCCGCCTGTTTTGAGATGAGTCACACACTCTGGCAAGACCCGCGCAAGTTCTTCGAGCTCACGGTTGATATAAATCCGTATAGCCTGAAAGGTGCGTGTCGCCGGATTCTGCCCGGCCTCGCGCGTGCGTACCGTTTTACCAACCAGCTCGACGAGTTGCCGCGTGGTATGAATTGGCTTGATTGCGCGCGCCGCAACAATCGCTCTTGCAATCTGTTTAGCAAACCGTTCTTCGCCGTAATCACGTATCACCTCCGCCAAAAAAGTTTCATCCACCTTCTCCAGCCACTGCGCCGCGGTCATACCGCCGCTGGTATCCATGCGCATATCGAGCGGCGCATCAAAGCGAAAACTGAATCCCCGCGACGCCTCGTCGAGTTGCGGTGACGACACGCCCAGGTCAAACAGAATCCCGTCCACCTTCCGCACGTCCCGCTCGCGCAACACTTCCGCCAATTGCGCGAAACTGCTGTGCACGATTTGAAAGCGCCCGTCACTCCATTGCCTGCCCACCGCCACCGCCGACAAGTCCATGTCCATCGCAATCAGCCTGCCACCCGCACCCAGGCGCTTCAGAATTTCCGCGCTATGCCCGCCTCGCCCGAACGTGCCATCCACATAAATGCCGTCCTGCCTGATTGCCAGCGCTTCAACAGCTTCGTGCAACAGAACGGTGGTATGGGACCAGCCCTCACTCACAATACCCCCGCACAACCACCGCGCTTGCCGATGCTGCTATAAAACGCGGCCCTGAACCCTCATTCAGCATTTTGCAAACCCCGGTTTTTGCGGGTTGGGCGGCAACGGCCATCCCCCATCCCTGAAAAACCCACTTCGCCATCTTTTGCCCTGCCCCGTCTTCACTCGCCACGTGCTGCAGATGTTTTTTCACAGGGAAAAGCCGTCCAGCTCGGCCGGCAAATCGCCATCCATAAACGTCAGCGAGGCCTCCTGCTGTGCCTGCCATTTCGCCTCGTCCCACAATTCGAATTTGTTTCCCTGGCCGACCAGCATCACGCGTTTGTCCAGCATCGCGTAGTTGCGCAGGGACGGAGAAATCAACACACGCCCGGCGCCATCCATCAGCACATCCTCGGCATAACCGATCAGGCGGCGTTGCAGAGCGCGTATTTTTGGATTGAGCGCGGAAAGCTTGAGCAGTTTTTCGCGTATCGGTTGCCACTCGGGTTGCGGATACATCAACAGACAGCCATCCGCATCCGCGGTAAGCACGAGATTGCCCGCACAACCGCTGAGCAGCATGTCGCGATGGCGCGCCGGTATTGCGAGCCTGCCTTTGCTATCCAGATTGAGTTGTGCTGCTCCCTGAAACATCGCCCTATCTCCCACTTTTACCCACTTTTCACCACTTGAACCCACTATATTGAAAAAAAACCCAATGGTCAAGCGAATAAACAGGATTTACCTTTACGGGACAAAGAGTTAGCGCGGAAAGTTAACAAAAAACAAATATACTTAATAAATAACACATTAAGCAAATAATCTAAAGCGATTTATAATGACGGGCGGGCATTCCGGGGGATTATGCGGGGGAATGATGTTAGAAATAAAGTCTGCAACAGTTTAATGAAGTCTGTAACCGATCATTCATATCATGACTTACATTACCAAGCAGACAATAAGTACGCTCCATGTGGAATCACCTAAAGATTTCGACATTAAACCGGAACGTCTCATCGCAGATACGGCATATGGCTCAGCGTCTATGTTGGACTGGGTGGCCGAGGAGAAAGCCATCGAGCCGCATATTCCGGTGTGGGACAAGACGGAACGCAAGGATGGGACTTTTGAGCGAGACGATTTCAAATGGGCCGAAGAGGCTGACGAATATCGCTGTCCCGCCGGCAACGCACTTCGTAGTGAATGGCGCCCGTTCAAGAGCCCGCGTAAGCACGTCACCAACGCTGACACCATCATCTATCGTTCAAGTCAGCGTGAATGCGCTACCCGATTTGACGAAGTAACTGTCAGTGTTGAATTCTCGAACTTAGGAATAGTGTGATCTACAAAGTCAATAAAAATTAAATATATTTACAGTTATCTTTTACGATGGTTTAATATTATGCATGCCTATCCACCATGCTACCTTGCACCAACTCAAGATTTTTGACACCGTGGCTCGACACATGAGCTTCGCCCGCGCCGCTGAGGAGTTGCACCTGACGCCGCCAGCCTTGTCCATCCAGGTAAAGCAGCTCGCCGAAATCGTCGGCCAGCCCCTCTTCGAGCAGGTCGGCAAGAAGATATACCTTACTCCGGCTGGGGAGGTTCTGACGACGGCTTGCCGAGACATACTCGACCGACTGGACAGCGTCGCCCAAGATTTCGCGGCGATCCAAGGACTGGAGAAAGGCAGCCTGAAGCTCGCCATTGTCTCTACCGCCAAATACTTAATCCCACGCCTGTTGGGGGACTTCTGCGCGAAACACTCCGGAGTCGACACCGCTCTGTTCGTCGGCAACCGGAAGGCCGTGCTGGAACGGCTCACTATCAACCAGGACGACCTCTATATCCTGAGCCAGCCACCGGAACATATGAACGTCACCATAGAACCTTTCGCCGATAATCACTTGGTGGTGGTGGCCAGGTCGGACCATCCCCTGACGTTGGAAAAAGACATCGCACCGTCACGCCTGCGGGACATTCCATTCATCATGCGCGAACCGGGTTCGGGAACGCGCACGGCCGCTGAGAAATTCTTCGAAGGGCATGG
>LSLI01000137.1 GCA_001577345.1 Candidatus Gallionella acididurans
ATTCATCCGTAACTTCTATTTTGCATAATAAATATTTTCATCAAGCCATTATTAGGGAGCAGGTAATGAACCCAGCTAGGGAAAATAATGTCGCTAGCAATATTGATTCGCCTTCCCGCGTCGAATGGCAAGAGCCGCCGATGCTGACAGTGGACGAACGCGGCATGATCTGCGATTGCAGCAAAGCTGGCGAAAAGCTCTTTGGATATAGCCTAAAAGATCTGGTTTGGCAGCCTGTTTCCAAGCTGTTGCCGGAACTTTCGGGAATCCAGCTGGTAAACAATGGGCGATTCAATTCGCAACTTGGTTTCCTCAGCCGTTGCGGCCAGCCGTTCCTGGCAATAAACCGGCTAGGCAACATCTTTCTGAATAATTTGCATTTCGTTCTGCTGAATTATTCAGGGGAATATGCCATCAGGGTGATAGTGCAACCCTGCTGAAAACGGAGTGGCTTAACGACTTTCTATTTGGTCATTTGTTTGTGGAATTTAACAGCAATACTGAAATATAGAAATGGAAGGGAGTGATCATGTTACGGACGTTTGCCCGGCTCGCACGGTTCATGAGGGACTTTCATTATTACCGCAAGCAAGGTTTGAACTCCAAAACAGCTTGGAGTCTTGCCAGCATGACAATCCCATAAGTGGGGGGTAGAACAGCGAGTGCTTTTTGAGAAATATATCTATGGAAACGCCGAACAAGCACCTGCGTAGTACAGGAATAGTGTTGACGAATTCTGATTGTTGAACAAAAAGTCATTTTTCATCTGTAATTGGGCATTTCATCCTGTCATTCAGGGGATGTTCCCCTGATCTTTGCTACGCTGGACGCACCTGTCCTGTCAGTGGTGATCCCCATTTGTCCAGATTGATCAGCGCCGGCATGGCAAAGGCGTGATTGGCATTCTTGAGCAACCCACGGTAGCGCACCTTGGCAAATCCATAGATGCTCTTGAACGGACGGGACGGATGTTCAACCTTGGCACACACCCGTGACTTCCTGCGATTGGTTTCCTTGTCGGCATCGGTCAATGGGGTGCTGCGGCTGACGCGTTTGTTGGTGAAGTCTTTTGCTTTTGGCGCAAGCTGATTGAGTATTTCTTTCTGGTCAATGTAGGCGCTGTCACCATACAGCCGAGTCTCGTTGCCATGTGGCATGGTTTGGCAGTTCCTGGCTGTCGTGGACATTGGCGGGCGTGACCGTGGCGCTGTGAGCGAGTCCGGATTTGCTATCCACACCAATGTGTATCTTCATGCCGAAGTGCCACTGGTTAACTTCACCATCTACAGACCGTAGAATATATCTCTTGAGGGAAATAAATCCACGGGATATAGAACCCAGCAGGGGCTTTAAAAGAGCGATATTTTTGATAACGCACGACATCGACCGCGGTAAACTCAACGCAGGTGATTGCCAGGGCAAGCACCTTCCACGTTGCACCGCCGTCTCTGGCAGACCCTGGGGAAAAGGCTAGGTAACCGCAAAAGTCTCCCCGCGCCTGCCACGCCGAATCGTGGGCGAGGTTTGGGGATGTAAAAGGTGAGCATTGTTTAACGACTCATGCAGCATTACAATGAAAAAATGGGGCGGTAGCTCATCTGGGAGAGCGCGTCGTTCGCAATGACGAGGTAGTGAGTTCGATCCTCATCCGCTCCACCACTAAGCACCCAAAACTTTTTCAACGTAAGGTGGAAAAACTTTCCCATCCAAAGCGCTTGAAAGAGTCAGCCCGATGATTGGCATCTTGTAAATCCAATAGCCGCAATAACTCAAACGCAACGAACCGCTTAAGACCGTCTGAGCTCTTTGGCCTGTCGTCTCTAGGTTTACTTATCCGCTCTTCATCCCCGGCAAAGGGGTCTAAACCGCACAAAACGCACGCAATAACGTCTTTGGAACTACCCCCGACCAGCACACCTGATTACAGTGAAAGGGATTTTGCCGAGGCTTAGATGGTTTCACAGTGTCTTAAGGTTGACCTTTAGGACTTCAGCCGTTTCCTCCATGGTTAAGGCCTAGCTTTTTGGCGGCGGATAGTTGGTATCCAATCTGACGCGCGTTTGTTCATGTGTTGTAGTCATTGCATACCATTTTTGTTGACAAAAAATACGGATAAAGCGGGAACATAGTGATAAAACTGACTTCGCGGGATACCAAAAAATATAATCAAATCAAATGACTTTCCGTTTGGCGTGGGTTTGCTGTCATCCCTGTCTTCACGTTGCGAACCAGACGCTCTCCCAACTGAGCCACACCCCCACGGTCGGCAAGATGCTAAACAGGAACCTGCGGTTTGGAAAGGGGTAATCCGCTGCTTCGGTAAAAATCGTGCAGGTTGCTCAAGTCGTCAAACACGCTCGCCGCACCCGCAAAATTCTGGTTGCGCGTGTAATGGTTGACGGTCACAAAGGTTTTGATTCCCGCCGCAAGGCTGGAACGCAGGCCGTTTTCGGAGTCTTCAACAGCAATGCATTCGGCGGCGGACAGGCCCAGTTTGTCCAGCACCCAGAAATAAATATCCGGTGCGGGTTTCTTGTGCGGCACGATGTCGCCGCAGCCGTTGGCGGAAAAATAATCCGCCCAGTTCTTGCCCAGCCCCACTTCCAGCAGCGCGGAGACATTTTCCGGCGTGGTGGTGGTTGCAATGGCAAGCGTCATGCCTGCCGCGTGGGCATCGTGAATGAGCTGCTTGATGCCGGGGCGCAGCGGGATATGGCCTGCGCTGAGCATGCCGGTGTAGTGCCTGGTTTTGACCGCATGCAGGTTCTTTACAAAACCCTCGTAGTCGGCAGGCCTGGAAAAATCAGGTAAACAAGTTTCAACGAAGTGCTTGATGCGCTCTTTGCCGCCGGTGACCTTAAGCAGTTTGTCGTACAGCGCGACATCCCAGTTCCAGTCCATTCCATTTTCGGCGAAAGCCTTGTTGAACGATTTGCGGTGTGCGTCTTCGGTGTCGGCAAGTGTGCCGTCGACGTCAAAAATAATGGCTCTGATAGTCATCTGTAAATCCTGAATTTGAGTGGGTTAAAAGTGGCAGGTCGAAACGAATGGGCATGCAATACAGCAGATCGGCCATGCGGCGGTCCCTAGCGCATACCGGGCAGTTTGCCTGCCATCCCGCGCATCAGCTTGGCCATGCCGCCCTTGCTGAACATCTTCATCATCTTCTGCATTTGCTCGAACTGGTTGAGCAGCTGGTTGACGTGCATCACCTGTACGCCTGCACCCATCGCGATGCGGCGTTTGCGCGAGGCCTTGATTAGTTCGGGCTTGCTGCGCTCGAGCGGGGTCATCGAGTTGATGATGCCCTCGGTGCGGGCAATCTGCTTGTCGTCTATCTTGCCGCCGGCGGCGGCTTGCGAGAGCTGTGCGGGCAGCTTGTCCATCATCGCCGACATGCCACCCATCTTGCGCATCTGCACAATCTGTTGCTTGAAATCGTTGAGGTCGAAACCTTTGCCGCTCTGCATTTTCTTGGCGAGCTTTTCGGCTGCACCGTGGTCGACTTCGCGCTGCGCTTCTTCGATCAGCGACAGCACATCGCCCATGCCCAGCACGCGAGAAGCCATGCGTTCGGGGTGGAAGGGTTCGAGCCCGTTGGGCTTCTCGCTGACGCCGACGAACTTGATCGGTTTGCCGGTGATCTGGCGCACCGACAGCGCCGCACCGCCGCGCGCATCGCCATCCAGCTTGGTGAGGATGATGCCGGTCAGCGGCAGCGCATCGCCGAATGCCTTGGCGGTATTTACCGCATCCTGCCCGGTCATCGCATCCACGACGAACAGGGTCTCGATGGGCTTTAGTGCGGCATGCAGTTGCTTGATCTCCGCCATCATTGCCTCGTCAATCGCGAGGCGGCCCGCGGTATCGACGATCAGCACGTCGTGGTAATGCCGGCGTGCAAAGTCCAGCGCGGCAAGCGCGATGTCTTGCGGTTTCTGGCTGATCTCGGAAGAAAAGAAATCCACTTCCAATTGCTTCGCCAGCGTGCGCAGTTGCTCGATCGCTGCCGGGCGATACACGTCGCAGCTAACCAGCAGCACCTTTTTCTTGTGCTGGTCGCGCAGCAGTTTGGCCAGCTTGCCGCTGGTGGTGGTCTTGCCCGCGCCCTGCAAGCCGGCCATCAGGATCACGGCGGGTGGTGTGGCGGCGAGGTTGAGCGCATCGTTGTGCTCGCCCATCAGCCTGGTGAGTTCGCGGTGCACAACCCCGACAAGTGCCTGGCCCGGATTCAGGTTGGCTATGACTTCCTGACCGAGCGCGGCCTGTTTGACCTGCGCGATGAATTCCTTGACTACAGGCAAGGCAACGTCGGCTTCAAGCAGGGCCATGCGCACTTCGCGCAAGGCATCCTGAATGTTGCTCTCGGTGAGTCGCGACTGGCCGCGCAGGGTTTTGATAACGCCGGATAGGCGTTGCGTTAGGTTGTCCAGCATGGTTGATTTACAAGTTTGGTGTAGAATTCGGGAAGTCTAAAACATCCTGAAGAAAATGCACAGCCTTCTTATTCCCGCGCTCACCTTTGCCGCATATGGCCTGCTTGCCGGCTATTTCTGGCGTGCGCAAACGCGCGGCGAGGGGGATGTGATGAGCCACGACAGGGTCGGGCATCTGATCCTGATTCCGCTGGCTTTGCACGGTTATTTGCTCGGCCAGGGTATTTTTTCCGGGGGCTACTTTGACTTTGGCGTGCTGAACGCACTGTCCTTGATTGTGTGGCTGACCCTGCTGGTGTACTGGGTGGCCCGTTTTTTTTACCCGATAGGCGGATTTCAGTCGCTGATATTGCCTCTGGCAGCCGTGACCATGCTGTTGCCCGAATTTTTTCCGTCCGAACACCCGTTGGCGAATACCAATTTGTTCGTGTTCAAGG
>LSLI01000138.1 GCA_001577345.1 Candidatus Gallionella acididurans
ATGTCCGTGGTGCATGAACAGATGCATCAACGGACAAGCCAGCAGCAACAGATAGGGCAAGATTTCCAGCACATGGGCACGGTGCTCCGTGAACAGAAAGAACCCCCGGCAATCGCAAGAAAGCCACAGAACACCCAGCGCGCTCTGGATAGATGCTTTGTTTCATGTTGATCGGACATAGCTACCTCCTGTTTCTGAATATGTTCTGGTTTGGCTGGCTGCGATACCGGGCTTGATGAAATACAGCAATGTCCACGGAACCAGGAATGCACTGTACCAGGTCAGCCACACGTAGCGCATGGTGTCACTTGCAGCAAGCATGGTTCGCGAAGACATTGTACAAAGGCACCCAGATCAGCGCGAAGAACCAGCCATAGCCATAGCACTCAACCGCTCCCAGCAAGAAACTTCGCCAGCTGATCCACTCGAACCCCGGCAGCAATTTGCACCATGTTTCGTACATCGCATGCTGCGGGAAAGCTAGATCGAATGCCACGCAGACTGCAAACGTGATGGTCAGAAACAGGCTGGTCGCATGACCCACCGCCGTCAAAGAAATCCCTTGTTTCATGATTGCTCCTTTCCCAGATACTGTTGCGGATTGGCGTCGAACTTGTGGAGGCAATTTCTGGAGCAGAAGCGATACAGCTTGCCCTGATGCACCTTTGTATAGCCGCTATCGGCAGGCACTTGCATGCCGCACACCGGATCGGTGTTATCGCCTCCTGCTGCTGTGTGCTGCCCGTGTCTGTGTCCGCCATGCACAATATGGGCGCCGCAGCCGAAGCGCATCATCACGTAAAAAAAGACTGCAAAAAGCTACAACGAGAATAAGCCTTCCATGGTTCACTCCTTTCTAAATTGCGAGCATTCCAGTTAAAGCTTCACGCGATTAATCGTAGCGCGTTGGTGATCACCGGCACCGAACTGAAACTAATTGCGGCGGCGATGGGGGAGCCGCAGCCCGAAAAACGGTTATAGCACGCCCGCCGCAACGGAATTGCTATGAAGATTTTTATCTCCTAGCCGCCTCTATTTTGGTCGCCCCGCCAAACTGACGTATGCCCGCCAACCTCGTGCGCTTTAACATCAGTGCATTGACGGCCACCAGCGCCGAGCTGCCGGACATGGCCAGCGCCGCAATCTCTGGACTCAGCGTGAACGGGTAGAGGACACCCGCGGCAAGCGGGAAGGCGATGACGTTGTAGCCCACCGCCCAGCCGAGATTTTGGTGCATCTTGCGCAGCGTGGCGCGGGAAAGCGCGATCGCCCCAACCACATCGAAAGGGTCGCTCTTCATCAGCACCACATCGGCGCTTTCCATCGCCACGTCGGTACCGGTGCCGATGGCGAAGCCTACGTCGGCTTGCGTCAGAGCGGGTGCATCATTGATGCCATCGCCCACCATGCCAACCTTGTTGCCTTGCGCTTGCAGTTCCTTCACCTTCTCAGCCTTCTGACCCGGCAACACGTCGGCGAGCACGATATCAATACCAAGCTCGCGGCCGATGCGCTCGGCGGTAGCGCGATTGTCGCCGGTGAGCATGGCCACTTTTACGCCGCGCTGCTGGAGCGCCTGGATGGCGTCCTTCGACGTCGGCCGCACTGCATCGGCGATGGCGATGAGCCCGAGCAGTTTGCCGCCTTGGGCAACATGAACGACGGTGCGACCCGCTTCCTGCATTTCATCAGCCTTGGCAACCATGTTGTTCATATCAACATGTTCAGCGTCCATCAATTTACGATTACCCAGCAGCACAGTGCGTCCCTCAACTTCCGCCTTGGCACCCATGCCATCGATATTGGTAAAGCCGCTAGTTGGCGAGGTCGGCATGCCGGCCGCACGTTTTAGAATCGCTTGGGCAAGAGGATGTTCGGAGCCCTGCTCAACAGCGGCCGCCAAGGCCAGCATGGCGTCCACGTTGGTGGTCGTTGCCGTCGACACATCCACGACTTCGGGCTGCCCCAAGGTCAGGGTGCCGGTCTTGTCGAAGATGATCACGTTGAGCTTGGTGGCCTCTTCAAGCGCGGCAGCGTTCTTGAACAATATGCCATTCATGGCCCCCAGGCCGGTGCCGACCATGATCGCCATGGGCGTGGCCAAGCCCAGTGCATCCGGGCAGGCGATCACGAACACGGTGATGGTCAGGGTCAACGCAAACAGCAGTGGTTGTCCGACCCACCAGAACCACACCGCAAAGGTAGCAAGACCGGTGATTATCGCGGCGAGCACCAGCCATTGCGCGGCCCGGTCGGCCAGCCGCTGGCCGGGTGCCTTGGAGTTCTGCGCCGTCTGCACCAGTTTTACGATCTGGGCGAGTGCGGTGTCTGCGCCGACCTTGGTCGCGCGGTATTTAAAGCTGCCGCTCTTGTTGATGGTGGCACCGATCACGATAGCGCCGACCGCCTTTTTGACCGGCATGGATTCGCCGGTGAGCATGGATTCGTCTACCTGCGATTCGCCCTCGATGACTTCGCCGTCCACCGGGATTTTATTGCCGGGTCGGATGATCACCATGTCGCCGACTTTCAATTCCGCCGTCGGAAGCTCGATTTCGCGCCCCTCTCGCAGCACGATCGCCTTCGGCGGGGCGAGGTCCATCAGCGCACGGATGGCATCTGATGCACCGGCGCGGGCCCGCATCTCAAGCCAGTGGCCAAGCAGAATAAATACGAGCAGCACGGACGAGGCTTCGTAGAACTGTTCACCCTTGAATAAAAATGTGGCGCCTATACTGAAAAAATAACCGGTTCCCACGGACAAAAGAACGAGCACCGCCATGTTGGCCACGCCGTTTCGGATGGCACGGAAAGCGGCGACGTAAAACGGCCAGCCGGGATAGATTATCGCGCTGCTCGCAAGCACGAACAGAAAAATGTTGCGGTCCATCCCAAACGGCGGATAAAGCTTGAGAAACCCCATACCCATTGACGCATAGAGAAACACCGGTAGCGCAAATACCAGCGCAATGAAGAAACGGTTTCGCATATCGCGCGCCATCGCCTGCATATCCATGCCGACGCCGTGGCCCATCTCATGGCTCATGCTGTCCATATCCGTATGCTCGGCAGGTTGCGCTGTCCCGGCTTGTTCGACATGTCCGGTGTGTTGGCGATGTTCCGAGTGCGCGTGCAGCTCGCCCTTGTCGGGTGAAATCACGGGGACGGAAGTGGCGCCAGTAGAGACGGGCTTGGCCCGCATATCGTCAAGCGGGGCTTCGGGCTCACAAATGTGCTTGGGCACAAGCTCACCGCCGCAGTGATGGCCGCACTCGCGTACTTTGGCCTTGATGGCATTGAGGCCCGTCACTGTCTCGTCATACAGTACCGTCGCACTGCCTGAAACGTAGTTCACGTCGGCCTGCTTTACCCCCGCCATACTGTCCAGTTGCTTCTCGACGCCTCGGGCACTCAACGGGGAGAGCAGGTCGCGCACATCAATGATGGTCGATTTCATTACTACTCCTGCAATGTTTCTGAAAAACACCTCTCTGGATACTTTCAACTCGCGTAGGGCGGCACGCGTCCGCACCGACTGGAATACTGCCGATAAGCGCAGCTCCTCCGGTGTTCCTTAAATGCGGAAAAACAAAGCGGGGGCTGAAAGAAACCCGGCGGCTTGCCCGCCGGGTTTGCAGGCCTACTTCTGCGCGGGTGATGCAGGCATATCCTTGTGCATCCGGTCCATCTGTTTACGCATCTGGCCCATCTTCTTCTGCATACCGGCATCCATCGTCATATCCATGTTCTTCATGCCCGACATTTTTTTCATCATGCCCGACATGTTATTCATCATGCTGCCCATTTGCTTCATCTGGTTTGACATCTTCTTCATCATGTCCGGGTTCATGCTGCCGCCTCCCGCCATGCCGGACATCTCCTTCATCATATTCGACATGTCGCTCATCATCTCAGACATCTGCTGCGTGCCAGGTTCGCTCTTCCCAGCCATACCCATCGCATCATTCGCACCTTGCATTTCTGCATAGGCTGGAAGCGCTAAGGCTAGTCCGATAATCAAAAATGCCGATCCAACTTTATTCAATACTGAGTGTTTCATGGTTTACTCCTCGATTAACAGGGACATGCCCTGAAGGTATTGCGGGATTCAAAAAAGACGGCCGAAAGATTTGGCATTGCGCTCGTTCCGGCGGCTTTTTCTGTTCAAGCGGCCATCTTGCGGCATGCCTCGGCGCAACTACGGCACGATTCGGCACAACGCTTACAGTGATCCATATCATGCTCGCCGCATTGTTTCGCACACCAGTCGCAGATATCCGCGCATAGCTTGCAAATCTGCTTGGCGAACGGACTGTTGCGGGCGATCGCGTCGGCGCACAAACGGCAAATCGCCGCGCACTCGATGCAGCAGGCCGGACAGTCATTTTTGCTTGCCTTGCCGGTCATTTGAGCGAAACAATTGCCGCACTCGGTCGCGCAGTCGTTGCAGGCGGCGATGCAGTCCTTCGCGCTCTGGTTCAGATGATTACTCATTGTGTATCTCCTTTGATTGATTGAGAATTGCGACCAGTAGCAGCAGGCAGCGGGGAAATTTTGGCCTGTGTCTATTGACGGCGGAGCTGATTGTCCCCTTCCTCAATAACTTCTCTGTACGCTAGCACACGTTCTCGTCCCAGTCCGTGAAACCACGCAATCACGAAACTAATCATCCCGTCCGGGAACAGGAAGACGGCAAGTGCACATATCATGCTGATAGTGCCTGTGGTCAAAGCTAGCGCACTACCTGTACGCAAGGGACTCAATCTACCCATGATTTGG
>LSLI01000139.1 GCA_001577345.1 Candidatus Gallionella acididurans
CAGGCGATCAATTCGTGGCTGTCCACGAAGTCGGGCAACCCAAACACGCAGCGCGCCTACCAAAAAGAGGCCGAACGAATTTTGTTGTGGGCAATCCTTGAGCGCGGCAAGGCAATGTCAGATCTGTCTGTCGAGGATTGCGCGGCTTATCGGGATTGGTTATCCATGATCGGCAGAACAGACGCGCAAGACTGGCCGTTTCGTGTTGCTCAGGCAATCTGGCTGGGGGCAAAAGGAATTGCGCGTCATAAACAGGCATGGCGTCCATTTGATGGTGCGCTCTCAGCCAGCAGTGCAAGGCACGCAATAACGATTGTCGGCAATCTTTTTGAGTGGTTGGTGAGAGTGCAATACTGCGCGTTCAATCCGTGGAGCGCGGTGTCGAAATCTCTGTCCACTCCGAACCCGGATTCAACCCCGGACGTCGAATTCATGCGCGCGTTTTCGGTGGGGCAATGGAATTGTTTGATGACTTCCTTGCGCCAACTACCTGCAACCAGCTATTCGGCGCGGTTGAATTTTGTGCTGCCGCTCGCCTATGCAACCGGCCTGCGTATATCCGAGCTGGTGGACGCATCAGTAGGGCGCATCTATACCATGCCGCTGGCTGATGGGATAGGCGTGCGCTGGATGCTGAAGGTCTTTGGCAAGGGCGGCAAGTGGCGCGCCGTACCACTTTCAAGCGAGGTCATCGAGGCGATGCAAACTTATTTCGCACATCGCGGGCTGAATCAGGACATCACCAGCAACCCGCCGGCCACACCGTTTATCGCGAGCGCGACGGGAGAGGGCGCGGTAACAACCAGCGCGCTATCCAAATCGCTGCGTGCATTTTTCAGCGGCATTGGACAAACATTAAAAAACGAAGGGCGGCATATCGAGGCAAAGGCTTTTGAGCGCGCCACGGTACATTGGCTGCGACACACCTGCGGCAGTCATTTGGCATTAGCTGGCGTGCCACTGAACATCATCCAGCGTTTACTTGGACATGCCAGCCTGCAAACCACCGGCATCTATACCGATACATCAGACGAGAACCTGTGGCGCGCGGTGGAGTTGGCCAGCACCGAAAGGGGGGCGAAATATGAGGCTGGAATTTAAGCCGGACATGAGTTGATACGACCTGGTGTTGTGCCGGGATCTGTTTGGCGCGTTCATTCTCTACCGGCGGTGTTTTGGTCTCAACAACCATCGTGGCGGCTTGAAACAGCAGGTTTTTGATGACCGTGATGATGCTTTGCGCACTATTAAACGCATTCGGCACGCCCGTGATAAAGAATGGGTCCAGGCTGGTTAGCCAAGCTGGATGAAACCTTATCAATCGCTTGACAAAGATTTGTGCTTCGAGGCGACTTTAGTTATACTTAAATATAACTCATTAAATGGAGATACATCATGCACACAACCAATCTGCGCAAGGTCGGCGGCTCGGTCATGCTGGCTGTACCGCCAGCGTTTCTCGATCAATTGCATTTGCAAGTTGGAGCGACCGTAGGCGTGGCGGTCACCAATGGCTGTCTGGTGGTCGATCCAAACCCTCGACCTCGTTACACACTGGCAGAACTACTGGCCGCCTCGGACTATTCCCAGCCACAGCCGGCTGAAGAGCGCGAATGGGTAGATGCGCCTGCTGTGGGTGGTGAGTTGATATGAAGCGGGGCGACATCTACTTGGTATCGCTTGATCCGACTGAAGGACGGGAACAGCGCGGGAGCCGTCCTGTTTTGGTCGTATCCCCGGCAGAGTTCAACGAAGCAACCAAACTGCCCGTGGTTTGCCCGATCACCAGCGGCGGTGACTTCACCCGTCGCATTGGGTTCGCTGTCCCCGTTACTGGTATCAAGACAACCGGTGTCGTTCGCTGCGATCAGCCCCGTGTGCTCGATCTCGGTGCCCGCAATGCGCTAAAGGTGGACACCTTGCCAGCATCAATCATGGACGAAGTGCTGGCGAAACTCTCCCCGATTTTCGAGTGAACAAATTGCAACACAGTCGCCGCTGATGGATGAATTCCGTTGCATTTATTTCTGAAAAAATTGCGGTTGACTTTGGAAGTGCCACGCTCGCGGTAGATCGTGGCATCGATGTCACGGCGCGTGTGCTCCTCGAAGAACTCACTGAACGTGCGGTCCGAGAAATCGAGCACGTAGCCGCTGCCCATGCGGAGCAATCGTTCCAGTTTGCGGCGTTCTATGGAGGACAAATCGGCCATGGGACTTCCTTTGGTGGGCAGGCCGCCGATCAGCCATCCGCCTTCGGCAAGTCGGCGGCGCGAACGGCACGCAGCACCTCCCGAAAGACGTCATCGAACGGCGGCAGTTGGCTCATCTGGTGCGCGAGGCGGGCGGCCCAAAGTCGCCGCAAACGATCTTCCTTGGTGGCAATTGCCTGCTCCATGCCTGCAACGACGCGTTGCCGCAGTGCCAACTTGGCATCGAGTTCGGCGCGTATTTCTGCAACGCGCAAGTCGGTGGAGCCGAACAGATACCAGAGGTCATACAAGTCGCGCGGTTCGTTACGCGCCCGGTCGCTCAACGCCAGCAGCTTTTCAACCACGATCTCCTCGATGGCGTAGACCTTCACGGTCGGCCCTTCGGGCAAGTCGTCAAAGCTGTCGTAGGCGCGCTGAATCGGGCGATCTTGCAGTGGGAAGCACAGGACTTCGTTGATCGTGATATCAACCTTCACGTCGTTCGCGGCGGGCAGCGGCCCCTGGTAGCGCAGATAAAACGTGTGACTGTTCTGGTGGCCGTGGCGGTCTTCGCGGTCGAAAGCGATCCGCAAGCCGCAGGCGGCTTCGACCGCCGCGAAGATTTCGTTCAATCCCGCCAGTATCTCTTCGAGGGTGATCGGACGGGTCAGCGTAAAGTCCAAGTCTTCCGAAAACCGATAGTCCTCGAACCAGCAGCGTCGCAGGGCCGTGCCACCTTTGAAGGCCAGCACGTCGCGTAACGGATGACCGGCCAAACCGGTCAGGAACCAGGCCAGCACGTAATCGCGCTCGATGACGGCCTCGGGGATGCGCCGTCCCCCAGCGGTCACCAGCGTGTTCGAGATCAGGGAAATGTTGCGTTGAGGAATCATCAGCCAAGCCTCACGGCATCCAGTTCTTCGGGAGTCACGTTGAGCTGGAGCCGCCAACGTGATAGGAATACTCCCTCGGCGGGGAGCAGTGGATCAAGGCGCTGGTAAGTTGCCGTCAGCATGCCGCGCAGCGGCTCCAGCACCGAAGCATCGGCCAGGCCATAGTGTTCCAGCAGGTAGCCGAGGCGGCGCACGACGGCGCCGACGCCGAGACGTTGTGCGTAGTCCACCAGCCGTTCGACTTTCAGCACGTCGCGCTTCATCCACATGCCCTTGGCGACTTCGGTGACGCCACCGGAAAATGCCGGGTGTCGCAGACCATCGATGATGGTGCGCTCCATGTCGCTGATCATCACGAAGCGCTCCTTGTCGATCCAGTGCTTCATGACCCCGAATTCTTGTTCCGCGGTGATGTGAACAAACCGAAAGTCATAGCCGCCCACCGTCTGCGGACGGACGCGCCGCGTGCATGACACATACACGGTGAAGGTCGGCTGCGTCACCATGCGATGCAACTCAAGCGCGGTGCCGTGCGACAGAAAATAGGGCGCTGCACCGGCGAGTTCACGCGCGATCAGGTATGGGCTGTCGATGTGCTCAGTGGCCCGACCGAGCTCGAATGGCACGAGGTTGTACAGGCCAGGCTTCAGCCGCGTGACCAAGCCTCGTTGCTGGGCCTTGTGCACGAGGTTGCGGGCCGATGCCGACGACAGGCCGGTGATCGATTCCACATCCGCCAAGGTGAACGTAGACCGGCGTAGTTCATTCAGCTCAGTGAAGAGCTGCGCTGCGCGTGGGCCTAGTGTCTTCGTTTGCAAATGATATTTTGCGCTCAATATGCACCTCTAAAAGAAACATACTGCGCGGTTAATATAACATCAACGATACTCAGCGGCAAGTTCGTGTCCTTTTGGGAGACAAATTGAGCGTAAAATGTAACAATTAAAGCTTAAAGGCAAAAATCGCCATAGGCCGCACCAAAAGAGGGGAAGAGTGCTCGATGACCGTCTGATCCGCACTGAATTGTCGGCCCGGCCCACTGAGAAGGGACAAGCGCCCGGTACGGGTGATACGGTGAAGCCGAGCAGATTCATCTTCGTCGAGTTCAATGCGTGGCTCTATCAAGGATATGACGACGCACGCGCCGCATTGATCGAAGTGGTCGCTTCGACGTTGGCAAAGGAAGCCGAGGAACGAAAGACCGGGATAGACAAAGCAAAGGACCTGCTCGAAAGCGAGCCGTTCAAATAAAGTGTGGAAATGTAATGCCCTCCAGTGAGTTTATATGAAGCGGGGCGACATCTATGCGGTATCGCTTGATCCGACTGGAGGACGGGAACAGCGCGGGAGCCGTCCTGTTTTGGTCGTATCCCCGGCAGAGTTCAACGAAGCAACCAAACTGCCCGTGGTTTGCCCGATCACCAGCGGTGGTGACTTCGCCCGTCGCATTGGTTTCGCTGTCCCCGTTACTGGTATCAAGACAACTGGTGTCGTTCGCTGCGATCAGCCCCGTGTGCTCGATCTCGGTGCTCGCAATGCGCGAAAGGTGGACACCTTGCCAGCATCAATCATGGACGAAGTGCTGGCGAAACTCTCCCCGATTTTCGAGTGAACAAATTGCAACACAGTCGCAGCTAATTGATGAATTTCGGGCTATATGCATTCTA
>LSLI01000140.1 GCA_001577345.1 Candidatus Gallionella acididurans
TACACTAGTAGGTCAGATAGCTCGTTGTCTAGGTTTTCTGGGTACAGATGATGGAAGCGTAGCGCCTCACCAACCTCTGCTACTTCCTCGATGAGCCGAATGAATAGTCGTCTGGAGATATCAGCGGATTGTGTTTTGGGATCGTAGGTGGACAGCCAAGATGTGCCGTATATCTCTCTAAACATCAGTTGAAAGTCATTTACGCTGCGATTCATAGCCGGTGCGCGTTGGTAATACGCGTCACGTAATTGTTCATCTTGAAGGGTTGGCTTCTCGCCATCCCAACAAAGACAGGGCTTCTTCAGACAGTACGGGCAGGAATTCGGAAATTTTCTCAGAACGATATCCTCAAGGTTACCTTGTTCAGGGTGCACCTTCTTAAGCAACGCAACAGTCCACGCAAAAATCTTCGGCAAAAACTTGGCGGCTTCGGTGATGTCCTTACGTTTGAAGAGGTGTTTTGCAAATATTCCACACACCTCGGTGAGGTGGGCATGAATTTCGTAAGGACTTTTCGCGTAATTCTGCGAGCCACTGTATATGGCGTCTAGCATTACAACCCACTCGTTAAGCGTCTGAGATTTCTGGAATGGCATTTTCAACCTTTGGGAATAGCGTGAATTGGATTGTGATGGCTAACGTAAATGGAGGCACGCGCGTTTTTGTGGCGTCGATTTCGAATGAAAGGTTAGCCATTTTGCAGTTTGATGGCATGTCGATTGCGCTGTACCTTAGGTAATAATTTGCGCATTAGCATTTGCAGTTCATCTTTAGATTTTGGATCACTTAGTTGTGCTCGTAGGTGTACGTGATCAGGTTCGAATTCAAAAATGTTTGTCGACAAAACTGCGGGGTGTTTGCTAAGCATGTCTATAGCCTTCTTTATTTCTGAACTGGAGATGTTTCTTGCACAGTAATCAAAATCATCATCAGAGGAATCGAAATCGTGTCCTTCACGTAAGGCGTTATCTCTTTTAAATTGATGGAATTGCGATTCGTCTCGGAAGGGTGTATCCCTGCCGAATTGATTGCGTTCTAACCTTCGCATTCCTGACCTAATATTTTTTAATTCATCAAGAATGAATTCTTGACCAGAAACTTCCTTCTTATCAATTTTGGCAACTTTGAATTCACCAAAATGCTTCAGGAACGTTGTGTATGTGGGATCAGCTGTCGATTTTTCATATGTTGCCTTTATCTTTTCGGCGAGTTTCAACTTAAAATCAACGATTCTTGAAAATCTCAAATCTCGCGGATACTCGATATGTTCAATCGGAGAGGTGTCAAATGAGTAGGATGTCTTATCATCCTTAATTATGATGGTCGGCTTATCAAATGCGAGTCTCATACCCAGCTCGAACATAACATTAGGATTCTTCCCACTTACATCACAGACGACAATTGGATTTTCATAAAGATTTTGGATGATACGCTTTTGAATTATCCCTACATCGTCTGCGTTACTGACAAGATTACCCTCAAAGCCAGCTTCTTCAATAGCTTCAGTGATAATTTCAAGAACATCGCTCCAGTGACCCTCGCTACATCCATCAAGAGTAGATATCGGCATTACTATGCCGCAGATTTTCTTTCCTTCATTTTGGCTCATGACGAATCCTTTTTAAAGTTAAAGAGGCCAAGTTTGAATTGTTTTCAAACTATGGTAAACGAGCTAAAGGGGCCAGGTTCGAATTGTTTTTCAAGCGAGGTAAGCAATTAGTCCGCGCGCCATACCGGTGCAAAGAAAAAGCTGAGAAACTTGCAACCATGTTATCCCCCATAAATAACAAACTTGCTGATTGATCGTTCCGATGCTGAAGGAACTCGCGCCAACTTTTTCCCCGCAAGGGGGACGCCGGTATGTCCGGCGGCTTTGCCGCCACTCTTCCGCAGTATGCGTTTTAGTTATTCGTTGATCGCGCAGGGGAATAGTACGAGAGGAACCTGAAAGCGGCAAGGCATAAAAACCTAAGTGGAAATACGTACCGCCCGAACATCAATCAGGCGAATCGATGGGTCAGTTTCGATTGATCCTTACTTCAAGCCGCCTTGAGCATGAAGTCCACATGGATGGCATCGTAGGGGAACACGATCATGCCGTCGTCTGTTTTTGACAGCAGCCCGGCGTTGAGCAATGCGGTTACGTCGCCATGCACGGCTTTGACGTCGCGTTCCACGCGCCGTGCGGCCTCGCGGATGGACATGGCACCCGCGCCGGTCATCGTGTTCAGCAGTTCCCAGCGTTTGCCGGACAACACCTTGAACATCAGCTCGGGCGATGCAAAGCTGATACGCGGCGCGGAAGGCTTGCCGCTCTTCCATGCCTGCGTGAAATCGCCCAGCGTGTCCGTCAATGGTCGTACATCAATCGTTACTGTTTTCATCGCGCCACCTCTTCACATCTAAAAAAAAATCCGCCACCAGCTTGTCCACCGATACAAAGCGGTATTTCACTTCCCTGCCGCTCACATGCTTGTGGTCGCCCTTGCCCGCCTCGTTGTCGTAACGCAGTACACATGCCCCCGCCACCACAAATGCCAGCCGGTATTTATAGCGATGTTTGCTGCCGGAAAGCGGCTCGGGAACTTCCCAAAGCACCAGCTCAGCAAACGCCTGTTCCGTGACAAGTACACGGCGGTTGAACAATTCGCGAGCTTTCATGTTGGAGACGATAACAACACTCCGATGTGTTGTCAAATTGAACAACACAGCTGATTATTGAACCGGCATCAATACAATCGATCCGCCGGTTTAACGCGATGCATCTGTCATTGCGGTGATCGGCCTGACGCATGGCACATCGCATTTCTTCCATCTGTTGTTTCCGCCGCTGTTTCCGTGGCTGATGCCGGCTTTCGGTCTTGATTTCTCGGGGATCGGTCTCACTGTGACGGTCTTTTTTGTGATCTCCGGTATCGGACAGGCGCTGGCCGGATTTGCCGTGGATAGCTTCGGGCCCCTGCGGGTGCTGTTGTTCGGCATGAGCTGTTTCTTGATCGCAGGACTGGGGCTGGGGTTGCTTGCGCATACACTGGGCGATCTGCTTGCGGTTGCCGCGTTGGCGGGGCTGGGCAATAGCGTGTTGCATCCGGCCGATTACACCGTGCTGAATCACAAGGTCGGCGTTGCCCTCTTTCAAGCGTTCGCTGTGCTGACCGCGTTGGGCGTCGGGCGATCTGCGCCGATGGTAAAGTGATGCTGTTTTATGCGGGTGAAAAACATCGTTGGGCTTTGTGGGAGCACTAAAAGTAGGCAATCTGCTATCCGCTGAAGCAGATGCAGAGTTGTCACCGGGCCATGCCCGCGATTGTTGTTCTGTTCGCGGGTACGAAAAACTTTTGATGGAACTACTAGCCATTCCACTAGGCTGTCAAAAGACGACAGCCAAGTGGCTGGTTATGTCCGCGCACCCGCATGGCCCGCTCCTACGAATTTGTTGACATCCATTTCATAAAGCAACGCTCCTGACGCGGTTTGACACACAAGGTGTCGGGGTGCAGACTGCCGCGCATTCGCACGCCTTGTAGCACCACAGGAGATGAGAATGTCCAAGAAACGGTTCCACTGCCAAGTGGTTACTCACGAAGGCATCAAAAGCATCAGCATCACCGATGACGCGCACCACTTCTGCTTAACATTGGAAGACGCGGGCAATAGACTCACCGCCCTAAAAGAAGCCATCGCCATCGGCAAATATCCTATCGTCATGGAACTGGTGAACTCCTGTGCCAAATTGGTAACCGGCCCAACCGTGAAATATCACGTCACACAACACGATGCCGAGAAGTTTCTCCATTCCCTGGATAAAGCGCTGCACCATTGATCAAACCAATGTGCCGGAGTCGAATTGTTTTGGTAATGATCAATAAAACCGGAAGGGGTGGCACGGCGCCATCGATTCCTTTTGCCGGTGCAGGTTTTCAGGGTCATTAAAGCCCCGTATAACCCGCTTCCTGCCGGCTGCGCACGGCAAGTACAAACACGGTGTCGATTTCGGCGATGTAACGGTACAAGGCCACATAGCCATGCGAACTGCGCCCGATCACCAGTTCTCGCTTGTCGTTACTTGCGGGGCGGCCAATCAGGGGATTGTGCTCAAGCACGTTTAGCGCCTCGATGATTTCCCTGATGCGCAACACCGGATTTTCAACCTGATATTCGGCAAGGTGATCGAGGATGCGATCAAAATCATCCCCCACTTCCGCGGCCAATTCGATGCGAGACACCTCAGCGCGCCAGTTTGCGGGCTGACGGGCGCTTTACTTTTTTACCGGCGAGTCGCTCTTCCAGATAGCCGCGCATTTCCTGCCACGGAACCGTCTTCCCGGTGGAGGCGATACGTGCATAGCGCTCCTCGGCAACCGCATCGAAATCGGCACGCCGACCCTCCTGCGCCGTTTTTTCCGCAATGGCCTCAAGAATGAAACCGTGCGTGCTCGTGCCTGCACGTTTCGCCGCCGCTGCAACGCGGGCTTTCAGGTCTTCCGGCAAGCGGATGGTGGTTGTGGACATGGCTGTCTCCAGGGGGTTAAAGATACACGCATACTGTAGCACAGCAGCGCTACAGAGAACAACCGGGGACTCCGTCCCATGTTCTATAGCCGGCGCATCCAATCGACTGCAGTTCCTAAAACAATTAGGGACAGACCACTAAATTAATCAGCCAGGCTCAAAACAAGGGCCTAGGTTCCTCGAATTACCAATTGTCATGATGCTTGCGACACTCTAGGG
>LSLI01000141.1 GCA_001577345.1 Candidatus Gallionella acididurans
AAAAATCGCTTTCTGCAACGCGCCGGCTTTGAGCAGCGCTTCTTCCGCCTGCTTGCGGGCGGTATTATCAGTGCCGATCAGCAGGTAGCCGATGATCTCGTTCTGGGCATCGCGCAGCGCGGTGACCGATACCACCGCCGGGAAGCGGCTGCCGTCCTTGCGGATATAGGTCAGCTCGTAGATGTCCTCGATGCCGCGCGAGGCCTTGAACACCAGGGCTTCGAAGCCCGGCGTGATCGGGGTGTCGAGTTCGGCGCTCAACGCTTCGGCACGCGCGACCACTTCCTCAGGATCGGAGATGTCAGCCGGGGTGATCTTGTTCATCACGTCGGCTGCCGCATAACCCAGCATGCGTTCCGCGCCAACGTTGAAGATCTGGATCACACCTTTTTCGTCGGTGGCGATACTCGAAAAGTTGGCGCTGTTGAGAATCGCGTTCTGCAAGGCACCTGTTTTAAGCAATGCCTTCTGGCGTTTAAATTCGATGACACCCTCCGTTGTGCCAACAGTGGGGTTGGAAATGGAGGAAGCGCTGATTTCTTCAGACATGGGGCTTACCGTTTGTGCAAATCGTAATTGGGTCTGGCGACGGCGGGCGCCAAGGGGGGATGTTTTTGTGTCTGCCAGCGTAGACTTATACTCTAATCCTGCCAAAACTTATGTTTAGTTTTAGCCAGAGGGAGGAATCCCCCAGTTCAAAAAGTGCTTGAGTTTGATGAGGCGGCATAGGACAAACCCAGATTAGGTTCAGGTTTTAGCACCTCTCGACACTTTCAACATCAAGATTGCTTGCCGCAAAGCTGCCGTAGTCGAATGACCCTAGGTGGCCGACAACGGACGAAGTTTATCGCACGTTTGTCACTCCCGCTATGACCGTTATTGGCACGAAGCGGTTGTCGCAGCCTGCGATCTTGATGGAAGAAAGCTGCCCTTCGGCTATGTCGCTTCATGGCCATAGCGACCTACGCCATCTTACCAGCGAACGACCGCTGTTCTACCGATCCTGTTGAAAAACTCTATTTTTTCGAAACTCTGAAATCCTGCCAAAAGCCGTTGCGTTGAAAAACGCAATTGATTTTCATCGTAGAGGCTAATCAGAGGTTCCACAACGAGCGATCAGGCAAAATGGGACTCCCCTTATATCCTTCGAAACGCAACACGCCTAAGCGGCTTAAATAATTTTTAGCGCTCTGAAAAAAGAGTTTTCCAACAGAATACTACCCATAAAAGACGTAGCGCAGCTACCTGATTGATCGGTGAACATGATCGGTGAACAAACTTGCACCAGACTAGTAGGAATGTTAGGATTAATTCCTACTTTCCAGCCAAGACCGGAGCCAGCCATGTCACAAGTGCGAGTAAGACTCAAACACCAGATCACAATCCCCACCCGCATTGCTGAAGCAGCGCACATCAAGCCCAACGACATGCTTGAAGTTGCTTACGCAAACGGTGTTGTTACCTTGGTGCCCGTAAACCGCAAGGTGCGCAAAGAGTCGGCGATGGCCTACGCCGGTATCGCACGTGGTCTTTGGGGTCAAACAACCGCAGAAATTGAAGCCGACCTGAATGGTAGTCGTAACTCATGGGAAAGATAGATGATGCAATCGCCCGCATGGCCGGACACCGCGTCTACCTGGACACTAATGTTTTTGTGTACTTCCTGGACCGCAATCCAGACTATTTCTCGGTGGTCGCACCCATCATTGAAGCCATTGATTCGGGGTTAATCATCGGCTATACCGGGGATGCAGCGATTGCCGAGACATTAGTGAAGCCTTATCAAACCGGCAATCCGGCACTGGCTGCGAGTTTCAAGGCATTTTTCAGCACGGAAGATTTTTTGTCGATCCAACCGCATGATGCCGGAACCTTTGACTTGGCTGCACAGTTGAGAGCCAAGCGTGGCTTGAAATTTATCGATGCGCTGCATTACGCTACAGCTATTCAAGCGGGCTGTAAGTTCTTCTTGACCAACGATGGTGGAATTCAGTCAAATGACGTTCTGGAAGTTATCTCTGTGAAAATATTGGCGGAATAAGTTTGCACCGATTACCCAGAGCACCATGAAACGCCAATGCTTTCACAATGGCTATTACAATGATCGAATTGCGGTGCCAACTGCGGACACCCATTTGATTCTCACTTCCGCAATACGTTCTGAGTGACTTGGGTCGAAATCAGTTCGTCATGACAGTCCAATCTGACCATAAAAGTGATTGAAGGCAATTGCGTTTTCGGGGAGAATCAAAAGCATTCCATATGAACGACAACTCTCATGATCCGCTCTGACCTGATTGCACGTTTAGCCGAGCTGCACCCGCAGCTTCTCGCCAATGACGCCGAAAGCGCAGTCAAAGTAATTCTGTATGCGCTGTCCAACACTTTATCGAAGGGAGGGCGTATCGAAATACGCGGCTTCGGCAGCTTTGGATTGAATTACCGTCCGGCACATCAGGCGCGTAATCCCAAAAATGGTGATCCGGTAAAAGTACCCGCGAAATATGTCCCACACTTCAGGTCTGGAAAAGAATTGCGCGAGCGGGTGGATAAATGAGATGGACTGGCTATTCAGCGGATCTCGTTCGTGAGTGATTATCCAAGATTCGTGCTCAACCGCTCGGTTGCGATACTGGTATACAAGCAACCTTTTCTCGATTGGCTGAGCACTGCCTGTCCGGATCCATTGCCCTTGCCCCAGACACTGGAAGACTTGCGCGATGACAATGATGCCTTCCTGATTCCGCAATTCGACGACCCACAGGATTCCGTTAAATGGATAGAGAAGCGCTGGCGTGTCCTGTTCGATTCCTTTTTGTTTGACTGGATCACGGAAGAATCCATGTGGCCACAAAATCGCACGCTCAAGATGTTTCGGGAATGGTTCGACATCGATGTGCATTCGATGGTGTGGGATTTTGCCAACGAGCCGTTGCTGGTTGAGGATTGGGGAGATGATGATGAAGCAGAAGATCCCAACCGGAACCTTCATTAGACCTTATGCCAAATGACATCCGCACGTTCCGTTGCCAGGATCAGATTTTCTGAGCTGCTCGACGCCTTCGAGTTCGTTAGCTTTGGGACCCAGTTTGAACACAGTGCTTACATCGACCCTATCACAGGAGCGATCTTCTGCGTGTCCGCCGGGATTGAAATGGAAGATGAAGTCCCGGACGATCTCGAAACATCGGATCGGTACATTGGAGTTCCACACAAGAATGATCTGAACCTTGGTCGTAATCTAGCGTTGTCCTTCGCGGAAGAAGAACTTCCCGACCAATACAATACCGTGGCGGAATTTTTTCGGAGTAAAGGTGCCTACGGCCATTTCAAGGACTTCCTGGGAGACCGAGACTTACTTGAGAAGTGGTATGCCTTTGAAGCTCGTGAGACTGGGAAAGCCTTGCGTTCATGGTGCCATGGGAACAGCATTGAACTCATCAATGAACAACCACCGACCTGACTCTACGCATCATGCCATTACTCCACACAACAAAGCAGAGAAAATATTGATAGGGATCGTCATGGGGAAGCAGCAGCTTAAGCAATGGGTTTACAGACCGCCAAAACCTGCGAGCCCCCCAATTCCGGATGCTCTCAAAGCCGAAGTCGGAGCGAAAGCAGAATATCTGGTGGTCACATTAAAATCCACCCACATCAAGCCGCCGCCACCCGAACCGCAATTCAACTTTCTCATTGATATCTGGACAAAATGGTATCGGGGGTATTTCTATTTCTGTGGGACCTATGCCAGTCCATTCAAAAATGCGCTATCGCCAACCTTTGAAGTCCGTTTTGCGCGCATGGAATATCGCGGCAATCGCCAGTTCAACTTGGCCTATATGCGACACACTGAACAGTGGCATGAAGTGTTCGTCGATGTACCCCTTGATGAAGCGCTCGAAGCCATTCGCACGGAGCCGTATTTCATGCCCATGTAGGCGAAGTGCTCGCATAAGCTTTACAGATACAAGAAAATTTTTAATCCCACTGACCGCTTATATGGTTGACTAGCATCTGTCGAGAGTGTTGCCCTGCTACTGGATGCGCCATGGATCCTGGATACCACACCACGGTGAAGCCGCTCTACGGCAAGTAGGAAGGCGCGCCGTCATCTCCTACAACCCGACGAAGCCGGGACGCCACTCGCACACGTATCACACCTACCTCATGGCGGGCCTGCGCCAGGTGCTGGAGGTCGAAGTCCACTCCGGCAACGAACATGCGGCCAAGCATACCCAACCGGGGCTGCTGAAGATCCTGGATAATCTTCCCGAGGGACGTAAACCGGCACTGGTTCGCGGTGACTGTGCCTTTGGCAACGATCCGTTGATGACAGAGCTGGAAGAGCGGCAACAACCCTATCTAGCTCTCGAAGAACGTCAAGCGCCACATCAACCGTCTGTTCCGCGAAAGCGGCTGGATCAATGCGGGTCAGGATTGGGAAGGTTGTGACGGGACGCTGGCGCTCACCGGCTGGGCGCAGTCACGACGGGTCGTTGTGCTGCGTCGTCCGATCAAAGGCGAGATCGTGCTCGCCGGGGAAGACAACGGCCAACAGTTGCTCAGCTTTATCGAAGCGGATCGGTGCACCGGCAATTAGATCACGGGCTTTGAGTATGCGGTATTTGGTGACCAACACAGGCTACGAGATTCTTGGCTTGGGTCAGCCCTACCGTGATCGTGCGGATGCCGAGAACGCCCGCCTGT
>LSLI01000142.1 GCA_001577345.1 Candidatus Gallionella acididurans
TCCGCTTCAATGAAAATTTGTTCTTACCATTAACCGGTTTTGGACAGTATATTGAGCTGTGTGACTGACGCAAACCAGCCGATTCTGTCAGTGGTGGCCGACAGCTTTAAGGCATCTCATTTATATGAGATGAAGTTCAGGTTGGCGTCATAACTGTCGATTAGTGATTAATAGTGCGCAAGCCGACGTGTATAATTACGCATCGATACAATCAGCCTGAGCAATTCCGATGTAACTCTTCTGTTCCCCAATCGCCTGTATGCCACAGGCCGCCTCATCCCGATTTAATTTTGCAGTTTTGTTGCCCCCATGTGCGGGCGGCGCTTTCTTTTTTGGGGAAAATCGATGGACATCAAAAATCTTTCCGAAGCCAAGGCCAATGTTTTAAGCGGCCTAACCGTCGCACTGGCGCTGGTTCCCGAAGCTATTGCTTTTGCGTTGGTGGCACATGTACAACCGCTGGTGGGGTTATATGCCGCATTCATGGTGAGCCTTATCACTTCACTGTTCGGTGGCCGTCCCGGCATGATCTCTGGTGCTACCGGTGCACTGGCAGTGGTGATGGTGGCGTTGGTGGTTGCCCACGGAGTGGAATATCTGTTTGCCACGGTGGTGCTGATGGGCGTGCTACAAATCCTGTTCGGCTTGGCCAGGTTTGGAAAATTCATTCGGATGGTGCCCCATCCGGTGATGCTGGGCTTCGTGAATGGTCTCGCCATCGTGATCTTTCTGGCGCAGATGGGGCATTTCAAAGTCACCGCTCCCGATGGTACGACCAGCTGGATACAGGGCGCACCGCTGTATACCATGTTGGGATTGATCGTGTTAACCATGGCGATCATTTATCTGCTGCCAAAGCTGACGACTGTCATTCCTTCCACGCTGGCAGCCATTGCGACCGTCTCGGTGCTGGTGATCTCTGTCGGTATCGACACCAAAACAGTAGGCGATCTAGCTTCCATCAAAGGCGGGCTACCCTCATTTCATCTGCCCGACGTGCCGCTGAATCTTGAGACATTGAAAATCATCTTTCCCTATAGCCTGATCCTCGCTGGAATCGGCCTGATCGAATCGCTGCTGACACTAAACCTGATCGACGACATGACACAAACACGCGGCAAACCAAATCGCGCCTGCGTTGGCCAGGGTGTAGCTAATGTGGTCACAGGACTCTTTGGCGGCATGGGCGGCTGTGCGATGATCGGGCAGAGCATGATTAACGTCACCAACGGTGCGGTAAAAAATCTCTCTGGCATCGCAGCCTCACTTTTTTTGCTGAGTTTCATTCTGTTTGCCTCGCATTGGATCGAGATGATTCCGCTGGCTGCACTGATCGGCGTGATGTTCGTGGTGTCGGAAAAAACGTTCGAGTGGGGGAGCTTCCGTCTATTCGGGAAAGTACCTCACGCTGATTTGCTGGTTGTCATCACGGTAGCTGCGGTAACGGTAATGACTGACCTCGCCATTGCCGTAATAGTCGGCGTAATCATCGCAGCATTGGTGTTTGCGTGGCAGCATGCCAAGAACATCGAGGTTCGCGTGACCACTGAGGAGCACGGCTGGAAAGTGTATGACCTGCATGGCTCGCTGTTCTTCGCCTCGACACAGAATTTTATTGCACTGTTTTCCCCCAAGGACGATCCTGCTGAGGTGGTGATTGATTTCAGGAATGCCCGCGTCAAGGATCATTCTGCACTGGAAGCCATTGACCTATTGGCTGATCACTATGCTCAACTAGGAAAGAAACTGCACCTGCGCCACCTGAGTCCCGATTGCCTGGAACTGCTCGACAAGGCTAAAGGCATGATCGAGGTGAACATGCTGGAAGACCCGCTATATCATCCAGCTGATAATCGCTTGGGCTGATCGTTTGCCCTGCTTGGCTCATGTTGCAAAAAATTCAGGATACCCACCGATGAAACGCTTAGTCTTACTCTTTGCCCTGTTGTTCATGCCGTTATTGGCTCACGCCTTGGAAGGCGCGGAGCGGCTCGACCTGACCAATAACTGGGTAGGCATCACTTCGATGCTGCTGTTCTTCACCGCCTATCTAGTTGTAATGGCCGAGGAATCCATCCATCTGCGCAAATCCAAGCCCGTCATGCTTGCTGCTGGCATCATCTGGGCACTGATTGCTTGGTACTACCAGTCGCATGACATTCCGCATTTGGTCGAAAATGCACTGCGCCATAACCTGGAAGAATACGCCGAGCTAATGCTGTTCCTGCTGGTAGCGATGACATTCGTCAATGTGATGGAAGAGCGCAACGTTTTCGAGGCGCTGCGTTCTTGGTTAATCCGCAAGGGCTTCGGCTACCGCGCGCTATTCTGGGTGACCGGCCTGCTGGCCTTCTTCATTTCTCCTATCGCCGACAACCTGACCACGGCATTGTTGATGGGGGCCGTAGTCGTAGCCGTCGGTGGCGGCAATAAGAAATTTGTAATGCTCGCCTGCATCAATATTGTGGTCGCTGCCAACGCTGGTGGCACCTTTAGCCCATTCGGAGACATCACCACACTGATGGTCTGGCAAAAGAGCATTCATGCAACTAATGGCATGGTTGGTTTCCGGGTGTTCTTCGCGCTGTTCATCCCGTCGCTGGTCAATTGGCTGATTCCGGCGGTCATCATGCACTTTGCTGTACCAAATGAGAAACCCAAAGGCGGCGGAGAAATTGTTGCGATGCGGCGCGGCGCACTGCCCATCGTGGCCTTATTCCTTTTCACTATCTCGCTGGCGGTGTGTTTCCACAGTGTACTGCAACTGCCCCCAGTCATCGGCATGCTCACCGGCCTGAGCCTGCTCCAGTTCTTTTCCTATTACCTGAAAATACGCGGCGAGAAAACGCACTCCAGCAGCGAAAATGCAGAAAATATCGGTAACCCAGTTCCCTTCGATATCTTCCGCAAGGTCTCGCGCGCCGAATGGGACACGCTGTTCTTTTTCTACGGCGTGGTGATGTGCGTAGGAGGGCTGGGCTTCATCGGTTATCTCGGGATGATTTCACAGGTAATTTACGGCGGCTTGGGCGCGACCAACGCCAACGTTGCCGTAGGGATCATCTCGGCTGTCGTCGATAACATCCCGGTTATGTTTGCAGTACTTTCCATGATGCCGGATATGTCGGTCGGTCAGTGGTTGCTGGTGACGCTGACCGCCGGAGTAGGTGGATCGTTGCTCTCGATTGGTTCTGCTGCTGGCGTCGCACTGATGGGACAAGCACGCGGCATCTATACCTTCTTCGGCCACCTCAAATGGACACCGGCGATTGCACTCGGCTATGCAGCCAGTATCGGAGTGCATATCGCGCTAAACCGCGGCCTGTTCTGATACCGGGCCACCTGGAAAAGGCATTTCGTGATCATGGTTTGTTCCTGTGAGATTAATCGGCCAGCCAATAAAAAGACAATGCCGGAATGATGATTTGATCGTTTTCCGAGAGGACGCTCGCGCCTGAGCAGAGGTCCTTCATTTCCCATTGGTATGAGTGCGTTGTAGCTTACATTTAACAGTATTTAGCTCAAATTCACCTCGACGTGATGCTCGCGGCTATCATCTTTAAGCGGGATCATGCCTTGCGGTTGCCCTGCGCCCCCTACGATGATGCCATCCATCGTCACATTGATCGTGCTGCCTGACTGCTTGCCAACCCGCTTGATGATGATGTGGTAGAAGGTGTCGCGGTAACGGTAGTGGATCTTGTATTCGTTCCAGTGCGCGGGGATACAGGGCGCGATGCGCAAATGATCGCCTTCCAGATTCAGTCCCAGGAGGGTTTCTAAAGTCAGCCGATACATCCAGCCTGCTGCGCCGGTGTACCAGGTCCATCCTCCACGCCCGGTGTGCGGTGCAGCGCCGTAGATGTCTGCGCACATAACGTAGGGCTCTACCTTGTAGCGTTCGCTCTCTTCCGGCTGGCTGCCGCGATTGATGGGGTTGAGCATGGCGTAGAGTTCCCATGCACGTTCCTCGTCGCCCATCATGGCAAATGCGGTAGTGGTCCAGATGGCGGCGTGCGTATATTGGCCGCCGTTTTCGCGGACTCCAGGAACGTAGCCTTTGATGTAGCCCGGTTCAAGAGCAAATTTGTCGAAGGGTGGATCGAGTAATTGAATCAACTGCGCATCGCGGCGCACCAGCTGCTTATCTACCTCAGCCATCGCTTCACGTGCGCGAACAGGATCACCGCCGCCGGAAATGACTGCCCAGCTCTGGCTGATGGAATCGATCCGGCATTCGTCGTTCTGTGCCGATCCCAACGGGGTGCCGTCATCAAAATAGGCGCGCCGATACCATTCGCCATCCCAGCCGTGGGCTTCGATGTTGGTGAGCAATTTTGCGGCCTCTGACTTGCAGAGTTCGGCAGTGGTTGCGTCGTTGCGACTGCGCGCGAGGAATGAGAACTGCTGCAGGTTGTCGTAGAGGAACCACGCCAGCCAGACGCTTTCGCCTTTGCCATCGCGACCAATAAGGTTCATGCCGTCGTTCCAGTCACCGCAACCGATCAGCGGCAATTGATGGGCGCCAAAGCGCAAGCCATGCTTGATGGCACGCACGCAATGTTCATAGAGACTGGCCGCTTCAGTGGAACGTTGCGGCAGATCGTAGTAGGCCTCTTCTTCCGGATTCAGCTTGCGCCCCTCG
>LSLI01000143.1 GCA_001577345.1 Candidatus Gallionella acididurans
AAGTTTGAATATATCGAGGTGTTTTACAACCGGAAGCGGCTGCACTCGACGCTGGGCTACAAATCACCGATGCAGTTCTTGAGTGACTGGCTCATAGCTCAACAGCAGGAAAAACTGGTAGCATGAAACCCACCTCTTGGAAGACGAAAAACCGAGGGAAGGTCATATCGATCATCATCGTCAATTGGAACGCGGGTCAACAGTTGCGCGATTGTATTTCATCGATCGGGCGTGCAAGCCATGACGGTTTTATTCTGTCTGAAGTGGTGGTGGTGGACAATGGCTCCAAGGACGACTCTTTGGATGGAATTGAAAAGATGGGCGTGCCGGTCACAGTTGTTCGCAATTCCATCAACAGGGGATTTGCCGCCGCGTGCAATCAGGGGACGACACGTGCTAAAGGGGATTACCTGTTGTTCCTCAACCCGGATACAGTACTGTTTGAAGATTCACTGACTCGCCCCATCGAATTTATGGAGCGAAAAGATAATGCCTCGATCGGCATCTGCGGCATCAAGTTGCTCGATGAGCAGGGGTCTTATTCAACCTCATGCGCACGATTTCCATCCGCGCGAATATTTTTAGGGGCTGCCACCGGGCTTTCGAAGTTGTTTCCGCGAGTGTTTCCCAGACATTTGATGAGCGGCATTGAATGTAAAAATGGCGGTGTGGTGGACCAGGTCATCGGTGCATTTTTTCTGGTAAGAGCCGAGCTGTTCAATAAACTGAACGGATTTGATGAACGTTTCTTCGTGTATTTCGAAGAAGTGGATTTTTCCTTGCGTGCCAAGCGGCTGGGTTACAGTTCCTATTTGTTGACCGGGGCAACGGCTTTTCACAAGGGCGGCGGTTGCACCGATGCAGTGAAAGCGGCGCGCTTGTTTTACTCTTTGAGAAGCAGATTGCAGTATGGGAAGAAACATTTTTCGGCGGCCGACAATATAGGCTTGATAATCACTACCATATTCGTGGAATTTGGTACAAGAGTCAGTGTGGCGGTGCTTGCGCTGTCGTCATCCCAAATGAGGGAGACACTCGGCGGTTATGGCAAGCTATTCGGATATTTGATGGGCAGGGGAAAAAATGGCAATCAGGGATAAAAGCAATGCGCTGCTCCGGTTGCAGTTCGATGTGCCTGTGGCGATCGAGCTGGGTTGCGGGCCGAATAAGCGGCATGCCGATGCGCTCGGGATCGATGCGCTCGACTATCCGGGTGTCGATATCGTCGGGGATATCTACGAGGTACTTGCTCAATTTCCTGTGGGCAGCGTAGACAGGGTGTACAGCTACCATTTTGTTGAGCATGTGGAGAGTGTCAGCCGGTTGCTTGAAGAGTTGGCGCGTGTGGTCAAGACCGGCGGTCTGGTCGAGTTTATCGCGCCCCATTTTTCCAATCCGCATTTTTATTCCGACCCGACGCACCGCAATTTTTTCGGGCTTTACACGTTCAGTTATTTTTCGACCGGCTCTCCATTGCGCCGCAAGGTGCCTACTTACCAGGGGAAACTCCGGTTCCGGCTCGAGCATGTGGATCTGAAATTCAAATCGTTCCCCCCGTTCTATGTCAGGCATGCACTCAAAAAACTGATCGGCTCGATTTTCAATTCATGCGATTACATGAAAGAGCTGTACGAAGAAAATTTCTGCTATCTGTTTCCCTGTTACGAAGTCTGCTACAGATTACGCCGGGTAGAGTCTCCGGAATAACGCATGCCCAAAGTTTTATTTCTCAGTCGTTATGCGAGGCTAGGTTCAAGCAGCCGTTTGCGCCTGTATCAGTACCTTCCTTATCTGCAGGAAGCGGGTATCGATGTGACGCTCGCGCCTTTATTTGGCGATGACTATGTCCGGAGCTTGTATGGCGGCAAAATTGACAAGCTCTCGGTATTGAAAGCCTATGTTGACCGCTTGGGATTCATGTTAAGGGCTGCCCGGTTTGATGCGGTGTGGGTGGAAAAGGAAATGCTACCCTGGGTACCGGCCTGGTTGGAACTGGGTTTGTTCCCGGCGCATGCGCCCCTGATCGTCGATTATGATGATGCGGCCTTTCACCGTTATGACCAGCATCGCTTGTCGTTGGTGCGTACCCTGCTGGGCCGCAAGATCGATAGCGTGATGCTGCGCGCAGATATCGTGATTGCCGGAAACGAATACCTGGCAAACCGCGCACGAAACGCGGGAGCAGCTCGGGTAGAGATATTGCCGACCGTGGTAGACATGGCGCGTTATGGCGTAGCGGCTTCTGGGGCCGGAGGCCAGGCGCTCCCCACGATAGGCTGGATAGGTTCGCCGGCAACGGCTCAATTTCTCCACCTGATCGCACCGGCATTACGCGAAGTTGCGGCGAGCAACCTGGCGCGGGTGGTTGCCGTGGGTGCCAATGCCGACCAGCTTGGCGACTTGCCGGTTACGGCGTTGCCGTGGACTGAAGCGACGGAGGTAACAGTTATCCAGAGCTTCGATATCGGTATCATGCCGCTGCCGGATGCACCGTTCGAACGTGGCAAGTGCGGCTATAAACTCATTCAGTATATGGCGTGCGGCAAGCCTGTTGTGGCATCGCCTGTCGGGGTGAACAGCATGATCGTGCGTGACGGTGTGGACGGGTTTCTCGCGACTACTCACCAGGAATGGGTCAGCGCTTTGACCAGATTGATAGCCGACCGCTTGCTGCGGCAGCAGATGGGGCGAGAAGGACGACACAGAATAGAAAACGAATTTTCTCTGCAAAAGGCCGCGCCGCGCCTGGTGAGGTTGATCGAGTCGGTGTTGGAGTGATCATAATTGGAGTTCAATGTTTGCTGGGGTGTGCTGAGACATGAAAATATTAGTTACCGGCGGGGCCGGTTATATCGGTTCGCATACATGCCTGGAATTGCTGATGGCCGGGCATGATGTCGCGGTCATCGACAATCTTTCAAATAGCAAGCAGGTCGTGTTTGACCGCATAGAACGTATTTGCGGTCGCCGACCTGTCTTCTATGGAGATGATGTACGCAATAGCGACAAGGTGGCCGAAATTCTTTCGGGGCACGGCATCGAGGCCGTGATTCATTTCGCGGGATTAAAAGCGGTGGGCGAGTCGGTCGCGCAACCATTGCGGTATTACGACAACAACGTAACCGGAAGCTTGTCGCTATTCGGCGCCATGATGGAAACCGGGGTGCGCACCCTGGTATTCAGTTCTTCTGCCACAGTTTATGGCGACCCATACAGTGTTCCCATTCATGAAGACTTCCCGCTCTCGGCGACAAATCCATATGGACGTTCCAAATTGATGGTCGAGGAAATATTGCGTGATCTGATTGTCGCGGATGATTCATGGCACATCACGCTGTTGCGCTATTTCAATCCTGTAGGTGCACACGAAAGCGGATTGATCGGCGAAGACTCCGGAGGCTCCCCGAATAACCTGATGCCATACATCAGCCAGGTTGCGGTGGAGCGGCGCAAGGAGCTGCAAATCTTTGGCGGGGATTACCCCACACCGGACGGAACCGGTGTTCGCGATTATATTCACGTCGCAGACCTTGCCAGTGGACATATTGCCGCGCTGGATTGGCTGCAACAGCACAAGGGCGTGCATACATTCAACCTGGGGACAGGTCAGGGGAAGAGTGTGCTGGAGGTCGTGCGCGCATTCGAAGCTGTTAGCGGAAAGCATGTGCCCTATCGCATCGTGGAGCGTCGACCCGGTGACATCGCGCAGTGTTATGCCGATGTATCGCGTGCCGAACGGGAATTAGGCTGGAAAGCGCAGCGCGGCATTACGGAAATGTGCCGGGATGCATGGAATTGGCAAGTAAAGAATCCTGGTGGATATGAAGACTAGCCACCCGAAGATTCTGTTTTTTGTCACCGAAGATTGGTTTGTCTGTTCGCATTGGTTGCCGTTGATCATAGGTGCCAAGGATGCAGGTTTCGATGTGGTTGTGGTTACGCGAACCAACAGGCACGCGGAAATGATTCTGCAGCATGGTGCAAGGGTTATCCCTTTCGAAATATCGCGACGCGGTTCCAATCCATTTCGGGAATTCTCGACCGTTCTGCGTCTTGCGCGCATCTACCGCAAAGAGCAGCCGGATATCGTTCATCACATCGCGATGAAGCCGATGCTGTATGGCTCGCTGGTTGCGCATTTAATGCGGGTGCCACGCACAGTAAATTGGGTGGCGGGTATGGGGTGGCTGTTTGTTTCCAATAACCGGCGGGCAAAATTATTGCAGATCGCAGTCCGCAAAATGCTTGGGTTGCTGTTGCGCGGCACATCGGTGATCGTGGAGAACAAGGACGACCAAGCGATAATTTCCGATCTCGGGGTTGCGGATCAGCATATCCATCTGGTTTGCGGTGCCGGTGTGGATACTTTGGTATATGCCCCATCGCCCGAACCGGATGGCGTTCCGCTGGTTGTGCTGCCGGCCCGCATGCTTTGGGATAAAGGCGTGGAAGAGTTTGTCGA